>NZ_JBHTUV010000011.1:12456-209535 GCF_042793475.1 Microbacterium sp. NPDC056569 | reverse complement strand
GGTTTGCGCCCGGCCGGCCCCCCCCCCCCCCGGCCGACGCGGGGGGGGGCCGCCGGCGCGGCCCCGGGCCCGCGCCCCCCCCGCCGGCGGGGTGATCTCTACACGAGGCTCTTGGGGTGCCAGACCGTCTTGGTCTCGGTGAACGCGGTGATGCGGGCGAGGCTCGGGGCCGCAGCATCCGTCCCGTTCTCGGGAGGGAGAACGCGCGTGAGCGTCTCGGCTGCCGCGATCTGCAGGTCGATCCAGTCGAGGTCGCCGGCGCCGACGAGGTCGAGCGCGTGCACGTCGGGGTGCGACGCGAGCCACGGCGCGATCTCGGCGGGCGAGCCGGTGAGCACGTTGACGACTCCCCCGGGCACGTCGCTGGTCGCGAGCACCTCGGCGAGCGAGATCGCCGAGAGCGGGAAGCGCTGCGAGGCGACGACGACGACCGAGTTGCCGGTCACGAGCGCGGGCGCGATCGCCGACACGATTCCCACGAGCGCCGTGTCCTGCGGGGCGACCACCCCGACGACGCCGGTGGGCTCGGGCACCGAGATGTTGAAGTACGGACCGGCGACCGGGTTGCCGTTGCCGGCGACCTGGCCGAACTTGTCGCACCAGCCCGCGTACCAGACCCAGCGATCGATCGCCTCGTCGACCTCGGCGCCGGCGACGGATGCCGTCACGCCGGTCTGCTGCACGATCTCGTCCACGAACTGGGCGCGGCGGCCCTCGAGGATCTCGGCGACGCGGTACAGCACCTGGCCGCGGTTGTAGGCAGTGGCGCCCGACCAGCCCTTGACGGCGCCGCGCGCGGCGACGACGGCTTCCCGAGCGTCCTTGCGGGAGGCGAGCGCGGCGTTCGCGAGGAAGTCGCCCTTCGGCGTGGCCACCTCGTACGTGCGGCCCGACTCGCTGCGCGGGAAGGCGCCGCCGATGTAGAGCTTGTAGGTCTTCGGCACGGTCAGACGCTTGCTCACGCCGACACCTCCTTCTTCGAGCGGCCGGCTTCGACTCGGCGCGCGGCGTCGGCCGCCGATGCACCCTTGAGGTACGCGGCGAGGCCGTGGCGGCCGCCCTCGCGGCCGTAGCCCGACTCCTTGTAGCCACCGAACGGCGACGACGGGTCGAACCGGTTGAACGTGTTCGCCCATACGACGCCCGCGCGCAGCTTGTCGGCAACGGCGAGGATGCGCGACCCCTTCTCGGTCCACACGCCGGCCGACAGGCCGTACGGCGTGTTGTTCGCCTTCGCGATCGCCTCGTCGGGTGTGCGGAAGGTCAGCACCGACAGCACCGGGCCGAAGATCTCGTCCCGCGCGATGCGGTGGCTCGACTGCACGTTCGTGAAGATCGTCGGCGCGAACCAGAATCCCTTGTCCGGGATGACGCACTCGGCGGTCCAGCGCTCCGCGCCCTCCTCGTCGCCGATGCGCGAGAGCTCGCGGACACGATTGAGCTGCTCGAGCGAGTTGATGGCGCCGATGTCGGTGTTCTTGTCGAGCGGGTCACCGAGACGCAGCGTCGACAAGCGGTCCTTCAGCCGGTCCACGACCTCGTCATGGATAGACTCCTGCACCACGAGGCGGCTTCCCGCGCAGCACACCTGGCCCTGGTTGAAGAAGATCCCCGTGACGATGCCGTCGATCGCCTGATCGATCGGGGCGTCCTCGAAGATGATGTTCGCGGCCTTGCCGCCGAGCTCGAGCGTCACCTTCTTGTCGGTGCCGGCGACGGCCTTCGCGATCTCCCGGCCGACGGCGGTGGATCCGGTGAACGCCACCTTGTCGACGTCGGGATGCCGCACCAGCGCCGCGCCGGTCGCCCCGGCGCCCGTCACGATGTTGACGACACCGGGCGGGAGGTCGGCCTGCTGCAGGATCTCGGCGAACAGGAGCGCGGTGAGCGGAGTCGTCTCGGCGGGCTTGAGCACGACCGTGTTGCCGGCCGCGAGAGCCGGAGCGATCTTCCACGCGAGCATCAGCAGCGGGAAGTTCCAGGGGATCACCTGGCCGGCGACGCCGAGGGGCTTCGGGTCGGAGCCCAGGCCCGCGTAATCGAGCTTGTCGGCCCAGCCGGCGTAGTAGAAGAACCACGCGGCGACCAGCGGCACGTCGACGTCGCGGCTCTCCTTGATGGGCTTGCCGTTGTCGAGGCTCTCCGCCACGGCGAGCTCGCGGGCGCGCTCCTGCACGAGCCGTGCGATGCGGAACAGGTACTTGCCGCGGTCGCGGCCGCTCATCCTCGACCACGTCTTGTCGTAGGCGCGGCGCGCGGCGGCGACGGCGGCGTCGACATCCGCTTCGCTCGCTGACGCGATGGTCGCGATGTGCTTCTCGTCGGAAGGCGAGATCGTGGCGAACGACTCTCCTGTCCCGGGGCGGAAGTCGCCGTCGATGAACAGCCCGTACTCGTCGCGCAGGTTGAGGATCGCGCGGGACTCGGGGGCCGGCGCGTATTCGAGGAAACTCATGTCTCTGGTCCCTGATCTCAGTCGATGGTCACGTAGTCGGCGCCGGAGTAGTGCCCGGTCTTCAGCTTCTGACGCTGCAGCAGCACGTCGTTGAGGAGGCTCGACGCCCCGTACCGGAACAGGTGCGGCTGCAGCCACTCCTCGCCCACGATCTCGGCGACCGTGACGAGGTACTTGATGGCGTCCTTCGAGGTGCGGATGCCGCCGGCCGGCTTCACGCCGATCTTCTCGCCGGTGGCCCGGTGCCAGTCGCGCACGACCTCCAGCATGAGGAGGGTCACCGGCAGCGTCGCCGCCGGCTGCACCTTTCCGGTCGAGGTCTTGATGAAGTCTCCGCCGGCGAGGATCGCCAGCCACGACGCGCGCTTGATGTTGTCGTAGGTGGTGAGCTCGCCGGTCTCGAGGATCACCTTGAGCGACGCGTACGTGCCGTCCTCCCGACGGCACGCCTGCTTGACGCGGGCGATCTGGTCGAACACGAGGCCGTAGCGTCCGGCGAGGAAGGCACCTCGGTCGATGACCATGTCGATCTCGTCGGCGCCGTGCGCCACCGCCTCGGCGGTGTCGGCGAGCTTGATGTCGAGCGATGCGCGGCCGCTCGGGAACGCCGTCGCGACCGCGGCGACGCTCACTCCGCCGTCATCGGGGTCGCCGTGCGCGGCACCGAGCGCCTCGACGGCGAAGGGCACCATGTCGCCGTACACGCACACCGCCGCCACCCGCGGACACGTCGGGTCCGAGGCATCCGGATTCAAGGCCTTCGCGACCAGCGACCGCACCTTGCCCGGCGTGTCGGCGCCTTCGAGGGTCGTGAGGTCGATGAGCTCGATGATCTTGTCGAGCGCCCACGCCTTGGACGTGGTCTTGATGGAGCGGGTGCCGAGGTCGGCGGCGCGCTGTTCGAGGCCGACCGCGTCGACGCCGGGGAGCCCGTGGAGGTAGCGCCGCAGCGTGGTGTCGTCGGGCTGCCCGCCGAGCAGCTCGACGGCGCGCTCGGGCAGCGTCACGATGGAAGTGCCTGACATGTTCTGACCTGGCTTTCGTTGAGGTTCGAGAGAGGGGATGCTGACGCCGCGGCTCACCCGTCGAGCAGGTGCTGCGCCGTGGATTCGTCGGTGACGAGCGCGGTGCACAGGCGTGAGCCGATGACGGCGTCCGCGATCGCGCGCTTGGACGCGCCGGTGATCACGGCGATCGCGACGTCGGCGCGACGCAGGTCGTCGAGCGACAGCCCGACGGTTCGCCCATCGAGATCGGCGTCGACGATGCGCCCGTCGGCGTCGATGTACCGCCCGACCACGTCGCCGACGGCGCCGGCGGCGACCAGCCGGTCGATGTCGTCGGTGGAGAGGTAGCCGCTGTCGACGTGCACAGATCCGTGGTCCGCGCCGCCTGCACTGAACAGGTACGCGTTCGCGGACCGCGCGGCCTCGAGCACGCGAGCCACGACGCGGTCGGCCTCGATCGCCTCCTTGGTCGACCGCTGCTCGAGGATGGCGGGGCTGGGGAGCAGTGCCGCGGCGCCGCCCCCTTTCTGCGCGATGCTGACCGCGGTCGCTGCCGCCGTCCCGGGCCGCGGGGTCATGCTGACGCCGCCGTTGATCTGCACGACGTCGGTGGCGCGCGACCACCCGTCGCGCAGGTGGTGCGCGACGTCGGAGAGCGTGCGCCCCCAGCTCACACCGAGCACCCGGGGGCTCGGCCGGAGGGCCGAGAGGTAGTCGGCGGCCGCCTGTGCCACCCGCTGCCTGAGCTCGTCCTCGCTGCGGACGCCTGCGCGCGAGACGACGACGGCGTCGGCCAGACCGCGCTCGTCACGGAGGCGCCTCTCGAGCTGGGGACGGCGAGCGCGGGAGTGGAGGATCTCGATGCGGACGAAGCCCTCTTCCTTCGCCTGGGTGAGGAGGCGCCCGACCTTCCAGCGGGTGATCTGAAGGCTCCGGCCGATCTCCTCCTGAGTCAGGTTCTCCTCGTAATAGAGCTCGGCGGCGCGGATCGAGAGAAGCTCGTCGACGGCGTCCACGATCCTCCCTTCGTCGTCCCTTCAAGGCTGACACACCTCACCGAACGGCGCCAACATCTGAACAGACTTTGCTCAGATGAGCAGCCAGCCCCTGGCTCGCGACGGGATGGACGCCTCACCCGCCGGTGCTCGCCGGCGGCGAGGCGGTGACCTTCGCGTGCCTCACCAGCACGATGAGCCCGATGCCGACAACCACGACGAAGGCGATGGACAGCGTCGTGAAGGCGAACCAGTTGCCGTCGAGCGCGAGCACGATCGCCGCGGAGATCACCGCGATGCCGGCGGCGACGAGCTTCGAGCCGAACTTGAGGCCCATCCCGGGGCTCAGCCGCCCCGCCGGGGAGTCGCCGCGGGCGAGGATCAGGTCGGCGAAGGCGTCGAGCGTCGCCAGCAGCGAGGCGGAGTAGGCGACCGCGCACCCCAGAGCACCCCACAGGTTGGGGGAATCGGAGGCCGCGGCGTCGGCGGCCAGGAGGACCAGCGCGTGCACGCCTCGATCGTAGAGGTACCTCGGGTGCGGGTCTACGGGTGGGACGGCGACGGCTGCTCGTACGCAGGCGGCGGCTCGTGCGGAGGCGGCGATACGGACGTGGGGGCCTGCAGGAGCGTGCTCACGAGCTCGTCCGGCGTGACGCCGCGGCGTGCGGCCTCCGCGCCCAGCAGCGCGAGCGATGCGGCCGACAGCGGCGCCCCCGGTTCACCGGCATGCCCCTCCGGCCGCTCGCGGATCAGCAGCGACAGCACCGGAAGCACGATCGCTCCGAGGGCCGCGAGGATCGAGAAGATGCCGAGCACACGGGCGTACGTCTCGCCGCCGTACTCATCGGTCCAGATCGGGACGACCACCAGCCCGAAGACGATCACGAAGAGTGAGAGCGTCACGATCAGACCGATGCGGATCGCCTTGCGGCGGCGGTCGGCGAGCAGCAGGAGCAGCGAGGCGAACGAGAAGGCGACGGATGCTGCGACCATCGTCCAGGCGGAGTCCCAGAACAGCTCCCAGTCCCACCCCGGCTGTGCCCAGACGATGATGAGCACGAAGATCGCAGCGACCACCGACACTCCCGCGCCGATGAACCCGAACGTCTGGAGCCTTCGCCCGACGAGCGAGACGCAGCACAGGACGGCGACGCTGAAGGCACCCACCACGGACGTGGTGCTGAGGACGCGCCATGCGGTGGGCCCGAGCTCGGCCCCGAGCAGGACCACGATCCCGCTGATCGCGGCGGCGCTGAACGAGACGACGATGACGGCGACGATGATGCGGCGGGCGAGCGAGACGGGCGTGCGCGTCCTGCTCGCCGGCTCGGTCATGTCAGCTCCTCACGCACCTTTGCGACGTCCGCGGTCATCGTCTCGATGAGCGGCTGGATCCCCTCGAACGCGACCATACCGCGGATCCTCGACACGAACTCGATCTCGACGACGTGTCCGTACAGGTCGAGCTCGGTCTCGTCGAGCACGTACGCCTCGACCTGGCGCACCTCGACGTCGTCGAACGTGGGGTTCGTGCCGACGCTGATCGCGGCCGGGTACCGCACGCTGCTGCGCGGCTCGGATGCCCCGTCCCGGGGCATCCCCTCGTCCACCAGCCAGCCGGCGTAGACCCCCTCGGCGGGTACGAAGCCTTCGAGGTCGGCAGAGAGGTTCGCGGTCGGGAAGCCGAGCTCGCGACCGCGCTTGAGTCCGTGGACGACCTCGCCGCGCACCGCGTGGGGGCGGCCGAGCAGCCGTGTGGCGCCGGTGACGTCGCCCGCGTCGAGGAGCTCGCGGACCCACGTCGACGACACCCGGCGACCGGCGTCGATGGCGCGGACGTCGTCGACGACGTCCACGTCGAAGCCGAATTCGGCGCCGAGCTCGCGCAGCAGCTCGGGGTTGCCTGCGCCGCCGCGACCGAAGCGGAAGTCGGCGCCCACCATCACGATGCGCACCCCGAGCGCGCCGACGAGCACGTGCTCGACGAACTCCCGGGCGCCGAGGTCGGCGAGCGCACGGTCGAACGTGAGCATCAGGGTCGCGTCGACGCCCGCATCCGCGAGCAGACGCAGCTTCTGCTCGACGCCCACCAGGCTGTCCGGGCAGATCTCGGGGCGCAGCAACGCCAGCGGGTTGCGGTCGAAGGTGACCGCGACGACGCGCGCACCGGAGGCCGCAGCATCCACTCGCGCGCGATCGATGACCGCACGATGCCCCGAGTGCACGCCGTCGAACTTGCCGATCGCGACGACGGAGGGACCGAAGCCCGCGGGCACCTCGCCCGGATCGCGGAAGACGATCACGACGCGACCGCCGCCGGTGCGGGCGTCTGGGCCGGAGCGCCGGGGCGGTGGGTCGCGAGCCACCAGATGCCGAGGAACGGCAGCACGAGCGGGACGAAGAGGTAGCCCATGCCGAACCACGACCATACGGTCGGATGCGCGAAGAGCTCGGGCATGACGAGGCTCAGGGTTCCGATCACGAGCACCCCCACGAGCTCGAACACGATCGCCACCCAGGCGACCGCGTACCAGCCGGGACGGCCCGCGAACACCAGCGCGAGCGTGGCGACGATGTAGACGACCGCCGAGAGCGCCGACAGCGTGTAGGCGACCGGCGCCTCGTCGAAGCGCTCGACGATCTGCACGAAGGATCGACCGGTGGCGCCGAGAGCCATGATCGCGTAGACGATCACGAGCACGCGGCCGATGCCGGTCATGCGGGGGCGAGCGGGAGTGGTCGACATAACCAGACGAGTTTAGTTCGTGTCGCCGGGCGTCGGCTTCGTCAGGCGACCTGCACCGTCCAGATGACGTGCATGCGCCACACCATCACCGCGATGGAGAGGGCCGCGATGCCCATGATCACGGTGCTCCAGCGACTGCGCTCGAGCAGCGCCCACGCGACGGCCGCGAGGGGCAGCAGCACGGCCGACACCAGGTACACCCAGAACTCGAGCAGGCTGCCCGACGGCGGATTGCCGGCGAACGGCGCGATGATCGCGACCACGACCTGCACCAGCAGCAGCAGTTCGACGAGGGCCAGCGAGCCGACCGTCCAATCGCTCGGGCGGCGCCCCGCCAGGCCCGCGACGACGCAGAACAGACCCGCGACGACGGCGACGACGACCTGGGCGATCGTGAACCACAGGATCATCGGCCTGCCTCCTCGGGCATGTTCATGGCGCTCTTGACGTCGCCGCCGCGGCGCTCGACGATGCCCACGAGCACGCCGTCCGGGGCGATCGCCGCGGTGGGGTTCGCCAGGAGTCTGTCCGCGGCGCCCAGCAGCCGCTTGCCGTGGCGGAGGTCGCGCGCCTCGTCCGCGGTGACGTCGAACCGCCCGAGCACCGCGGCGGCCGCGGCAGCAGGGTCGAGCAGCGGAGCATCGGCGAGTGCGTCCACGGCGGCGGCCGACGTGACGTCGAAGGGGCCGATGCGCGTGCGCCGCAGGGCGGTGAGGTGGCCGCCGACGCCGAGCGTGGCACCGAGGTCGCGGGCGAGCGAGCGGATGTACGTGCCGCTCGAGCAGTCGACCACGACGTCGAGGTCGACGGTGCCGCCGGATCGGCGTTCGGCGAGCACGTCGAACCGCGAAACCGTGACCTCCCGCGCCTTGAGCTGGACGTCCTCCCCCGCGCGGGCGAGGTCGTAGGCGCGGCGCCCGTCGACCTTGATCGCCGAGTAGGTGCTCGGCACCTGCGAGATGCGGCCACTCAGGCCGGCGACGCCGGCCGTGATCGCGACGGAGTCGAGGGACGCGGCATCCGTCTCAGCGATGACGGCGCCCTCGGCGTCGTCGGTGTCGGTCGACACACCCAGGCGGATGGTCGCCTCGTACGTCTTGTCGAGCCCGACCACGAAGGTCAGCAGGCGCGTCGCGCCCTCGACGCCGAGGACGAGCAGGCCCGTCGCCATCGGATCGAGCGTTCCGGCGTGGCCGATCTTGCGGGTGCCGAGCGCGCGCCGCGCGCGCGCGACGACGTCGTGCGAGGTGATGCCGCCGGGCTTGTCGACGAGCAGGATTCCGGGTGCCGCCATCAGCCGCGCCCGACGATCCGGGGGTGTGCGAGGTCGGCGTTGTCGACGATGACGGATGCTGCGTCCCGCGGGCGCGCCTCGTTCAGGTAGAGCTCCTGCCCCTGCCGGTAGCGGGCGTTCGACGGCGCGTCGGGGTCGGGATCGGAGCCGTCGCGCATCGCCATCCGGCCGTAGGAGATGTCGAAGGGAACGTCGAGCCACACCGACCAGTCCCACAGGTCCTGCAGCTCGGGACGGTTGAGGAAGATGCCGTCGACCACGAGCACCGCGTCGAGCGGAGCGGTGACCCACTGCGACTCGACGGGCGCGTCACGGGCCTCGTCGAACGCGGCGAGCTGGAACCCGGCCGTCCCCGCGGTCTGCGCCCCGTCGCGGAACGGGTCGACCAGCACACGGCGGAAGGTGGCGTAGTCGTAGGAGTCCCGGTAGAACCCCTCGGGACTGCGGCGCCCACGGACGTACCGCTCGGCGCGGGGCCGGTGGAAGCCGTCGATGCTCGCGCGGAACACCGCATCGCCGGTCTCGGCGAACACTTCGGCCAGGCCGTCGGCGAACACCGTCTTGCCCGCGCCGTCGAGTCCGTCGATCGCGACGATCACGCGTCCGGCGGGGTACCGCCGGCGCACCCGATCGCGCAGCTCGCGCCACAGCGTCGTAGTCGGTGTGACGGGCAGGCGCATGGTTCCAGCCTAAGCCGCGCGGACGCCGCGACCCGCCCCGCCGCTTCCTTCCGGCGCCGTGCGGCGACGTGCCCTTTCGCGGTTCCTGGAAGCGCGAAAGGGCAGGTTTCCGCACCTACGCTGGAAGGCATGCCCGATCTCGCCGCTCCCCTGGTCGAGTGGTACGAGTCCAACGCCCGGGACCTCCCGTGGCGGCGGCCCGGATTCGGGGCGTGGGGCGTGCTGGTGAGCGAGTTCATGCTGCAGCAGACGCCCGTGAACCGGGTCATCCCGCACCTCGAGGCGTGGCTCACGCGCTGGCCGACGCCGACCGATCTCGCTGCCGCCGCCCCTGCGGACGCGGTGCGACAGTGGGCGAACCTCGGCTACCCGCGCCGGGCGCTGTGGCTGCACCGCGCGGCCGTCGAGATCCGCGACCGCCACGACGGCATCGTCCCGCGAGACGTGGACGCTCTCCTCGCGCTCAGCGGCATCGGCGACTACACCGCTCGGGCCGTGGCGGTCTTCGCGTACGGGGACCGGCACCCCGTCGTCGACACGAACACGCGGCGGGTGCTCGCCCGCGCGGTGGCCGGCAGGTCGCAGCCCGGTCCGCCGTCACGCCGCGACCTCGAAGCGATGGAGGCGATCCTGCCGGAGGACCGCACCGCGGCCGCGGTGGTGAACGCGGCGGCGATGGAGCTCGGTGCGACGGTCTGCACCGCCCGGGTCCCCCGCTGCGACGCCTGTCCGCTGAGCGACCGCTGCGCCTGGCTCGCCGCGGGCCGCCCCGACACGGGCGATGAGCGCCGCAAGCAGGCACGCTACGAGGGCAGCGACCGGCAGGCGCGCGGCGCCGTGCTGAAGACGCTGAGGGATGCCGCGACCCATGCGGTTCCGCTGGCCGACGTCGTGCCGGACTGGCCCGACACGCTGCAGCGCGACCGCGCCATCGACTCCCTCATCGCGGACGGGCTGGCCGAGGCGACCGAAGGGATGCTGCGGCTCCCCGTCTGAGCGACACACCTGCGTACGGAGAACGCCGCGACCGATGATCTCGGTCGCGGCGTTCTGTGTGCGTTGAGGACGCTTACTCGTCGTCGTCGAGTTCGCGCGGCTTGAGGTACGGGTCGGCGTCGCCTGCGTACGTGGCCGAGGCGGCGAGCCCCGCGACAGCGGCATCCCGCTCCTGCGCCTCGCGCAGCAGATCGGCGATGTGGCCGGCGTTCTCGGGGATGCCGTCCGGGATGAACTCGAGCGACGGGGTGAGACGCACGTTGAGGTGCTTCCCCACCTCGGAGCGCAGCATCCCGGTCGCCGCCTTCAGCGCCTTCGCGGAATCCTCGCGCTCCTCGGCGGACCCGAGGACCGTGTAGAACACGGACGCGTGCTGGAGGTCGCCGGTGACGCGGACGTCGGTGATGGTGACGAAGCCGAGGCGCGGGTCGCGCAGACCCTTCTCGAGCCTCTCGGCCAAGATCACGCGGATGCGGTCGCCCAGACGGGCCTGACGTTCCGAAGACATGATGATGCTCCTTTCGAAGCGCGAGGGACGCCCTGACGGATCAGGACGCCCCTCGCGTGCGCGGCTTACGCGCGGGGCTTCTCGACCATCTCGGTGGTCTCGATCTCGTCGCCCACCTGGATGTCGTTGTACTTGCCGAGGCCGATACCGCACTCGAAGTCCGTGCGGACCTCGGTGACGTCGTCCTTGAAGCGGCGCAGCGACTCGATCGCCAGGCCGTCGGCGATGACCACGCCGTCGCGGATGACGCGCGCCTTGGCGTTGCGCGTGATCGTGCCCGACCGGACGATGACACCGGCGATGTTGCCGAACTTCGAGGAGCGGAACACCTCGCGGATCTCGGCCACACCCGACTGGACCTCTTCGTACTCCGGCTTGAGCAGGCCCTTGAGCGACTGCTCGACGTCGTCGATCGCGTTGTAGATGACCGAGTAGAACCGGACATCCACACCCTCACGGGCGGCGCGCTCGCGCGCCTTCGTGTCGGGACGGACGTTGAAGCCGATGACGATCGCGTTGTCGATCGTCGCGAGGTTGATGTCGGACTCGGTGATCGCGCCCACGCCGCGGTGGATGATCCGCAGCTGGACGGAGTCGTCGACCTCGATCTTGAGCAGCGACTCCTCGAGCGCCTCGACGGCACCCGACACGTCACCCTTGATGATGAGGTTGAGCGACTCGACCTTGCCCTCTTCGAGAGCACGGGTGAAGTCCTCGAGCGAGATGCGCTTGCGGGCCTTGGCCAGCTGGGCGTTGCGCTCGGCGGCCTCACGCTTCTCGGCGATCTGACGGGCCGTGCGGTCCTCCTCGGTCACGATGAACGTGTCGCCGGCGCGCGGCACCGAGTTGAGACCCTGCACCTGGACCGGACGCGAGGGGTAGGCCTCTTCGACCGCGTCGCCGTTCTCGTCGATCATGGCGCGCACGCGGCCATAGGCCGTGCCCGCGACGATCGCGTCGCCGACGCGCAGCGTTCCGGACTGGATGAGCACGGTGGCGACCGAACCGCGGCCCTTGTCGAGCTTGGCCTCGATCGCGACACCGCGGGCGTCCTTGTTCGGGTTCGCCGTGAGGTCGAGTCCGGCATCGGCCGTGAGCAGCACGGCGTCCAGGAGCTCCTGGATGCCGGTGTTCTGGCGAGCCGACACATCGACGAACAGCACGTCGCCGCCGTACTCCTCGGCCACCAGACCGTACTCGGTGAGCTGCTGGCGCACCTTGGCCGGGTTGGCGTCGGGCTTGTCGACCTTGTTCACCGCGACCACGATCGGCACGTTCGCCGCCTGCGCGTGGTTCAGGGCCTCCACCGTCTGCGGCATGATGCCGTCGTCGGCCGCGACCACGAGGATCGCGATGTCGGTGACCTGCGCACCGCGGGCACGCATGGCGGTGAACGCCTCGTGACCGGGGGTGTCGATGAAGGTGATGGCGCGGTCGATGCCGTCGTGCTCGGTCCAGACCTGGTACGCACCGATGTGCTGCGTGATGCCGCCGGCCTCGCCCGCGACCACGTTGGTCTGGCGGATGGCGTCGAGCAGTCGCGTCTTACCGTGGTCGACGTGACCCATGACGGTCACGACCGGAGGCCGGATCTCGAGGTCTTCCTCGTTCTCCGCCTCCAGCTCGGCCTCGAGGTCGAGACCGAAGCCCTCGAGGAGCTCCTTGTCCTCGTCCTCGGGCGAGACCATCTGGATCTTGTAGCCGAGCTCGGCGCCGAGCACCTCGAACGTCGCCTCGTCCAGCGACTCGGTGGCCGTGGCCATCTCGCCGAGGTTGAAGAGGATCGTCACGAGCGTGCCGGGCTGCACGGTGTAGCCGCGCAGGGCCTCGAGCTTGTCGGCGAAGTCGGCGATCGATGCGCCGCGGCGCATCCGGATGATCTCGCCGTTGCCCTTCGAGACGTTGACGCCGCCGACGACCGGGGCCGACCGCATCTCGAATTCCTGGCGCTTCGCCCGACGCGACTTGCGCTGCTTCGACTTGCCGCCGCCCTTGCCGAAGGCACCGGCGGTGCCACCGCCAGGACCACGGCCACGACCGCCGCCACCGCCGGGACGACCGGCGAAGCCGCCGGGTGCGCCCGCGCCGGGCGCGCCGCCGGGGCGCTGGAAGCCGCCGCCACCGGCACCGCCGGGACGACCGGGGCCGCCGGGACGCTGCTGGAAGGGCGCGCCGGGACGACCGCCGCCACCGGGGCGACCCGCACCGCCCGGGCGCGGAGCGCCGGGACGCGGGGCACCCGGGCGCGGAGCCTGGGGACGCGGGATGTTGCCGGGGCTCGGGCGCTGGCCCATGCCCTGCGCCGACGCGAAGGGGTTGTTGCCCGGGCGCGGGCCCGCGGGGCGCTGGCCCATGCCCTGCGACGAGGCGAAGGGGTTGTTGCCGGGGCGCGGCGTGCCACCCGGACGCGGGGGCTGGGGCGTCGCGGCGGCGGGGCCGGGCTTGGGCCCGCCGGGCGCGGCCGGAGCCTCCGGCGCCTTGGCGGCGGGAGCCGCCTTCGCGGCCGGAGCGGCGGGAGCCGGTGCCGCGGGGGCCTTCGCGGCGGGAGCCGCCGGTGCAGCCTCTGCGGGGGCGGCCTTCGCGGCCGGTGCCGCGGGGGCGGCCGGACGCGCCGGACCGGGCTTCGCAGCCGGGCCGGGACGACCCGCGGGCGCTCCGGGCCTCGCCGCGGGCGCGGCGGGTGCCGAAGCGGCGGGCTTCGCCGCAGCGGGCGCCGCGTCAGCGGACTTGTTCGCGCCGTCGGCTTCGAGTGCCGCGCGGAGCTTCCGCGCGACGGGGGGTTCGATGGTGGACGAGGGGCTCTTGACGTATTCGCCGAGCGCCTTCAGCTTCTCGAGCGCGACCTTGCTGTCGACGCCGAGCTCGGAAGCGATCTCGTGCACGCGTGGTTTGGCAGCCACAAATTCTCCTGTCTGGGTCCACCCAGGCAGGGCAGACCGTTATCGGCGGACGGGTCTCATTTCGAGCCGTTCACTTTGTTTCCATAGCCGTTCAGCCTTTTCGCTGGATGTGCTCTTCGATGGTCTGCGTGTCAAGCGGGCCTGACACACGCAATGCCCGCACGAAGGCGCGGCGCCTGATCGCGGCGTCCACGCACTCCGCCGTCTCGTGCACCCACGCGCCTCTTCCGGGCATCGATGCGCGCTCGTCGACGACGAGGACGGAATCGATGGAGACCACCCTGAGCAGGGTGGTCCGGAGAGCACGCGTGCGGCATCCGACGCACGTTCGTACAGGGTCCATGTTACACCGCCCGGCTGGGCGCCGGCGCCGCGGGTCAGCCCTCCTCGAGGATCGAGTCCGGCTGGATGTCGATCTTCGCGCCGGTGAGCTTCGCGGCGAGGCGTGCGTTCTGCCCCTCCTTGCCGATCGCGAGCGACAGCTGGTAGTCGGGCACGAGCGCGCGCACGGCCTTGTTCGAGGCATCCAGGATGAAGCTCGAGGTCACCTTCGCCGGCGACAGCGCGTTGGCGACGAACTTCGCGAGCTCCGGGTCGTAGTCCACGATGTCGATCTTCTCGCCGCCCAGCTCCTCGGTGACGGCACGGACGCGTCGTCCGAGCTCGCCGATGCAGGCGCCCTTGGCGTTGATCGACGGGTCGTTCGCCTTCACGGCGATCTTGGTACGGTGGCCGGCCTCGCGCGCGAGCGAGACGATCTCGACGAGGCCCGCGGGGATCTCGGGCACCTCGAGCGCGAAGAGCTTGCGGACGAGCCCCGGGTGCGTGCGCGAGACCGTGATCTGCGGACCCTTGGTGCCCTTCGCGACCGACGTCACGTAGACGCGCAGTCGCGCACCGTGCGCGTAGTCCTCGCCGGGCACCTGCTCCTCGGGAGGCAGGATCGCCTCGACGGTGCCGAGGTCGACGTGCACCATGCGCGGATTCGGGCCCTGCTGCACGATGCCGGCGACGATGTCGCCCTCCTTGCCGCGGAACTCCCCCAGCACGGCGTCGTCCGCGATGTCGCGCAGCCGCTGGCTGATGACCTGCTTCGCGGCGAACGCGGCGATGCGGCCGAAGTCCTCGGGTGTCGACTCCTCCTCGCCGACGACAGCACCCTCCTCGTCGAGCAGGGGGATGAACACGGCCACGTGACCGGTCTTGCGGTCCAGCACCGCGCGCGCGCCCTCCGGCAGCTCGCCGGTCGGCGAGGTGTGCTTGGCGTAGGCGGTCAGGATCGCCTGTTCGATGATGCGCACGAGCTCGTCGAAGGGGATCTCCTTCTCGCGCTCGACAGTCCGCAGCAGTCCGAGATCGATGTCCACAGTGGCCTCCGTATTCAGCTCTCACCGGCGCGTCGACGCGCGCCGGAACCCTCCAACATTACCGGATGCCGCGTCCCGCGGTTCTGCGAGTCGGCTCCATGGTCTGCATGGCCTCCGTCGCGCGTGCCCGCACACCGCCCCGCCCTATGCCGGGCAGTCGTCCACGTGGGTGTCGGCGCGCCGGAACCGGTCATCGGTCCAGGCGATGAGCACGGGGACGAAGTGGGATCCGGGCAGCAGTGTGCGCAGGTGGTCGTAGCCGCGGTACTCGAGGCTGCGGACCTGGTTCCCCTCCGCGCACAGCCGGTCGACGAGCTCCCGCTGCAGGTGGGGCGGGATGACCTCGTCCTCGTCGCCCCACGCGATGAGGAAGGGCTGCGTCCACGGGCCGGTGGGCGTGTTGTCCTCCAGGCGACGGCCGAGCGCACCGGCGGTGAGGTCGCCGACGAACAGCGGGCGATCCTCCGAGACGCCCAGCGCCGTCGCGACCGACACGATCACGCCTGGTTCGGACGGGCAGCGCTGGGTCATCTCGCGCACGATCGCCTCCGAGCCGGGTGCGATGTAGCGGGTGAGGTCGACGTCGTCGTAGGTGTCGGCGTACGGCACGAGCACCCACGAGATGAGGATCGACAGCAGCGCGTTCGCGTCACCGCTGGTGAGCTCCTCGGCGAGCGCGACGGGCTCGGCGGCCGGCGCGAGCAGCGCGGTTCCGCGCACGTCGAGCTCGGGGGCGTAGTCCTCGGCGATCTGCGACGTCCACAGCGCGGCGTGCCCGCCCTGCGAGTGCCCCCACACGGCGGTGCGGCTCGACAGCGTGACGCCGTCGAGCTCGCGCGCCGCGAGGACGGCGTCGAGCGACGAACGCGCCTCGCCGCGGCCGATCAGGTACGGGAAGACGCCGGGCGCGCCCTGCCCCGAGTAGTCGGAGGCGACGACGACCCACCCGTTCGCGATCGCCTGGTCCAGGCCCGGGATCGCCCACTTCGTCGCCGACGCGTCCCGCAGGCTCGGCGCGCAGCCGCGCGCGACGCCGGTGGTGCCGTGGTTCCACACCACGACCGGACGCGGTCCCGGGGGCGGGTCCTGGGGCACCACGACGAGCGCGCTCGCCACCGCCGGCTGCCCGTTGGCGTCGCGCGTCGTGTACAGGATGCGGCGGACGTCGGCACCCGCCGGCTTCTGGCCGGAGAAGTCGTCCATGCGGATCAGCCGCCCGTGCTCGTAGGGCACGACCGCGGGCGGGTCGTAGAACGCGTCGACGACCTGCGCGCCGTCCTCGAACCACGAGTTCGCCCACCATCCCCCGGCGGCCAGCGCCACCAGCAGCGCCGACAGCGCGTAGCGGCCGGCAGCGAGCCACGCGGCACGCGCGCGACGCCGAGCGGAGGAGACGGGGACGGATGCTGCACCCCGGGGCGCAGCATCCGTTCCGGCATCCTCTCCGGCGGGCATGCCGGTGGCCGGCACCGAGCGCCTGCCCTCGACGAACGCGCGCACGGCGCGCATGAGCAGGCTGGCGCCGAAGACGATCGTGCGCAGACCGAAGATCACGGCGACGAGGAGGATGGTCACGTCGGGCCAGGCATACGACAGGATGCCGAACACGATCTGCGCGCCGCCCCACACGCCGGCGAGCACGCGCTGGCTCGCGCTGCCGCGCGACACGGCGTCGTAGAGGGAGGCCAGGCCGCCGAGCACCAGAAGGACGGCGATGATCTCGGGGAGCAGCTCGAGGGTCCGGCCGAGTCCGAGGAGGATCGCGAGACCGAGGGCGATCCAGACGCCGCCGAAGGCCACGCGCGACCACAGCGGCGTCTCGGGCGCCGCGAACAGGCGCGCGAGGCCCGAGAAGACGGCGCTCAGGCCGACGTACACCGTCAGCAGCACCAGCGACGTGAGCGGACGCGTGACGATCAGCAGCCCGACCAGGAGCGAGAGGGCGCCCACGACGACGAGCACGACCGGCGGGGCCCCGCGCACCAGGCGCGGCACGACGCTCCAACCGGACGTGGGCTGTCGACGGCCCTCGCGGATCATCCGCCCCATGATAGATCGCGGGCGCATGAGGCTGCCGCGCCCACCGACGGTTTCCATCGCTCGGACTCCACGTCAAGCCCCTGCTCGCCTGGTCACTGAGGGCTACCGTGAGTGCGTGGGGACCCGCGACGAGCTGAAGGCGCACGCGAAGGAGCTCGCCCGCGAGGCGGAGTCGAACTCCGTCTTCGAGGCGCTCGCGCGCGCGGGCTACGCCGCCAACGGGGTGATCCACGCGCTCATCGGGATCATCGTGATCGTGATCGCCTCGGGCGGGGACGGGGAGGGCGATCAGGCGGGCGCGATGAAGGCCGTCGCGGGTGCGCCGGTCGGTTTCGTCGTGCTGTGGCTCATCGCGATCGGGCTCTGGGCCCTCGCCCTGTGGCACCTGAGCGAGGGCATCCTCGCCCACGATCTGTCGGGCGATGTCGAGGGCGCGGCGCGCAAGTGGGGTCGCCGGGTCGCCGAGTTCGGTCAGGCGGCCGTCTTCGCCGCCCTGGGCGCGATCTCGGCAGCGGTGGCGATGGGGGCACGGCCCGACGGCGAGGAGGCCGCCGAAGGCGCCAGCCGCAGTCTCCTGCAGATCCCGGGCGGGCCGATCCTGCTCGGTCTCCTCGGCATCGCGATCGGCATCGGCGGCATCGCGTTCGTCGTGATGGGCGTGCTGCGGAGCTTCCGCAAGCGCATGCGGCTCCCGGACGGCGGACTCGGGCGCGGCCTCGCGACGCTCGGAATCGTGGGCTTCGTCGCGAAAGGCGTCGCCCTGCTGATCGTGGGCGTGCTGCTCGTGATCGCGGCGGTGCGTGCCGACGCCAAGACGGCCGGCGGTCTGGACGGCGCGGTCGACGCGCTGCTCGACCTGCCCCTCGGGCCCGCGCTCGCCTGGGTGGTCGGCCTCGGCTTCCTCGCGTACGCCGCCTTCACCATCGCCCGGGCGCGCTTCGCGCGGATGTGACCGATCCGGCACCGGACGTACGGCGCGGCGTCCGACCTGTCAATGGTCTGGCCCGCAGGCGCGACGCGGCGCAACCTGACGGGATGACGCACGCAGAGGAAGATCTCGTCACCGGCCCCGAAGCGATCGCCCGGGTCAAGGAGCTCGTCGAAGACATCGACTTCACCATGCTGACCACCCGCGACGCGGCGGGGAACCTCGTCAGCCGTCCGATGAGCACGCGGCAGATGGACGCGAAGGGCGACATCTGGTTCTTCACGCTCGCGGGCACCGGCAAGGTCGCCGAGAGCCAGGCCGACCCGCAGCACGACGTGGGCCTGTCGTACCTCGATGCGAGAGGACACCGCTACGTCTCGGTCGCCGGCCGTGCCGAGATCGTGCGCGACGAGGCCAAGATGAAGGAGCTGTACTCCCCCAGCCTCGACATCTGGTTCGAGGACGGGCTCGACACCCCCGGCATCGTGCTGCTGAGGGTGACGCCCGTCGAGTGCGAGTTCTGGGAGCCCCGTCACGGCAAGCTGGTCACCGCGGCGGGCATGCTCAAAGCGCTGGTGACCCGCGACACCCCTGACGACACGATGTCGCACGGCAAAGTCAGCTGCTGACCTGCGCGGGCCGTCCCGCTCCGCTCGGCGTGCATCTCGGCGACCGCGATGTGCTCGGCCATACTGGCCGTGCACGATTCGAGCGGCGCTACCGATGCACAGGAGGCACGGGCATGACCGACGGCACGACGAACATCGCGATCACCGACGCCCTGCCCGCTCCCCGCAGCGGCGGACTGCGCGTCGCGGACCCGGGGCTCATCGGCCTCCTGGGCTTCGTGATCGCCACCGTCACCGCGCAGCTCGCGCACCTCGGCCTGCAGGACGATGCCCCGGTGTTCTGGGTCGGTGCGGTCTTCGGCGGCGTCGTGCAGGTGACGGCGGGCATGCTGTCGTACTTCGCCGGCGACAACTTCCACTTCATCGTCTACAACGCGTTCGGGTGGTACTGGATCGTGGTGCCCGGCTTCCTCCTCGGCGAGGAGCTCGGCTTCTTCGAGGTCACGGCACAGGCGCGCGGGCTCTTCTCGCTGGTCTTCGCGATCCTCGCGCTGCTGTTCACCCCCGCCGGCGCCGTCCACAACACGGTGCTTCCGATCACCCTCCTCAGCGTCTCCCTCGGGCTCGGCCTGCAGTCGGTCGCAGCGTTCACCGCGACCGAGGGACTCGCGATCACGGGGTCGGTCCTGCTCATGGTCGCGTCGGCGCTCGCGGCCTACATGCTCGTGGAGAAGTTCTACTGGCGCACGATCGGGCGCCGCGTCGTGCCCCTCGGGCCGCCGTGGATCCTCGGCGATCCCAACCCGGAATCCTGACGCCGCGACGAAGACGCCGCCCCGCCTGACGAAGGCGGAGCGGCGTCTCGTCTCGGCGGATGTCAGGCGCGGTAGACCTGCACGACCGACGGGCGGGGCGCGGTCGGCACGGCACCCGCCGCGGTCGAGCCGAAGTCGGGGAACAGCGAGTGCGGCTCGGCGAAGGAACCGCCCTCACCCGGGTGCTGCACCGCGACGAACACGAGGCCCTCCTTGTCGTGGACGACGGGGCCGCACGTCTCGGCCTCGCGCGGCACCGCCAGGAACTGCTGCACGTGGCCGCGCTCGGCGCCTTCGAGCGGGACCAGGAACAGGCCGTCGTTGTAGCCGATCGTGCTCGGCGCGCCGTCGGTGGAGATCCAGAGATTGCCCGCCGAGTCGAACGCCACGTTGTCGGGGCACGAGATCGGAGACACGAGCTCCTTCGGGAAGCCGGCGAAGTACGAGTTGGCGAACACGGCCGGGTCGCCGCACAGGAGCAGGATGCTCCAGCCGAACGTCGTGCCCGCCTGCCCCGCGGTCTCGGTCATCTCGATGACATGGCCGTACCGGTTCCCGGTGACCGGGTTCGCCTCGTCCAGGGTTGCCGCCGAACGCCCCGAGTTGTTCGTGAGCGCAAGGTAGACCTTGCCGGTCTTGGGGCTGGGCTCGACGTCCTCGGGGCGGTCCATCTTCGTCGCGCCGACAGCATCCGCCGCCAGCCGCGTGTGGACGAGCACCTGCTCGGTCGTGAAGCCGGGGACCACACTCTGGCCGTTCTGCGTGAGCGGGATCCACGTGCCCGAGCCGTCGAAGAGGTTGTCCGCGGGCAGCGCGCCGGTGCCGGTGATCTCGCCGGCGGGCGAGTTGCCCGAGAACTTCGCGACGTACAGGTCACCCTCGCTGAGCAGCTGCAGGTTCTTCTTGCGCGAACCGGAGATCTTGTTCTTCGAGACGAACTTGTACAGGTAGTCGTTGCGCTCGTCGTCGCCCATGTAGGCGACCACGCGGCCGTCCTCGGCGACGATGACGTTCGCGCCCTCGTGCTTGAAGCGACCCATCGCCGTGTGCTTGCGCGGGGTGGAGGTGGGGTCCTGGGGGTCGATCTCGACGATGTAGCCGAAGCGGTTGGGCTCGTTGACGTAGTCGGGGTTGTGCGCGTCGAAGCGGGGGTCGTACTTCTCCCAGCCGGTCTCGGTCGAGGTCGACGCCGTCGACTGGTACCGCTTCTGCGCCGCGGTGTCGGCCGCCCAGGCGAAGTAGCCGTTGAAGTTCTCCTCGCCGGAGAGGATGGTGCCCCACGGGGTGGTGCCGCCGGCGCAGTTGCCGAGCGTACCGTGCACCCAGCGTCCCTCGGGGTCCGCGGCGGTCTTCACCAGGTCGCTGCCGGCGGCGGGACCGGTGAGCTCGAAGACCGTCTCGACGGTGATGCGGCGGTTGCGCTTGCCGTCGACGACGTACGACCACGGCTGGCCGGTCCGCTTGCGCGTGATCTCGACGACCGACATGCCCTGGGCGGCCTTGAAGATGTCGCCTCGTCGCTGAAGCTCGGCGGTGTCGCTCGTCGGCGGGAACATGATGTTGGGGTTGCAGTACTCGTGGTTGTTGACGAGCACCCCCGTCTTCCCGCTCGGGTCGGCGACGATGTCGAGGTAGTCGCTGTTGTAGCCGAACTGCACGGCCTGGGCGGCCGGCGACTGCGCGTTCATGTCGAAGGCCGGCGCGTTCGAGAACAGCGGGTCGCCCCAGCGGATGATCGGCTTCCAGGTGTAGCCGGCGGGCACGACGACGTCGTCGACCATGCGGTTCACCGGCGCGATCGGGTCGAACGGGAGGCTTCCGCCGGCGGGGCGTGCGAATGCCGCGCCCGCTCCCCCTACGCCCGACGAGCCGGGGCCGGAGAGCGGCGTCCGACCGCGCAGGCCGCCGACGGCGATGGCGACGGCACCGGCGGCACCGAGTCCGAGGAGCGCACGGCGCGACAGCGCGGCAGCGGCGACCTCCTGGAAGCTCTCGTTGTGAGACGAGTTGCACTCGGGGCCCAGGCACGCGTTCGCGCACTTGTACTGGCACGTCACGGCGAGGCGCTTGCCTCGTGCGTGGTCGGCCAGGGGCAGGGAACGGCGGAATCCTTCGATGATGCTCACGGGCGTCCTCTCGGCATGCATGGCAGCGGGTTGGCGGGGGTGGCGCCAGCCTCGCCCCGCGGGGCGAAGGCCCCCGGAACCCGAGGTGAACGGCCGGCGACCAGCGCATGAGAACGGCCTCATCGGCCGGACGGATGCTGCAGCCCCGCCGTCGCGCGCGGCGGAGACGCGTCAGGCGGCCGGCGCGGATTCCAGCGCGTTGATCGCCCGGATGAGGCGGTGCAGCTCCCCCACCCGGAACTGGTTCAGTCGCAGGACCAGCCGTGGCCACTGGAGCTCGTCGTCGTCCTCGATCTCGACGGTGAGCGGTCCGCGCCGCTCGATGCCGCCGTCAGTGAGCAGATCGCCGAACGCGGCGTTGAGCGCCTGGACCTCGGCATCCGTCGGCTCCGCTTTCAGTCGCAGGACGAGCCGCTTGCCGACCCATCGCAACGAGTCGTAGTTGCGGTAGAAGCCGGTGAGCTCGTCGACCGCGGCCGTCACCGAGTCGGTGATGAGCACGCGATCGAAGTCACCCTTCGAGATCACGCCCGAGGGCAGCAGATGATCGTCGACGAAGCGACGGAGTCCCGACCAGAAGGTGCCGCCGGGCGCATCGAGCAGCACGATCGGCGTCGGATCGGCTTTGCCGGTCTGCTGCAGCGTCAGCAGCTCGAACATCTCGTCGAGCGTGCCGAAGCCGCCGGGCACGCAGACGAACCCGCTGGACTCCTTCACGAGCATGAGCTTGCGCGTGAAGAAGTACTTCATCGCGACGTTGCGGGCGTTCGCGCCCACGATCGCGTTGGGCTTCTCCTCGAAGGGCAGGCGGATCGAGACGCCGAGCGAGTTGTGCGGTCCGGCGCCCTCGGCGGCGGCCTGCATGATTCCCGGCCCCGCGCCCGTCACCACCAACCAGCCGCGCTCGGCGAGCGCGGTGGCAGCTTCGGAGGCCTGGCGGTACAGCGCGTCGTCCGGGAGCGTGCGTGCGGAGCCGAAGATCGTCACCTTGGGGATCCCGCGGTACGGCGCGAAGAGGCGGAACGCGGCGCGCATCTCGCTGAGCGCGGCGGACGTGATCTTCAGGTCGAGGCGCTCGGTGTCGTCGATGCCGAGGCCGATGCCCGTCGCGAGGATCCGCGCGACGAGATCGGTGTTCTCGGCGATGCCCGCAGCGGCGATCGTCGCGCGCAGCTCTTCGGTGACGGGATGCGGGATGGTTCCGGTGTCGCTGGGGCCCATGACGCCCAGAGTGCCACGCCGAGCGGCCTTTCGGTGGACGACGCGTGAACGATCGGGCACCGACGGCCGCGCGTGCACAGCGACACCGTTCGGATACACCGTTGTATCAAAACCCTCATCGGGTGCATCATTCTGCGTGGGGAGGGGTGTCCGCTGGGGAGCGGATCCCGCTGGGGAGGCGACATGAGCGCTGACGAACCGCCGAGCCGTGACGGCCCGGCCGGCGGCGACGCCTGGGGTGGCGCCCCTCCACGAGCGACCGCCGAGCCCGTGGTGCTGCCGCGGGAAGCGGGACCGACGGCCTACGTCATCCCGCCGGGCGGCCTGCCGCCGGTCCCCGACCGTGCGTCGGCGTCTCCCGCTCGATCCAGAGTGCCGGCCATGCTCGCCCTCGTGTTCGGCGCCCTCGCGGCGGTGTCGTGCCTGCTGCTGCTCATCCCCGCGTGGGGCTCGACCGCCGGGCCCTGGGTCACCATGGCACTCGCCATCGCCGGCATCGCCTCCGGCATCGTCGCACTGGAGGGTGGAGGGCGTCGCGCCGCATCGGCGACCGCCGGCGTCGTCGTAGCTCTGGTCGCAGGGGTGTTCGGCGCGGCGAGCGCGATCCCCCAGCCGGACCTCGCGGTCCACGTCTACGGCTACGCGGACTGCCAGCTGCTCTCGGGAACGCCTCCGGACGACATGGATCCCGACTCCTACTACTCCGCGTTCTTCGCGCCGGATCTGGTCGGCGTCGACACCATCGCCGAGCCGTCCTTCGCGTATGGCACGACCATCACGGTCGCGCCGACCGGTGCGATGGAACCGCGCGATATCGCCACGTTCAGGGTCAACGCTCCCGTGGACGTCACCGACCGGGCGGGCTCGCCGCCACAGAACGGTGTGTACGTCGCCGTTCCGGTCACGATCGAGGCCACGCCCGACGGCGGCCTGGAGTGCTTCCAGTGGAGGGCGCCTCCGAGCTACTGGTTCGTGTACGACGGCGACTACACGGCTTACACGACGGTGTCGATCCCCGGGTATCCGACCATCGAGGACGGCGGGCGCGACAACGGTGACGGCACCCTCACCTACTACGACATCTTCGACGTCTCGCAGGAAGACGTGTCGAACGGCGGGTTCGAGCTCGACATGCTCGAACCGGACGGGACCATCAGGCCCGTCTTCTGGGCGGAGGAACCGTGATGAGCACGCCGATCGTCCTCGAGCAGAGCGCGGACTCAGACCTGCCCCGGCCGCGGGCCCCGTGGCCCGTCGTCACAGCGTTCTACCTCTGGTGGGTCCTCATCGTCGTCCAGGCCACCCAGCTCGCCTGGATGGGACTCGTCTTCGGGCAGGCGGCGCAGGTCGGCGGCCCGGCCTGGGACATCCTCTTCGTCTACGTGCCGTTCGGGCTGCCGACGCTTGCACTCGTGGTCATCGAGGTCGTCTTCGTGCTGCGCCTGCGGCGTGCGAGCCGGGCGGCCCGTGTGCTGCTGGCCGTCCTCGCGCTCCCCGCCGCGGGATGCGCGATGGTGATCCTGTCGAACATGTGGTGGGCCGGGCAGGCTGCGGCGTCGTCCGTCTCGTTCGTCGGCCCGAATGTCTCAGGTGACCCGATGTTCTGGGTCGTCGTCGGCGCCCTGTTCCTCACGGCGATCGCCGCAGCGATCCTGCCTTTCCTGCCGCCGGTCGGCCGCTACTTCCGGAAGACGCCGCGTACCGCCGCTCCGGCCAGCGGACCAGAGCCCCCGGTTCCGGCGCCGGACGCGCCGCCGCTCAGCGAGCGCTGAGACGCGCGACCGCGTCGGCGACCGAGACGACCTCGCGGTCGCCGGTGCGGCGGTCCCACAGCTCGACCTGGCCGTCGGCTGCGCCGCGGCCCACGATGACGATCTTCGGCACGCCGACGAGCTCGGCGTCGCCGAACTTCACACCGGGCGACACCTTGGGCCGGTCGTCGTAGAACACGTCCAGCCCGGCCGCTTCGAGGTCGGCGGAGAGCTGCTCGGCCACGTCGAACACGACGGCCTCGCGTCCGGCCGCGACCACGTGCACGTCGAACGGTGCGACGGAGGCGGGCCAGATGAGTCCCTTGTCGTCGTTGTTGAGCTCGGCGATGATCGCGAGGATGCGGGTCACGCCGATGCCGTACGAGCCCATCGTGACCGTCACGAGCTTGCCGTTCTCGTCGAGGACCTTGAGCCCCAGCGCATCGGCGTACTTGCGGCCGAGCTGGAAGACGTGCCCGATCTCCATGCCGCGCGCGAGCTCCACCGGACCCGAGCCGTCGGGCGCGGGGTCGCCCGCGCGGACGCTCGCCACCTCGACGAATCCGTCGCCCGTGAAGTCGCGGCCGGCGACCAGCGTGTGCACGTGCTTCTGATCGATGTTCGCGCCGGTGACCCACGCGGTGCCGTCGACGACACGGGGATCGAGCAGGTAGCGGATACCGGTCGCCGACTCCTCGCCGAGCACGGCGCCGGTCTCGGACCAGGGGCCGATGTAGCCCTTCACCAGCAGCGGGTGCTTCTCGAAGTCCTGCTCGGTCGCGGGCTCGACCGCGGCGGGCGCGAAGGCCACCTCGACGCGCTTGTCGTCGACGTCGCGGTCGCCGGGCACGCCGACGATCACGAGCTCGCGGGTGCCGTCGAGGTGCGTGAGTGCCAGCACCACGTTCTTGAGCGTATGAGCGGCGGTCCACTCCGACAGGCCGTCGGTGGCGGGTCCGGCGATGCCCGAGGCGGGAGCGTCCAGGTGCGCGTTCGAGTGGTCGACGAGCGTCTGGATCGTGGGCGTGTTCGGCGAGTCGAAGATCACGGGCGCGCCGAGCCCGTCGAGCGCGATCGGCTCGGGCGCGATCGTCGTGTACGCCTCGACGTTGGCGGCGTAGCCGCCTGCCGAGCGCACGAACGTGTCTTCGCCGACGGCGGTGGGGTGCAGGAACTCCTCGGAGCGCGAGCCGCCCATGGCGCCGGCGTCCGCCTGCACGATCACGTATTCGAGACCGAGGCGCTGGAAGATGCGCTCGTAGGCGTCGCGCTGCGCCATGTAGCTGGCGTCGAGACCCGCGTCGGAGGAGTCGAAGGAGTACGCGTCCTTCATCGTGAACTCGCGGCCGCGCAGGAGGCCGGCGCGGGGGCGCGCCTCGTCGCGGTACTTGTCCTGGATCTGGTAGATCGTCAGGGGCAGGTCCTTGTACGACGAGTACAGGTCCTTCACGAGCAGCGTGAAGACCTCTTCGTGCGTGGGGGCGAGCAGGTAGTCGGCGTCCTTGCGGTCCTTGAGGCGGAAGATGCCGTCGCCGTACTCCTCCCACCGGCCCGTGATCTCGTAAGGCTCGCGGGGCAGCAGCGCGGGGAAGTGCACCTCGTAGGCGCCCGCGTTCGTCATCTCCTCGCGGATGACCTGCTCGACCTTCGCCTTCACGCGCAGGCCGAGCGGCAGCCACGCGAAGATGCCCGGCGCCTGGCGCCGGATGTAGCCGGCGCGCACGAGCAGCTTGTGGCTCGTGACCTCGGCGTCGGCGGGGTCTTCACGGAGTGTGCGGAGGAAGAAGTGCGACAGACGGGTGACCACGAGGGACAAGTTTAGGGCGAACGGATGCTGCGCCCCCGCGCCGGATTCGTTCTCGGCCGCGTGGCGGGCCGGTGCCTACACTGATCGGGTGCCCGCACGCCGACCCCGACTCGCTCCCGCACGCGTCCACGACGAGCTCGTCGAGTCTCTCGTGCAGCTGCGCGCGGACCTGGAGCTTCGGGCGGAGTTCCCCGCCGAGGTGGATGCCGAGGCCCGGCGCGCGGCGACCACCGTCGCCCCCGACCCCGAGGCCGCGCAGCTCGACGATCTGCGCGACATCGAGTTCCTGACGATCGACCCCGAGGGCTCCACGGACCTCGACCAGGCGCTCCACCTCGAGCGCACGCCCACCGGGGCGGTGCTCCACTACGCGATCGCCGACCTGCCCGCATTCGTCGCTCCCGGCGGTGCCGTCGACACCGAGGCACGGCTCCGCGGGCAGACGCTGTACGCGGCCGACGGGCGGATCCCGCTGCATCCCGTCGTCATCAGCGAGGATGCCGCGTCGCTGCTGCCGGAGCGCGACCGGCGGGCTTTCGTGTGGCGGTTCGTCCTCGATGACGGTGCGCGGCCCGCTGAGACCACGCTGCGCCGCGCGGTCATCCGCTCCCGGGCGCAGTGGAGCTATGCCGACGCCCAGGCTGCGATCGACGCGGGCACCGCTCCCCCGAGCCTCGAGGCGCTCGCCTGGTTCGGTCCACTCCGGGTGGAGCGGGAGGCCGAGCGCGGCGGGGCGAGCCTGAACACGCCCGACACCCGCATCGTCGCCGACGACGGCGGCTACCGGCTCGAGCGGGACGCGCCGCTCGCGATCGAGGACTGGAACGCCCAGGTCTCGCTCCTGACCGGCATGGCCGCCGCCGACATCATGCTGCGGGGCGGGCTGGGCATCCTCCGCACGATGCCCGCCGCCGAGGCGGAGGACGTGGCTGCGCTCCGGGCGCAGACGGTGGCGCTCGGCATCCCGTGGCCTGCCGACCTTCCGTACGGCGAATACCTGCGCGGGCTCGACCGCCACTCCCCTGCAGCGCTGGCCATCCTCGACGCGGCCGCGGGGCTGTTCCGGGGCGCCGGGTACGTCACGTTCGACGGCGAGCCACCGGCGGACTCGCTGCAGGCGGCGATCGGCGCGCCCTATGCCCACGCCACCGCCCCACTGCGGCGGCTCGTCGACCGCTGGTCGCTCGTCATCTGCGAGGCGCTCGCGAACGGCCAGGAGGTTCCCGCGTGGGCTCGCGAGAGCCTGCCGACCCTGCCGAAGATCATGGCGCGCAGCGACGGGGTGGCGAACCGCCTGGACGCGGCGACGCTCGACCGCGTCGAGGCGGCACTCCTCTCGGGTCACGAGGGCGGGGTGTTCGAGGCCGTGGTGCTGGGCCTCCGAGGCGACGGCGCCCGCGTGCAGCTGGCCGATCCGCCCGTCACGGCGAAGGTCGCCGGTCTGGACGCGACCGCGGGCACGACGGTGCGGCTGCGTCTCACGGCGGTCGACATCGCCTCCGGCACCGTCCTGCTCGAGCCCACCGCCTAGCGTGGTCGTATGACGACTGTGCTGCTCACCGGGTTCGAGCCGTTCGGCGGCGACGCCGCCAACCCGTCCGGAACGGCCGTGAACCTCGTCGCGTCGCGCTGGGACGGGCCGGAGCTGCTCGTCACTGCCGTGCTCCCGGTGACGTTCGCGGGGGCGGCCGATCGCCTGCGCGAACTCCTGGCGCAGCACCGGCCCGACGTCCTGATCGCCGCCGGCCTCGCCGGTGGTCGCGCCGCGATCGGCGTCGAGCGGGTGGCCGTCAACCTCGTCGACGCGCGCATCCCCGACAACGACGGCGATCAGCCGGTCGATGCGCCGAGCGTGCCCGGCGCCGGGCCGGCTCATTTCGCGACGCTTCCCGTGAAGGAGATCGCACGGCGCATCGCCGCCGAGGGGATCCCGGCCGAGGTGTCGTACTCGGCGGGCACATTCGTCTGCAACCACGTGTTCTTCACGGCGCTCGAGGTCGCAGCATCCGGAACCCGTGCCGGATTCGTTCACGTCCCCTGGTCTGCCGAGCACGCGCCGGCATCGGATGCTGCGACCCTGCCGCTCGCGGACATCACGCGTGCGCTCGAGATCGCGGTGCGGACGAGCATCGACGTCACGACCGACACCGCCGTACCCGGCGGGACGCTGCACTGACGGCAGCACTCAGCGCGAGCGGCGCCCGAAATGCATGACCTCGCGCACGACGAGCCCGGCCACCAGTGCCCAGAACGCGGCGCTCACACCCGCGATCGCGACGCCCGACGCGGCCACGAGGAAAGTCACCACGGCCGGCAGCCGCTCCCCCGGGTCGTCGATCGCCTGCTGCACGGCTGAGCCGAAGGCCCCGAACAGCGCGATGCCGGCGACCGCCGGGATGACGGCTTCGGGCGCCACCACGACCAGCGCGACGAGAGCCGCCGAGAGCCCGCCGAGCACGATGCCGCTCGCACCGGTCGAGACGCCTGCCACCCAGCGCCGCTTCGGATCGGGATCGGCGTCGGGCGCCGCGGCGAGCGCGGCGCTGATCGCGGCGAGGTTGATGGCGTGCCCGCCCGCGGTCGCTCCGAGCGCCGTGCCCACACCGGTCACGAGCATCGCCGGCCGCCACGGGACGTGGTAGCCGAAGCTGCGCATGATCGCGACGCCCGGCACGTTCTGCGACGCCATCGTCACGAGGAACAGCGGCAGCGCGAGACCGACGACCGCGCCGAAGGTGAGCGTCGGCGCGGTGAACTCCAGCCGCGGAACGAGCAGCGCCGGGTCGATCGTCGCGCCGGTGACCGCGACATCCACCGCCACGACGACGGATGCCGCGACGAACGCGAGCGGCACCGCCCACCGCGGGGCGAGCCGCACGAACACGAGCCACGTGACGAGGACCGGAACCACGCCCCACGGGTTCGCCACCAGCCCGGTGATCGGGGCGAGGCACAGCGGGAGCAGCACGCCTGCGAGCATCGCCTGGGCGATCGAGGGCGGGATCCGCGCGATCAGGCGGCCGAGCTGGGGCCACAGCGCCGTCAGCAGGATGAGCGCCGCGGTCACGAGGAAGGCGCCGACGGCCGCCGGCCAGCCGCCCTCGACGGCACCGGTGGCGGCGAGCACCGCGGCGCCGGGCGTGGACCAGGCGACGGTGATCGGCATGCGGTACCGCCACGCGAGGAGGATCGCCGACGCGCCCATCGTGAGGCACAGCACGAGCAGACCGCTCGCCGCCTGCGCCCGCGAGGCGCCGACGGCGTCGAGGCCGGTCAGCACCACGGCGAACGAACTCGTCACGCCGACGAGCGACGTCACGATGCCCGCGACGATGGGCCGCGACAGCGGAGCGATGGGCTCGGGCGGAGCAGGGGTCTCGGTCTCGGGCTCGGGCACCCTCGGATCATGCCACGCCGCCGCACCGGCCGGGTCACGGCCCGACGCTGAGACCGGGGATCTCGGCCGAAAACGGGGGACGATGTCCTCGCTCTCGGGGCGGATTCCCTGGCTCGACGAACCGGCCGACTCAGCGCGCCTCGAGGTCCGCGAGCACCTCGGCGATCATGCGGTGGCCCTGCGCTTCGAACTCCCTGTCGCCGACCTGGTGCGCCCAGCAGGCGGTGCCGACGGCCTCGCGCAGGCGCATGAGGATCCAGTGGGACGGATGCCGCGGGTCGCGGCCGTAGCCATCGAGGAACGCCGTCTCGCACGCGGGGTTCTGACGCCACTCCTGTGCGGCGAGCCGAACGAGATCCGTGGCGGCGGGGCGGAACGCGAAGCGCCCGAAGTCGATGACCCGCACCTCGCCGGCGTCCACGAGCCAATTGCGCGGCTGCCAGTCGCCGTGGGTCGGGACGAGGTCGTCCTCCACCGGCGGCAGCCCGGCGAGCGCGGCCCGCAGCCGGCGCTCGACGGCCGGGGCGATCGCATGTGGGGAATCCAGCCAGGCGGTCGCGCGGCGGGTGGCGGCAGCATCCGTCCCCTCCGAGCGGCGAGTCGCCTGCGCGTGGAACTCCCGCAGCAGCGCGCCCGCGCGGCGATGGACGTCAGGATCGACGCCGGCCGGCGTGCGGTACGCGAGCTCACCCGGCAGCCAGTCGAGCACCAGCACGCGCGCCTCGCGATCGGCGAACCGCAGCTGCGCCGCGTGACCGTGTCGCGTCCACGGCATGACGTAACCGCCCTCGTGGGCGTCGAGCTCGCGGCCGAGGTGGTGGTCGGTGTCGCCGGCCGCCTTCACGATCAGCGTGCGATCGCCCTGGCGCACCTGGAGCACGGTGGTCTCGACCTGGTTCCAGCTGAGGTCGGCGACGACCTCGGCGCCCGGGAGCCAGGCGCCGACGAGCGCGCCCTGCGCGGCCGACAGCCGGCCGAAGCCCATCAGGCCGTTACGACCTGCGCGGTGCCGACGGGGGCGTCGGGACCCATCTCGTCGGCGATGCGGTTCGCCTCTTCGATGAGCGTCGCGACGATGTCGGCCTCGGGCACGGTCTTGATGACCTGGCCCTTCACGAAGATCTGGCCCTTGCCGTTGCCCGACGCGACGCCGAGGTCGGCCTCGCGCGCCTCACCCGGACCGTTCACCACGCAGCCCATGACCGCGACGCGCAGCGGGACCGTCATGTCCTTCAGCCCCTCCGTCACGTTGTCGGCGAGCGAGTAGACGTCGACCTGGGCACGGCCGCACGACGGGCACGAGACGATCTCGAGCTTGCGCTCGCGCAGGTTGAGCGACTGCAGGATCTGGTGGCCGACCTTGACCTCTTCCGCCGGCGGGGCCGACAGCGAGACGCGAATGGTGTCGCCGATGCCCTCGGCGAGGAGGATGCCGAACGCCGTGGCCGACTTGATCGTGCCCTGGAACGCCGGGCCGGCCTCGGTCACACCGAGGTGCAGGGGCCAGTCACCCCGCTCGGCCAGCTGCCGGTAGGCCTTCACCATGACGATCGGGTCGTTGTGCTTGACCGAGATCTTGAAGTCGTGGAAGTCGTGCTCCTCGAAGAGGGATGCCTCCCACACGGCGCTCTCGACGAGCGCCTCGGGCGTCGCCTTGCCGTACTTCTCGAGCAGGCGCCGGTCGAGCGAGCCCGCGTTGACGCCGATGCGGAGCGACACGCCGGCCGCCTTCGCCGCGGCGGCGATCGCGCCGACCTGGTCGTCGAACTTGCGGATGTTGCCGGGGTTGACCCGCACCGCACCGCAGCCGGCGTCGATCGCCTGGAAGACGTACTTCGGCTGGAAGTGGATGTCGGCGATCACCGGGATCTGGCTCTTCGCCGCGATGATGTGCAGCACGTCGGCGTCGTCCTGCGACGGGACCGCGACACGGACGATCTCGCACCCCGAGGCGGTGAGCTCGGCGATCTGCTGGAGCGTGGCGTTGATGTTCGTGGTCGGCGTCGTGGTCATCGACTGGACGCTCACGGGGGCGTCGCCGCCGACCAGCACCTTGCCCACCTTGATCTGACGGGTCTTGCGGCGGGGGGCGAGCGTTTCCGGGACCTTGGGCATCCCGATGTTGACGGCTGGCACGTCTGACAGCCTACGCGCAGCGCGTGAGACCCGGCCGCTTGCGAACGGAGCCGGGCGAGCACGCGTGGAGCGTCGCCGACGCGACTACGCGTCGGCGCGGGGCCGAGGCTGGGTGTCGGCTCCGTCGGGCTCCGAGCCGGTGAGCGCCCGGATCAGCGTGCGCGCGTCGTAGGGCCCGACGTGGCGCACGCCGTTGATGAAGAACGTCGGCACCGATGTGATGTCCATCGCCTCGGCATCCAGCATGTCGTCACGCACCCGCTCGGTGACCTTCGGCGAGCTCAGGTCCTCCTCGAAGCGCTCGACGTCGAGGCCGAGCTCGCGCGCCCGGCGGATGATGTCGGACGGCAGCTGGTGGTCCTGGTCGGCGAACAGGCTGCGCGAGAACTCGGGCAGCCTGCCCTGCAGGTTCGCGGCCTCGGCGGCTTCCGCCGCGGCGAGCGCGTTCGGATGCTGCCGCTCGAGCGGCGCGTGCCGCCACACGTACCGCAGCCGGTCGCCCAGCTCACGGCGCACCTCCTCGATCGACCCCGACGCCTTGAGGCAGAACGGGCACTGGAAGTCGCCGTACTCGACGATGGTGAGCGGGGCGTTCACGTCGCCGTAGATGTGGTCGCGCTTGGGGTCGACCGGGCGCACCAGCGTTCGCCCGCCGTCGTCGTCGGGCCGCCGCGCGTCGGAGATGCGGAACATGATGGCGGCGAGGATGAAGGCGAGGACGGATGCTGCGAGCACGCCTACGCGCGCCTCGTTCTGCACGTCGGGGTCGTCGATGGCGAGATCGATGATGAAGAGCGAGATCGTGAAGCCGATCCCGCACAGCATCGCGCCGCCCGCGATGCGGTCGAGGGTGAGCCCCAGACCGAACTCGCCCAGCTTGAAGACCTTCATGATGGCGGCCGCGCCGAAGACGCCGACGAACTTGCCCACGACGAGGCCGACGATGATGGCCCAGGTGACGGGCGACTGCGCCGCCGCGGCGAGGATCGGCCCCGAGATCTCGACCCCGGCGTTGGCGAGCGCGAACAGCGGCAGAATCACGTAGGCGACGTACGGGGAGTACGCCGACTGCAGCCGCTCGTTGATCGAGATCGACTCGCGGAGGCTGTTCGCCGCCTGGCGGGCGTACTCGGTGTTCGGCGACTGGCGGAACACCCGCGCCAGCTCGAGCGCCTGCTCCACGTCGCGGCGGTTGGGCCGGTAGACCGGGATCAGCAGGGCGATGGCGACGCCGGCGAGCGTCGGGTGCACGCCCGACGCGAGGAACGCGAGCCACACGATGATGGACAGCGTCGCGTAGATGGGGCCGCGGCCGCGGCGCACGTAGCGGGTGAAGTAGATGCCGGCGAGCCCGACCGCCGCGACCAGGAGCGGCATGGGCGTGAAGTTCTCGGTGTAGAAGAGCGCGATGATGCTCAGCGCCCCGATGTCGTCGACGACGGCGAGGGCGAGGAGGAACACCCGCAGCCGGCCGGACGCCCGGGGCCCGATGAGCGCGAGCGCGCCGACCAGGAACGCGGTGTCGGTCGAGATCACGACGCCCCACGCGTGCTCGTGGCCGGAGCCCGCGGCGATCGCGAGGAAGAGCGCGGCCGGCACGAGCAGTCCCGCGACGGCGGCCATCACCGGGATCATCGCGCGCGACCAGCTCGTGAGCTCGCCGATCGCGAACTCGCGGCGCACCTCGAGCCCGACTGTGAAGAAGAAGATCGCCATCAACGCGTCGTTGACGAGCGCGTGCAGCGTGAACTCGAGGTGGATGTCGCCGAACCCGATGGTCAGCGCGGTCTCCCAGAAGTCGTGGTACGACGTCGCCGAGATGTTCGCCCACACGATCGCGACGAGCGTCGCGAGCACCAGGAGGAGCGCGCCGGTGCGCTGCTCCCCCATGTTGCGGATGCGGTCGGCGATCGACGGACCGCGTCGGCGCGCGCGCGACGGCCGTTCGGGTTCGGGCGAGCGCTCGGTGACGGTCAGCTGGGTCATGGCATACCTCCGCGGCGCGGGGACGAGAGGAGACGGGCTCGCCCCAGTATGGTGCGTAACCCAGGGTCGAGGGGCCGATCGCCGGAACGCGCGTGTGGTAGGTTCGGCGCATGTCCGCGCACCTCTCCTGGTGGCTCACCGCATAGGCGGTGGGTTCGCGCGACCACAGACCGCCCACGGGGCGGTCTTCTTTTTCGTACGGGACTCCGCCCCACGACGAAAGATGACTCACCATGACCGGGCCCGTTCCCCCGTCCCTTCCCGACCTGGCCACCAGTGGCATCCCGTTCGCGCTCATCGCGCGCGACGACCGCACCGTCGAGGTGCTGACCGGCGACGTCGTCGACGTCGAGCTGCTCGCCGACATCCCGCTGACCGACGACTCCGGGGCGCCGCGCGAGGTGCTCGCTCTGGTGCCCTTCCGCCAGGTGCGCGAGCGCGGGTTCGAGTGCCACGACGACGGCGCGCCGCTGCGGTGCCTCGTCGTGCGGGATCGCGTCTCCCTGGCTCGCGACGAAGCGCTCGCTCAGCTCCCGACCGACGCGGTCGCCCTCGAGGATCCCGGCTTCGACATCGCCGACGAGGAGTACGCCGAGATCGTGCGGCGGGTCATCGCCGACGAGATCGGCCGTGGCGAGGGTGCGAACTTCGTCATCCGTCGCGACTTCACGGCGGGAGTGACGACGGATGCCGCCACCGCCGCGCTCACGTGGTTCCGCGCTCTCCTCGAGCACGAGCGCGGCGCCTACTGGACGTTCGCGGTCGTCACGCCGGGCCACGTCGCCGTGGGGGCGAGCCCGGAGGCGCACGTCAGCGCGCGTGACGGCGTCGTGACCATGAACCCGATCTCGGGCACCTTCCGCCACCCCGCGGGCGGCGCGACCCCCGAGACGCTCAGCGAGTTCCTCCGTTCGACGAAGGAGACCGAGGAGCTCTTCATGGTCGTCGACGAGGAGCTCAAGATGATGAGCGCCGTGTGCTCCGACGGCGGCCGCATCACGGGGCCTCACCTCAAGGAGATGTCGCGGCTCACGCACACCGAGTACGTGCTGCGGGGTCGCAGCAGGCTCGACCCCCGCGAGATCCTGCGCGAGACGATGTTCGCGCCGACCGTGACCGGCTCGCCGATGCAGAACGCCTGCACCGTCATCACGCGCCACGAGACCACGCCGCGCGGCTACTACTCGGGCGTCGCGGCGCTCTTCACCCCCCGCGAGACGCTCGCTGCCGGCGAGGCGACGCACGACCTCGACGCGCCGATCCTCATCCGCACCGCCTACCTTCAGGACGGCCGGCTGCGCGTGCCCGTGGGTGCGACGCTGGTGCGCCACTCCGACCCGTACGGCGAGGTCGGCGAGACCCATGGCAAGGCCGCGGGCGTGCTCGGCGCGATCGGCGCCGTGCCGCGCGACCCCGCGGCCGAGCCGGCCGCGGCAGGCGGCGACGTCATCGACGAGGACGCCCCCGCGGCGGCCCCTCGGCGTCTCGCCGACGACCCGGCGATCGCCGAGCTGCTGGCGTCGCGCAACGGACGCCTCGCCGAGTTCTGGCTCAACCCGCAGGGCTCCGGCGAGCCCGGTCCGTTCGAGGGGCGCTCCGCGCTCGTCGTCGATGCCGAGGACCGCTTCACGACGATGCTCGCCCATCAGCTGCGCCACCTCGGGCTCGACGTGGAGATCTCGCCCTGGAGCGAGGTCACCGACGAGCAGATCGATGCGGCCGAGCTCCTCGTGACCGGACCCGGACCCGGCGATCCGCGGGACACCTCGAGCCCCCGCATCCGTCGTATGCGCGAGGTCGTCGCGCGCCGCCGTGATGCGGGCCGGCCGCTCCTCGCCGTGTGCCTCAGCCACCAGATCCTCGCCGACACGTTCGGCATCGGCCTCGCTCCGCTCGACGCGCCGCACCAGGGTCTGCAGAAGTCGGTCGATGTGTTCGGGATGCCGGCGTCCATCGGCTTCTACAACACCTTCACGGCACGCGTCCCCGCAGGCACGACGCGTGCCGGCGAGGCCGAGATCGCCGCCGATGCATCCGGCGACGTGTATGCGCTGCGCGGCCCCGGCTTCGCCTCGGTGCAAGGCCACCTCGAGTCGATCCTCTCGCGCGACGGCATGACGACGCTGCAGCGCCTGGTCGAGCAGGCGCTGAGCCCCGTCCGCGCCTGAGCCATGCGGAGCTCCACCCTTTCGCGAGTCCGAGGCTGAGGAATCGCGAAAGGGTGGATTTCCGCACGCTCCGAACGGGCGGGGATGCCGGGGGACGGATGCTGCGGCTCAGCGCGCCGCGCGGGCGGCGAGCAGGCGGCGCTCGGCCTCGTTCGCGGTGAGCTCGAGGGCGCGCAGGTCCGCGGCGAGCGCCTCGTCGTCCCGGCCGAGGTCGCGCAGGAGGGATGCCCGCACGGCGTGCCACAGGTGCGAGCGCGCCAGTGGGCCCTCGAGCGCGTCGACCTCGGCGAGCGCGGCCGCCGCGCCGTCGACGCGCGCGAGCGCGACCGCGCGGTTGAGCCGCACCACCGGCGAGCGGTCGTACGCGAGGAGCATGTCGTAGAGCGTCAGCACCTGGAGCCAGTCGGTGGACGCCGCGTCAGCGGCATCCGCGTGGCACGCCGCGATCGCCGCGTGCAGCTGCCAGCGTCCGGGCCGTCGCAGTCGTGCCGCCCGCTCCAGGGCTTCGCGCGCACCGGCGAGCAGCGAAGCGTCCCACCGCGTGCGGTCCTGCTCGGAGAGAAGCACGAGTTCGCCGTCGACCGACCGCGCCGACTCGCGCGCGCGGTGGAAGCGCAGCAGCGCCAGCAGCCCCCAGGCCTCGGCGGCGCGCGGCAGCGCCTGGGCGACCACCTGGGCCAGCCACAGCGCGTCGTCGGCGAGATCGCGGTCGGCCGCAGCATCCGCCCCCGCCACGAAGTGGGCCTCGCTGTACATCACCGACACGATGGTGAGCACGAGGTCGAGCCGCGCCGCCGCGTCCGGGCCCTCGGGAACGCGCAGGGGAATGCCGCTGTCGGCGATCTTGCGCTTGGCTCGCGAGATCCGCTGCCCGGTGGCGGGCTCGGTCGAGAACGTCGCCCGTGCGATCTGGGCGGTGGTGAGCCCGCACACGGCCCGCAGGGTCAGCGCGAGCTGCGAGTCCGGCGCGAGCGCCGGGTGGCAGCATCCGAAGAGCAGAGGGAGCCGTTCGTCGCCCGGTGGGCCCGTCGCCGACACCACCGGTTCGAGCAGCGCGACCTTATCGCGGAGCACCCGCGCGCGACGCACCCGGTCGAGGGCGTTGTGCCGCGCCGCCTGCATCAGCCAGGCGCCCGGCTTCGGCGGGATCCCCCGCGCCCGCCATTCCCGCAGCGCCTCCTCGACGGCCTCGGCGACCGCCTCCTCCGCCACATCGAAGCTGCCGAACGAGACGGTCAGCGCCGCCGTGATGCGGGCGGACTCCTCGCGCACCACTCCGGCGAGGAGGCGATCGGATGCTGCGGCCCCGGCGTCGCCCGGACGTCCCGGGTCGCGCGGGGCCGCAGCATCCGTTCCGGACATCACTCGAATTGGCTGTAGTCGACGACCATGGGCCGGATCTCGACGGCCACGCCCGGGAACTCCAGGGAAGGCCAGGTCTTCACGAGCTCGATCGCCGCGTCGAGATCCGCCACGTCGATGACGCTGAATCCGCCGATGACCTCCTTGGCCTCCGAGAAGGGCCCGTCCGCGACGACCGGACCGTCATCGCCCGATCGCACCGTCGTCGCCGTGCTGACCGGGTGCAGCTCCGCGCCCGAGTCGTCGATCTTGTCGGCGTTGGTGCCGAACCACTCGTAGATCCGCCCGTAGACCTCCTGCCGGCGCTCTTCGGGCACCGCGGCGTCGAGCTCGGGGGTCGAGGTGAACATGATCACGTACTTCACGGTCGTGTCCTTTCGTCAGTGGAACCGTTGCATCCCTACAGCGAACGGACAAGGCCGATTTCGACACGACCGTCGAAGATCCTCCGGCGCGGCGAGCCGCGAGGCGTCAGAAGAGCGTGACCGGGTTGAACAGGTCGGCGAGGATCAGGATGCCGCCCATCACGAGCAGGGCCACGAACACGGCGAAGGTGAGCGGCACGAGCTTGGTCGCGTCGACGGGCTTCGGGGGCGGGCGCCGGAAGAGCTTGGCCCACACCCGCTTGATGCCCTCCCACAGCGCCACCGCGATGTGGCCGCCGTCCAGCGGCAGCAGCGGGATGAGGTTGAAGACGAACAGGGCGATGTTCAGCGACGCGAGCAGCGACAGGAAGCCCGCGACGCGGTTGAGCACGGGCGAGTCGGCGGCGGCGACCTCGCCGGAGAGGCGGCTCGCGCCGACGATGCTGAGGGGCCCGTTCGGGTCGCGCTCCTGGCCGGTGACGAGGTCTACGCCGGTCTGCCAGACCTTGGCGGGCAGCTGCCAGATGATCCCCGCGACCGCGCCGACGTTCTGCACGGCCATCTGCGGCCCCGCCCAGATCGGCTGCTGCACGTACTCGACCGTGGGGCCGATGCCCACGAAGCCGACCTCCTCGGTGGTGATCGTGCCGTCCGCGGCCGTCACCTCGGTCTGGATGGTGGCGGGCGTGATCTGCAACGACTGCTCGGCGCCGTCGCGTTCGACGACGAAGGTCAGCTGCTCGCCGGGCGAGGAGCGGATGATGGCGGTCGCCTCGGTGAAGTCCGCGACCGGCTCCCCGTCGATCGACACGATGACGTCGCCGGGCTGGATGCCGGCGGCCTCGGCCGGGGCTGCGGGCGACGAATCCGTGCACTCGGTGGAGCTCGTCGTCGGGACGCACTCCGACAGCCTCGCGACCTCGGTCGTCGCCGTCTGGATGCCGATGCCGGTCAGCAGGATCGCGAACAGCACGATGGCGAAGAAGAAGTTCATCAGCGGCCCGCCGAGCATCACGACGATCCGCTTCCAGATCGGCAGGCGGTAGAACACGTGCGTGTCGTCGTCGCCCCGAAGGGTCTCGTCGTTGGCGTCGCGCGCGTCCTGCACCATGGTCGCGAAGAAGCCGCCGGCGGCGCGTCCGGGCCGTGCACCCGGTCCCTGAGCCTGACGGAGGGCCGGCGACGGCGGGTACATGCCGGCCATCGAGATGTAGCCGCCCAGCGGGATCGCCTTGAACCCGTACTCGGTGCCGCGCCAGCGCTTCGACCACAGCGTCGGGCCGAACCCGATCATGTACTGGCCGACCCGCACCCCGAACTTCTTGGCCGGCCACAGGTGGCCGAGCTCGTGCAGCGCGATCGACACGGCGAGGCCCACGACCATGAGGGCGACACCGATGACGAACGCGAGGATCTCCACACGCTCACGGTACCCGCGCCAGCCTTTGAGTTGGGTGTGACGACCGAACGCCGTGGCGCGGGCGTCGGGTGCGTCGCGCCTCCCGTAGGCTCGACGCGAGGAGGAGCCGTGACCCCACGCCACGTGCGCGCGCTGCGCGGCACCGCCTCCGCGTGGGTCGCCACCGTCATCGCCGCCACGGCGCACACTCTCGGCGGGGGCGGTGCGCCGTCGCCGGCCTTCGTCGCGGCGGTCGGCATCCTGGCCGCTCCCTTCGCCGTCGCCCTGGCAGGACGACGACTGTCGTCCTGGCGCGTCGGTGCCACGGTGCTCGCCAGCCAGGCACTGTTCCACGTCGCCTTCGCGGTGACCGCCGACGCCCAGCCCGCCGCCCTGAACGGGCACCACGTCACGCACCTCGGCGGAGACCTCAGCGCCGTCGTCCTCCCCGATGCCCCGATGCTCGCCGCGCACGTGCTGGCGGCGGTCGCGACCGTCACCGCCCTGTACGGCGGAGAACGGATGCTGCGCGCCCTGGGCCGCGGCATCCGTTCGCTGTTCTCGCGCGCCCGCGCGGTCGCACCGCGCCCGTCGATGCCTCGACTCGCGCCGACGCCGTCCGACGCCGCGGTCGTCGCGGCGCGGATCGTCCTGTCGGACGTCTCGCGGCGCGGCCCTCCCGTGTTCGTCTGAGCGGCGCTCCGCGCCGCGCCCGTCACCGGCCCGCGCCCGATGCGCGCGCCGGAATCCCCTCGCGCGTCCGGGTCCCGCCGGCGTGCGCCGAACGGCGATCCCGCCGACGACTCAGACGAAAGACGAAGCACAGCCATGACCGAATCCACCCCCCGTTCCTCCCGCACCCGCCGCGTCGCGATCGGCGTCGCCGCCGGCCTCGCGCTGGCGATCGGCGCGCCGCTCGCCGCGTCCGCCCACGTGCACGTCACCCCCGAGACCGCCTCGGCCGGCGGCACCGAGACGCTCACCTTCTCGTTCTCGCACGGCTGCGACGGTTCCCCCACCACGGCCCTCGCCATCGACATCCCCGAGGGCGTGGGCAATGCCACGCCGGTCGTCCAGGGCGGGTGGACCATCACGCGCGAGCTCGGCTCGGCGGGCGTGCCGACGCGCGTCGTGTACACCGCCGACACCCCCGTCGAGGACGGGCTCAAGGCCGCCGTCGCGATGGACGTGCTGTTCACCGAGGGCGCCGCCGACACGACCCTGCCCTTCCCGGTGACGCAGACGTGCGCCGAGGGCGAGACCGCATGGACCCAGCTCGCGGAGGACGGCGAGGACCCGCACGACCTCGACGCGCCCGCGCCGCTGGTCGCGGTCGGCGCGGTCGCGGACGATGCGGAGGCCGGGCATGGCGACGCCGCGGCCGACGGCGCGGGCGACGCCTCGCACGAGGGCGCCGCGGCGGACGCGGCGGCCGGGGACGCGGCATCCGTCCCCTCCGCCGACCCGGTCGCCCGCTGGCTGGCCGCCGGCGGACTCGCAGCGGGCATCGCAGCACTCGTGGTCGTGCTGGTGCGGGGTCGCCGCAAGGCCTGAGCTCGACAGGGGCGCCTTCCCCGGTCGTTGAGCGAGCTTGCGAGTCGAAACGTCGTCGGCGATCCATGCGACGTTTCGACTCGCTCGTTCCTCGCTCGCTCAACGACCGGAGACCGCCGGCGTGATGCAGGCGCCGTGCGAAGATGGATGCGCCATGCCGACCGACGCGCCTTCGAACCTGCCCCCGGTACTCCGCCCCGACGCGCCGCCGACCCACTCCCTCGCGGATCTCGCGGCGAGCTTCGCCGTCGACGTCCGCGGCGACGTCGCCGACGCCACCCTGACGGGCCTCACCCTCGCGACCGCCGATCTCCGCCCCGGCGACGTCTTCGTCGCCGTGCAGGGTGTCAACCGGCACGGCGCGGAGTTCGCCGCGGCGGCCGCCGAGAAGGGCGCGGTGGCGGTGGTGACGGATGCTGCCGGAGCGGACGTCGCCGAGGCGAGCGGGCTTCCGGTGGTGCTGGTGGAGAACCCCCGCGCGATCCTCGGCGAGCTGTCGGCCTGGGTCTACAGCACCGGCCGCGACGACGACCTGCCGATCCTGTTCGGCACGACCGGCACCAACGGCAAGACGAGCGTGTCGCACCTGCTGGAAGGGATCCTCGGCCAGCTCGGCGCCACGACGGGCCTGTCGTCGACCGCCGAGCGCCACATCGCCGGGCAGGTCATCGTCTCGCGGCTCACCACTCCCGAGGCGTACGAGATGCATGCGCTCCTCGCCCTCATGCGCGAGCGCGGCGTCGAGGCCGTCGCCGTCGAGGTGAGCGCACAGGCACTCAGCCGCCGCCGCGTCGACGGCATCGTGTTCGACGTCGCCGGTTTCACGAACCTCACCCACGACCACCTCGACGACTACGCGGACATGCGCGAGTACTTCGAGGCCAAGCTGCCGCTCTTCCTGCCCGATCGCTCGCGCCGCGCCGTGGTGTGCATCGACTCCGAGAACGGAGCCGAGGTCGTCGCGCGCAGCAAGGTGCCCACGGTGACCGTGGGCACACCGGCGCTCGCCTCCGACCCCGAGGCCGCGGCCGCCGCGGACTGGGTGGTCGAGATCCTCGACGAGCGGCAGGTCGGCACCGAGTTCCGTCTCACCGCCCGGGACGGGCGGACGCTCACGACGCTGGTGCCGGTGATCGGCCGCCACATGGCGGCCAACGCCGGACTGGCCATCGTGATGATCCTCGAAGGCGGCTACGCCTGGGAGCGTCTGGTCGCGGCACTCGACGGCGGCCGGATCGAGGCTTACCTGCCCGGGCGCACCGAGCTCGTCTCGGGCGAGACCGGCCCCGCCGTGTACGTCGACTTCGGCCACTCCCCCGACGCGTTCGAGAAGACGCTCGCGGCGGTGCGCCGTGTCACGCCGGGCAAGGTCGTCATGCTGTTCGGCGCCGACGGCGACCGCGATGCGACCAAGCGCCACGACATGGGCCGCACCGGCGTCGAAGGCAGCGACATCCTCGTCGTCACCGACCATCACCCGCGCCACGAGGACCCCGACTCGATCCGGGCGACCCTCGTCGAAGGGGCGCGACGCGCACAGCCGGATGCCGAGATCCACGAGTTCTCGCCGCCCGAGCGCGCGATCATCGAGGCGGTCGCGCTCGTCGGCGACGGGGACGCGATCCTGTGGGCCGGTCCCGGCCACCAGGACTACCGCGACATCCGGGGCGTCCGCACGCCGTACTCGGCCCGCGAGCTCGCACGGCGCGCGCTGCGCGCGGCGGGCTGGCCCGTGCCGGAGCCGCACTGGCCGGTGCCGTACCCGGAGCACGAGACCCCGGCATCCGACCCCCTGCGTCCGGTGTATCCCGAGGCCTGAGCCCCACCCCGCTCACCTGTCGCGAAGTGCTGCCCCCAGCGGCACATTGCGACAGGCGAGCAAATCACTCGGGCGGAACGCCGGCGCGGCGATGCGCGAGCGGGTCAGGATGCTGCGGCGATGACCTTGTCGGCCTTGCGGCGCGCCCAGTCCTCGGCGTCGGAGAGCGCGGCGCGGGTCAAGGCGTCGGGGGCGTCGTGCGCGTCGACCACGCGCTCGATCACGTCGATGATCCCGAGGAAGCCGAGACGACCCTCGTGGAACGCGTCCACAGCCTGCTCGTTCGCCGCATTGAACACCGCGGGGTAGGTGCCGCCGGCGCGCCCGACCTGCTTCGCGAGCCGCACGGCGGGGAAGGCCGCGTCGTCGAGCGGTTCGAAGGTCCACGAGGTTGTGGTCGTCCAGTCGAGCGGCCGGCCGACGCCGGCGACCCGGTGGGGCCAGTCCAGCCCGAGCGAGATCGGCAGCCGCATGTCGGGCGGCGACGCCTGCGCGATGGTGGAGCCGTCCACGAACTCGACCATCGAATGGACGATCGACTGCGGGTGCACCACGACGTCGATCTCGGAGTAGGGCACCGCGAAGAGCAGGTGCGCCTCGATGACCTCCAGGCCCTTGTTGACGAGGGTGGCGGAGTTGGTCGTCACCACCCGGCCCATGTCCCACGTCGGGTGCGCGAGCGCCTCGGCCGGTGTGACGCTCTCGAGCGAGGCGCGGCTGCGGCCCCGGAACGGACCCCCGGAGGCTGTGAGAACCAGGCGGCGCACCTCGCTGCGCTCGCCCGAGCGCAGCGCCTGCGCGATCGCGGAGTGCTCGGAGTCGACGGGGACGATCTGCCCCGGCCGGGCGAGCGCCGTGACGAGGTCGCCGCCGACGATCAGCGACTCCTTGTTCGCGAGCGCCAGCGTACGTCCCGTCTCGAGCGCGGCGAGCGTCGGGCCGAGGCCGACGGAGCCGGTGATGCCGTTGAGCACGACGTCGGCCTCGACGTCGCGCACGAGCTGCTCCGCCTCGACCGCGCCGAGGGCCGTGTTCTCGACCCCGAGCTCGGCCGCCTGGGCTTCGAGCGTGCCACGGTCGGATCCCGCCGCGAGCCCCACCACCTCGAACCGCCGCGGGTTGGCCCGCACGACGTCGAGCGCCTGGGTGCCGATGGAGCCGGTCGAGCCGAGGATGAGGACGCGCCGCATCCGGCCAGCCTATCGCCGGGCCGGATGCGGCCGCCTCGGGCTACTGCTGTGCGGCGGCGCGCTGGACGCCAAGGATGTCGACGACGAAGACGAGGGTCTCGTTCTGCAGCTCGTGGCCCTCGCTCGCCCCGTAGCCGAACTCCGGCGGGATCACGACCAGCACCTGCGAGCCGACGGTCTGGCCCTCGAGCGCCTGCTGGAAGCCGGCGACCACGCCGGTCGTCTGGAAGGCCGTCGGCTGGCCGCGGTCCCAGCTGGAGTCGAAGACGGAGCCGTCCGACCACTTCACGCCGGTGTACTGCACGAACACGGTGTCACCCGACTCGACGACCGGGCCGTCGCCCTCCTTGAGCTGGGCGATCTGCACCTCGGTCGGCGGCTCGGCGTCGGGCACGGTGATGGTGGGCGCGCCGTTGTCGTCGAGCTCGACGGTCGGCATGCCGTCGACCGGGTCCTGCTCGGCGCCGTCCGCACTGGTCGGGACGAAGTCGGTGGTCTCGGCGACGATCACGACGGGCGAGGCGCCTTCGCCGAACGCGCTGCCCGGGATCGACATCGCGACCGTCGAGCCGACCGGTGCGCACTCGAGTGCGGCGACGAACAGGGAGTACTGCTGCGGGTCCATGATGATCGGGACCGCGCCGGAGTCGTCGGCCGAGGTGTCGGACGAATCCTGCAGGACCTCGCCGGTCGCGCCGTCGTAGAGGGTGTAGAAGCCGCTGACGAGGTCGCCCGCCACGACGTCGTCGCCCGAGCCCTCGGTCACGATGGTGCGCTCGACGTCCTCGAAGGCGAGGGTGTCGGGGACGGTCGCGGCGAGGTCGGCGCCGCTGCCGGTGACCTCGATCGCGTCGGAGTCCGCACCCGGCTGGGCGTCGAGGAGGCACTCGGAGGACGGCGTCGACGTCGGCGTGGGGGTGGCGTCCGGACCGGTCGATCCCGTGCATCCCGCGAGCAGCAGGGTGGACACGGCGACGACGGACAGGGCGGCGAACGGGCGAATGCGCACGGAACAACCTCGAGTCAAGGGAAGGGAAGACACCATCCTTTCGCATCTTTCCTCTGTTCGCGCTGGGAAACGGCATGCCGATACCGGAATGCAACCGGGAGTACCCTCTACGGGTGACCTCCGACCTCGTGCCCGGCGCCGAAGACACCGCCGACGAGACGGTGGAGGAACCGGACACACCCGCCCCTCCCGCCCGCCGCATGGGCTTCACGTACGCGCTGGGGCGCAGCATCCTGACTCCGCTCGCCCGGATCGTCTACCGCCCGCACATCGAGGGCAAGGCCAACGTGCCCAAGACCGGCCCGATCATCTTCGCGAGCAACCACCTGTCGTTCATCGACTCGATCGCGATCCCGGTCGCGGCGCCCCGCCCCGTTCACTTCCTGGCGAAGTCGAGCTACTTCGACAAGCCGGCGTCGCGGTGGTTCTTCACCTCGATCGGCGCGATCCCGGTGCAGCGTGGCGCCGGACAGGCCGCACTCGACGCGCTCGACCAGCAGCGTGCGCTCCTCGACGAGGGCAAGGCCGTCGCCCTCTACCCCGAGGGGACCCGCTCGCTCGACGGGCGTCTCTACAAGGGCCGCACGGGCGTCGCCTTCCTCGCGCTCCAGGCCGGCGCCCGCGTCGTGCCGGTGGGGCTCATCGGCACCGACAAGGTCATGCCGGTGGGAGCGAAGAAGCCGTCGTTCCAGCACCGCATCACCGTCAGGTTCGGCGCGCCGCTCGATCTCGCCCACCACGGGCCGGCCTCCTCGGGCAAGGCCCGCCGCCTCGCGACCGACGAGATCATGGCAGCGATCCACGCCCTGTCGGGTCAGGAGCTCGCGAACGCTTACAACGAGGTCCCCGCACACAACGCGATCGACCGGATCAAGCAGGTCCTCCCCCACGAGCGCCGCTGACGCCCCGCGAGGGTGCAGCTCCCGGACGAGAGTGCGGTTGCTTCCCTCCCTCTCGTCCGCCGGTTGCACTCTCGCGGTCGAGGGTGAGGCTCAGGGTCGACGGTGGGGCTCAGGCGCCGGCGACGATGATCGTGGGCTCGTGGCGCACGGGGAAGTTCACCGAGTTCGCGATGAAGCACCACTCGTGCGCCTGCGCGTGCGCGGCGGTCGCGGCATCCGTCATCGATGCACCCGCGACGGTCACCCGCGGCCGCAGCACGACCTCGCGGAACGCGCCGCCGCCGCGGCCGTCCTCGACCATGAGACCGGATGCCTCGTCCTCGTAGCCGACGACGACCACACCCGCCTGCACACACGCGTGGAGGTACGACAGCAGGTGGCACTGGCTGAGCGCCGCGAGCAGCATGTCCTCCGGATTCCAGCGGGACGGATCCCCGCGGAACGGCTTGTCGGAGGACGCGAGCAGCGCCGGCTTGCCGTCGATCTCGATCGTCGTCGCCCGGTCGTAGTCCCGGTAGCCCGACGTGCCGGTGCCGCGGTCACCGGTCCACGTCGTCCGGACGGAGTATCGATGCTCGCCCCACATGAGCACAGTCTGTCATGCGGGCAGGCGGCGTCTCCGGCGGTAGGCTGTCGGGGTGCCGCAGACCTTCGCCGCGACCGACGCCGTCGAACTCGCCGTCGTCGAACGCAGCGGATTCGTGGAGTCGCGTCACGCCGGCATCGCGATCGTGCTCTCCGCCGACGGCACCGTCGCCGAGAAGCTCGGCGACCCGTCGGCGCTGATCCTCCCCCGGTCCAGCCTCAAGCCGCTGCAGGCACTCGCGTGCCTGTCGGCGGGCGCGCCGCTCGAGGGTGAGCGGCTGGGCTTGGCCACCGCCAGCCACTCGGGCACCGACCGCCACGTCGCCGTCGTGCGCGACATCCTGTCGCTCGCCGAGCTCGGCGAAGACGACCTCGGGTGTCCCGCCTCCTGGCCCAGCGACACGGCCACGCGCGACGAACTGGTGCGCGAACTCGGCCAGCCCGCGCGCATCCGCATGAACTGCTCCGGCAAGCACGCCACGATGCTCCTCACCTGCGTGGTGAACGGATGGGATCCCGAGGGCTACCTCGCCCCCGAGCATCCCGTCCAGATCCTCATCCGCGAGACGATCGAGCGCCTGATCGGCGAGAAGGCCGCCGCGACCGCCGTCGACGGCTGCGGCGCCCCCGTCTACGCGATGACCCTCTTCGGGCTCGCGCGCGCGATCCACCGCATCGGCAACTCCTCGACCACCTCTCCCTTCGCGCTGCACCGCAGCGCCGGTGCGCTCGTGGAGGCGGTGCGTGCCGCCCCGTGGACGATCGACGGCCCCGGACGCGCCGACACCATCGCCATCGAGCGGCTCGGAGTGTTCGCGAAGGGCGGCGCGGAGGGCGTCATGGTGATGGTCGCCCCCGACGGCACCACGGTGGCGCTCAAGATGCTCGACGGCAGCGGCCGTGCCGCCACCGCCGTCGCACTGCGACTCCTCGAGCGCCACGGCGCGCTGGCGTCGGCCGACGTGGCCGACACGCTCTCGAAGCTTCCGCTGGCCGTCACCGGCGGCGGACAGGACGTCGGGGCCATCCGCCCCGCTTTCTAGAGGCGCTCCCACGAGGAGCCCGAGCGCTCCAACGGCGGAGCGGAAAGGATCACACGATGAGGATCAGCGTCCCCACCGAGGTGAAGAACAACGAGTATCGGGTCGCCCTCACTCCCGCGGGCGTGCATGACCTGGTCGCGTCGGGGCATGAGGTGTTCGTGCAGCGAGGCGCGGGCGCCGGCTCGTCGATGCCCGATGCCGAGTACGAGGCCGCGGGAGCGGTCCTCCTCGACGACGCCGCCGAGGTGTGGGCGCGTGCCGAGCTGCTTCTGAAGGTCAAGGAGCCGATCGCGAGCGAGTACGGCTACTTCCGGGACGACCTCGTGCTGTTCACGTACCTGCACCTCGCGGCCGACCGGCCGCTCACCGAGCGCCTCGTCGCCGACGGCGTGACGGCGATCGCGTACGAGACCGTCCAGCTCGCCGGCGGCGGGCTCCCGCTGCTGGCCCCGATGAGCGAGGTCGCGGGGCGTCTCGCCCCGACCGTCGGCGCCGCGACCCTGATGCGCTCGGCAGGAGGACTCGGCCTGCTCATGTCGGGCGTGCCGGGTACGCGGCCCGCGACCGTCACCGTCATCGGCGGCGGTGTCGCCGGTGCCAACGCCGCCGTGATCGCCGTGGGCATGGGCGCCGACGTCACGGTGTTCGACACCAATGTGCAGCGCCTGCGCTACCTCGACGACCACTTCCAGGGCCGGGTCAAGACCGCGGCGTCGAACCCGCTCGACCTCGACCGGGCGGTCATCGCCTCGGACCTCGTGATCGGGTCCGTGCTGATCCCCGGCGCCAAGGCGCCGAAGCTCGTCACCAACGACATGGTGTCGCGCATGCGCCCGGGCTCCGTGCTCGTCGACATCGCCGTCGATCAGGGCGGCTGCTTCGAGGACACGCACCCGACGACGCACGCCGACCCCACCTTCCCGGTGCACGGCAGCATCTTCTACTGCGTCGCGAACATGCCGGGCGCCGTGCCGAACACGTCGACGTCCGCGCTCACCAACGCGACGCTCCCCTACATCCGCCAGATCGCGCGGCGAGGCTGGAAGGAAGCGCTGCGAGCGGATGCCGCGCTCGCGGCCGGCCTCAACACCGTCGGCGGTCGCATCGTCAACGCCGGGGTGGCGACCGCGCACGACCTCGACCTCGCGCCGCTGGACGCCGCGCTGGTCTGACGCCGCCCGGCGCTTCGCAGCCCCGGGCTCCCGAATGAGTCCGGGGCTGCTGCGCGCCCGGGGGTGCGCGCGCCCGCTCCCTGACCGAGACTGGGGTGATGACGGACGCACACGTCTGGACGGTGGAGGATCACCTGAAGGATGCCGATGCCGCCGCGGTGCGGCTGTGGCACCGCATCGACCGGCTCATCGGATCGTTCGGTCCGGTGACGCACTCGGTCGCGAAGACGACGATCACGTTCAAGGGTCCGCGGCGCGGGTTCGCCGGTGCGCGGCCGCTCCGGGCCGGCGTGCGCGGATATTTCGATCTGATGCGCGAGCTCCCGCCCGACCCGAGGATCCTCAGCGTCTCCCCCTACGGCAGGCGCCTGTTCGTGCACCAGTTCCGCCTCACCGACGAGAGCGAGTTCGACGACGAGGTCGCCGCGTGGCTGCGTGAGGCGTACGACGTCGGCTGCGGGGCGCACCTGGGCCCGTGACCCCGGCGGCTCCGGACGGTGTAGGTCAGGCGAGCCCGCCGTCGATCGACCGGGCGTAGTCCGCCGGGTCCTCGGGGACGAGCACCGGGGTGTCGCGGTTGAGGCTCTCGCCGCGGAAGAACGCCTTGGCGCGGGGGAACAGGAACCACAGAAGCATGAGGAGCACGCCGAACGCCAGCGATCCGATGCCGAGCACGAACGTGCCGCCGATGCCGAGCAGCACGGTGTAGCCGTAGTCGACGTCGTACATGTCGATGGCGGACTGCACGAACGCGTACGTGAGCATCCCCGCCCCGAGCAGCGGGAAGAGGAACCGGTAGAAGAAGTTGCGGGCGCTGTTGAACAGCTCCCGCCGGAAGTACCACACGCAGGCGTAGCCGGTGATGGCGTAGTAGAAGGCGATCGCGAGACCGAGCGACAGGATCGAGTCCTGCAGGATGTTGTCGCTGATCAAGGTCATGCCGACGTAGTAGACGATCGCGACCACACCCATGACGAGGGTGGAGAACGACGGCGTCTTGTAGCGCGGGTGCACCGTCGCGAACCGGCGGGGCAGCGCCTTGTACGCGGCCATCGAGAGCGTGCCGCGCGCGGTCGGCAGGATCGTCGTCTGCGTCGACGAGATGGCCGAGATCATGACCGCGACCACGAGCACCCATCCGAGCGGCCCGAGCAGGCCGTCCCTGATGGCGAGGAAGAAGTCGTCCGCGTTGGCTTCGTTGCCGAGGCCCGTGCCGGTCTCGCCGAGGCCGGCGTACATCATCGCGGCCACCGTCACACCGACGTAGGTGAAGAGCAGGATCACCGTTGTCAGCAGCGCCGCACGACCGGGGATGCGCTTGGGGTCCTTGGTCTCCTCGTTGAGGGCGAGGCAGGTGTCCCAGCCCCAGTAGATGAACAGCGCCAGCAGGACCGCCTCGACGAAGCCGCTCCACTCGGTGAACGCGAACGGGTTGAACCACGACCAGTCGAACGGCGTCGGGTCCGGTGCCGTGCCGGCGAAGAACTGCCAGAGCGCGGCCACGACGAAGATGGCCAGCGCGAGGTACTGGATCGCCAGCAGCACGTTCTGGATGCGCTCGCCGATCTCGACGCCTCGCCAGCTGACCCACGTCATCGCCGCGATGAACACCACGCCGGTCGCGGTCACGAGGGGGACGTTGTCGGCGAGCAGCGCGTCCTCCGGGTTGCCCACGATGCCGTCCACGAGCGCCCAGAAGTAGATGCCGGCGATCTGTGCGAGGTTCGCCAGCACGACCATGCCGGCGACCGCGACGCCCCACCCACCCAGCCAGCCGACCCACGGCCCGAAGGCCTTCGTGCCCCACGTGAAGGTGGTGCCGCAGTCGGGGACGTCGTTGTTGAGCTCGCGGTACGCGAACGCGATGAAGAGCATCGGGATGAACGCGATGACGAACGCGATGGGCGCCTGCGCCCCGACCGCCAGCACCACGAACCCGAGGGTCGCCACCAGCGAGTACACGGGCGCGGTCGACGCGAGGCCGATGACGGTGGAACCCCACAGTCCCAGCGTTCCCGCGGCGAGTCCCTTGCCCTCAGGCCGTTGCATGTCGATCGGGGTTGTAGCCACAGAGCGACGCTAGGCGCTGCGCGAAGCGTCGGTCAATACACCGGCCCGACGGTTCGGCCGGACTTCTCAGGCCGGGAGGACGATGCGGACGGGCTCGGCGCCGGCGGAGATGAGCCACGCACGCCCTGCGCCGGGCTCGCAGTACGGCGGGACGCCTCGGAAGCCCGCGAGGACACGGAGCTCGGGAGCGCACGACGTGTCGACCACCAGATCATGGTCGCCGCGCACGTCGGCCAGCAGCCGCCAGTGGCGCTGCCAGTCGTCAGGCTCGCCCACGACGACCAGGCGACCGGCGGCAGCCGGCGCAGGATCGGCGACGTAGTCATCGACGGCGACCACGCCGACGCCGTGCTCCTCCCACGCGGCGAGTGCGCGGCGCACGGCGGGCGAGCGTCGAGCAACGACGCCGGTGAGCAGCGCCGAGGGCGTCCATGCCACGTCGGTCCCGGGGCGCCGGGGCGGCGCAGCCGGCGCCAGTGCGAGCTGGATCTGGCGCCCGTCGAGGCGTGCGCGCCCGGCCGCCGCGGACGGGTCGAACTCCGACGCATCGCCTCCCGCAGCAGCGTGGTCGACCCGCGTGGGGTACGGCAGGAGGAGCCTCCGCGGGAACAGCTCGGCCAGGCGCGACACGGGTCCGCTCAGCCGGTGCGCGCCCATCACGACGAGCACGCCCGCCCCGGAGGCTCCGCGCACGAGCGCCTCGAGGCGCTCCAGGACCGACTGCGCGTACTCCGGAGGCAGGCGCACGGCGATCGCGTCGAGATCGTCGACCAGTACCGCCGCCCCTCGCGGCGGCCGCTCCTCGTGCAGCGCCGCGACCGCATCCCACAGCCGCTCGGGGTGGGCCGGTATCCGCACGACAGATCCCTGCCACTGCGCCTCGACGAGGTCGAGGGCGTTCGTGACCCCCGATGTCGGTCCGCCGAGGACCAGCACGCCCCGTGCGGAGGCCGTCAGAAACGCCACCGGCTGCCGCTGACGGTCCGGCTCGTCGGCCAGCCCCAGCAGCACGGCGCCGGGCGGCGGCGCGTCCCGCTCGCCCGCGGAGCGGGTGGTGAGCTCGTCGAGCGACAGCAGTCGCGGCAGCTCGGGCAGCCAGGGCCGATCCGGTGCGCGGTGCCCGGTGCGAAGCGCGGCGGCCGCGACGTCGTCCGGACCCGACAGCGCGATCCGCACCTCGTGCGGGCTCGCATCGCCGGCGCGGCGGACGTACGCGGTTCCGCGCCCGGCGGCCCCACCGGGAAGCCGCGCCGCATCGTCGGTGCCGAGGAGCGTGCGGCTGTCGGCGGCGTCGGTCACGCGCAGGCTGATCCGCAGCGGGCAGTTCGCCAGCAGGTTGTCGCGGATCACGCCCGCCGCCCTCTGCGTGCCGAGGATGAGATGGATGCCGAGTGCCCGTCCGCGCGCCGCGAGGTCGGCGAACAGCCCGTGCAGCTCGGGGTGGTCGCCGAGCAGGGCGGCGAACTCGTCGACCACCACGACCAGCCGAGGCAGCCGCACGCGGGGATCGCCGATGTCGCGCGCGCCGGCAGCGGCGACGGCCGCCTCGCGGCGGCGGAGCTCGGCTCGGAGGCTCTCCATCGCGCGGCGGGCGCCCGACCCGTCGAGATCGGTGATCACGCCGCTGACGTGCGGCACCCCCGAGAGTCCGTCGAACGCCGTGCCGCCCTTGAAGTCCGCGAGGAGGAACGTCACCTCGTCCGTCGAGCGCGTCGCGCAGAGCGCGAGGATCCAGGTGATGAGCAGCTCGCTCTTGCCCGCGCCCGTGACCCCCGCGACGACCGCGTGGGGTCCGTCGGCCACGAGGTCCACCAGCACCGGCTCGCCCCGCGTCACGCCGATGGCCGCGGGCAGCCCTCCCGTCACCTCGGGGACGGCATGCAGCAGCGGCGCCAGGGCGACCGGCTCCGCCACCCCACGCTGCATCCCCAGGCTGCGTGCCGCCCGAGCGGACAGCTCGCCTGCGATCTCCTCCGCCTGCGACCTGGCGACGGCTTCGATCCGCACCGGCACGGTCTCGCCCGCGTACTCCAGTCGCGCGCTGTCGGGTGAGTCGACCGTGAGCACCGCCTGGCAGCGCGGCGGCAGCGGCTCGCCCGGTCGGCCGCGGGCGATCACGAGGTCGGCTTCCGCGGGCACGAGCTCGCCCGGCGCCACGACGGCCAGCACCGATCCGCTCTGACCGTGACGGTGCGGCAGCGCCTCGACCCAGTCGAGGCCCCGCCCGAGAGACCCGGTGATGCGCAGCTCGTCCGGGGCGAACATGAGGCACGCCTGGAGCACGAGCGCCCGCTGCACGGCGACGGCCAGCGTCTCGCCCCCGACGACCACCACGCCCGCAGCGAGCGGCAGCGTCACCGGTGCCGCATCGACGCGCGCTGCGCGGCGACGCAGGTCTGCGGCATCCGGGTCTCCTTCGCCTCCGGTCACGCGGACGCCGCTGGCGCGCTCGCCCTCGCCGACGACGATCCACGCGTCCCGCCCGCCGCGCCAGACCTCGCCGTCCCGCGTGACGAGGCGGGCGACGTCGGGGTGCCGGGCCCACAGCTGCGCCCGTTCGTCGTCGTGACGAGCCGCGACGACCGACGCGACCTCCTGGCGGGCGCGCAGTGCATCAGCCGCGGCACGCCTGCCGTCCCGTCGAGCCGCCCGGCGCGCATCGAGAATGGTCGCCGCCGCGATCAGCGGCCCGAGCAGCGCGAACCAGAGGGAGAAGATCGAGCCCGTGACGAGCCACAGAGCGACGGCGCCCACCACCGGCACGATCGCGGCCACGATCGGAAGGGGCGGACGCGCCGGCGGGCTCCAGGCCGCGGGAAGCGTCAGGGGCTCATCGTCGAGCACACCGCCGGCGAAGAACGGCGAAGAAGCGGTCGATCGCATGCGGTCAGTCCACCGCGGGTATGCGCCCTGGTGCTCGCGTCCACCGACATCTGTGGACGGCGGGGCTCAGTCCTCGCCTGGGGAGGAGTCGCCCTCATCGGCAGGTTCCTCCGCCGGGCGCCCGACGTCGAGCACGATGATCGTGATGTTGTCGCGGCCGCCGTTCTCGAGTGCCGCCTCGAGCATCGCGGCCGCCGCGTCGCCCGGGTCGGCGTTCTCCTCGAGGAAGTGGCGGATGCCGTAGTCGGTGAGCTCCTTCGTCAGTCCGTCGGAGCAGATGACGAAACGATCCCCCGCGATGACATCGAGGCGCACGTAGTCGGGCGTCACGCCCTCGCTCGGCCCCACCGCCCGTGTGATCACGTTGCCGTAGGGATGGTTCTCGGCCTCCTCGGGGCTGAGGCGTCCGGCAGCGACGAGCTCCTGCACGACGGAGTGGTCCGTGGTGATCTGGACGATCGCGCCCTCGCGCACCAGATACACGCGGGAATCGCCGATGTTGAGCGTGACCCAGTGGGGGGCATCGCCCGACGTGTCGAGGAACACGCCCGTCACCGTGGTGCCCGTGCCGTCGTCTGTGGCCTCCGGGTGCGACGCGATGTCTTTGACCGCGCGCGCCAGCGCCTTCTCGATCGTCTTGGGCGTCACCGTGCCGCTGTCGGCGACGGCGCGGAGACGTTCGATGGTGCTCGCACTGGCGATCTCGCCGCCGACGTGACCGCCCATGCCGTCGGCGACGACGAACAGCGGGTACGACGCGAACACCGCATCCTGGTTCACCTCGCGACGCCGGCCGGTGTCGGTCACGGCCGCCCAGGAGAGCTCGAGCACGCCACCGGGAACCGGGACGGCGAGCGACTGGGTGGAAACTTCGGGCACGCCCTGTCCTCCCCGTCGGAATACGCAGGAACCCTTCGCCCCGCGTCCTCACATCCTAGTGGTCACTCGACGGCATCCTCGGACTCGGCGAGCGCTTCGACGACGATCTGCGCCGTCGTGGGCGGCGGCGCGAGCGGCACGGTGGGCACCGCGACGGCCTCCTCCTCCTCCTCGGCGGCACCCTCGAACTGCGCGTTGTAGAGGCGCCAGTACGCGCCCTTCTGCGCGAGCAGCTCGCTGTGGGACCCCTGCTCCACGATCGCGCCGTCCTCCATCACGAGGATGAGGTCGGCATCCCGGATCGTCGACAGCCGGTGCGCGATCACGAACGCCGTCCGGTCCTCGCGCAGCCGCGACATCGCACGCTGGATCAGCAGCTCGGTGCGGGTGTCGACGGACGAGGTCGCCTCGTCGAGGATGAGGATGCGGGGATCGGCGAGGAACGCGCGGGCGATCGTCACGAGCTGCCGCTCCCCCACACTGAGGTTCGTCGCCTCGTCGTCGAGCATCGTGTCGTAGCCGTCGGGCAGCGCGTGGACGAAGCGGTCGACGTAGGCGGCCCGTGCTGCGGCGACGATCTCCTCCTCGGAGGCCTCCGGACGGCCGTACGCGATGTTCTCGCGGATCGTGCCGGCGAACAGCCACGTGTCCTGCAGCACCATGCCGGTGCGCGCACGGAGATCGTCGCGCGTCATGCTGCGCGTGTCGACGCCGTCGAGCGTGATGCGGCCGACGTCGACGTCGTAGAAGCGCATGATGAGGTTCACGAGCGTCGTCTTGCCGGCGCCGGTCGGCCCGACGATCGCGACGGTGCTCCCCGGCCTGGCGGCGAGCGTCAGCGAATCGATCAGCGGCTTGTCGGCGACGTAGCGGAACGACACGTCCTCGAACTCGAGGCGGCTCGCCGAGTCCGGTGCGGTCTCGGCGGGGTCGTCGTCGGGCGTCTGCTCCTCCTCGTCGAGCAGCTCGAACACACGCTCGGCGCTGGCGACGCCCGACTGCAGCAGGTTCGCCATCGATCCCAGCTGGCTGAGGGGCTGCGTGAACTGACGGGAGTACTGGATGAACGCCTGCACGTCGCCGATCGACATGAGGCCGGCGGCCACCTGCAGTCCGCCGACGACGGCGATCGCGACGTACACGAGGTTCCCGACGAACATCATCGCGGGCATGATCACGCCCGACAGGAACTGCGCGCCGAAGCTCGTGCGGTACAGCTCGTCGTTCTCGGCGCGGAAGTCCGCCTCGACCTCCTTCTGGTGGCCGAACACCTTCACGATCGAGTGGCCCGAGAACGTCTCCTCCACGCGCGCGTTGAGCACGCCCGTCGTCTTCCATTGCTGCACGAAGAGCTTCTGCGAGCGCTTGGCCACGAGCACGGTGATGAGGATCGTGAGGGGGATCGTGACGAGCGCGATCACCGCCAGGAGCGGCGAGATGAGGAACATCATCGTGAGCACGCCGATCACCGTCAGCAGCGAGATGACGACCTGGGAGAGCGTCTGCTGCATCGTCTGGCCGATGTTGTCGACGTCGTTCGTGACACGGCTGAGCAGCTCGCCGCGCTGCACGCGGTCGAAGTACGACAGCGGCAGGCGGTGCACCTTGTCTTCGACCTGCAGACGCAGGCGGTGCATCGCACGCTGCACCACGCCGTTCAGGATGCGCGCCTGCAGCCACCCGAACAGGCTGGAGAGCACGTACACGACGAGCACGAGTGCGAGGATGCGGGCGAGCTGCTCGAAGTCGACGCCGGCGCCCGGCACGAAGTCCATCGCGGCGATCATGTTCGCCTGGTCCTGGTTGCCCGAGGCGACGAGCTGGTCGATCACCTGCTGCTTGGTCATGCCCGCCGGCATCTGCAGCGAGATGAAGCCGGCGAACACGACGTTCGTGCCCTCGCCGAGCAGCTTCGGCCCGATCACCGAGAGAGTGACCGACAGGATGCTGAACAGGAGCACCACGAACAGCAGCGGCCTGTCCGCGCGCAGGGTGCCGAGCAGGCGCTTCGCGCTCGGACCGAAGTTCTGCGCCTTCTCGCCGCCCGTCGCCTGCCCCATCGGCCCGCGCCCGAGCGGCATCCGCTGCACGGGCCGCCCCGGGCCGCTCATGCCGCCGCCTCCGCCGCGAGCTGGGACTCCACGATCTCGCGGTAGGTGTCGTTGGTCTCGACGAGCTCGTCGTGCGTGCCGATGCCGACGATGCGCCCGTGGTCGAGCACCAGGATCTGGTCGGCGTGCTGGATCGTCGAGACGCGCTGCGCGACGACGAGCCGGGTCGCGTCGGGCAGGTGGGTGTCGAGCGCGCGGCGGAGCGCAGCATCCGTCCGAAGATCCAGGGCCGAGAACGAGTCGTCGAAGATGTACGTCTCCGGCCGTTTCACCAGCGCCCGCGCGATGGCCAGACGCTGGCGCTGCCCGCCCGAGACGTTGGTGCCGCCCTGCGCGATCTGCTCCGCCAGCCCCTCGGGCATGGCGCGCACGAAGTCGGCGGCCTGCGCGAGCTCGAGCGCGTCCCACAGCTGCTCGTCGGTCGCATCGTGGTCGCCGTAGCGCAGGTTGGACGCGATGGTGCCCGAGAACAGGAAGGCCCGCTGCGGCACCAGTCCCACTCGTGTCCACAGCTCGTCGGGGTCGTAATCGCGGACGTCGACGCCGTCGACGCGCACACTGCCCGCGGTCACGTCGAACAGGCGCGGAACGAGGCTGACCAGCGTGGTCTTGCCGGAGCCCGTCGATCCGATGACCGCCGTCGTGGTGCCCGGCTCGACCGTGAAGGTGAGGTCGTGCAGCACGGCGTCCTCGGCGCCCGGATAGGCGAAGTCGACATGGTCGAACTCGATCCGGCCGGTGGGAGCGGGGGCGGATGCTGCGGCCACCGGCGCCGACACCGACGGCGCGGTCTCGAGCACCTCGCCGATCCGGTTGGCGCACACCGCCGCGCGCGGGATCATGACGAACATGAAGGTCGCCATCATGACGCCCATCAGGATCTGCATCAGGTAGGTGAGGAAGGCGAAGAGGGTGCCGATCTGCACGCCGTTGTCCTGCACCTGGAAGGCGCCGAACCAGATGACGGCGACGCTCGACAGGTTCATGACGAGCATGACCGCGGGGAACATCAGCGCCATCAGGTTGCCGGCGCGCAGGCCCGTCGCCATCACGTCGTCGCTGGCGGCCTCGAAACGTTCGCGCTCCTGCCGCTCGCGCACGAACGCGCGCACCACGCGGATGCCGCTCAGCTGCTCGCGCATGATCTGGTTCACGCGGTCGATCCGCGTCTGCATCTGCGTGAAAGCGGGCACCATGCGCCACACGATCAGCCCGACGATCACCAGCAGCACCGGAATCGCCACCGCCATCAGCCACGAGAGGCCGGCATCCTGGCTGATCGCCATGATCACGCCGCCGATCGCGAGGATGGGCGCCGAGATCATCAGCGTCGCCGACACCTGCACGAGCATCTGCACCTGCTGCACGTCGTTGGTGTTGCGGGTGATGAGCGACGGTGCACCGAACTGACCGACCTCGCGCTGCGAGAACGCGACGACCCGATGGAACAGGTCGCCGCGCAGGTCGCGCCCCATCCCCATCGCCAGCCGCGAGCCGAAGTACACCGCGACGATCGCGCACACCACCTGCACCAGGCTGACGATCAGCATGACGCCGCCGGTGGACCAGATGTATGGGATGTCGCCGGTCACCACGCCGTTGTCGATGATGTCGGCGTTGAGCGTCGGCAGCCACAGCGACGCGATCGACTGCGCCAGCTGGAAGACGACCACCGCCACGATGAGCGGCCAGGCGGGAGTGAGGTACCGCACCAGGAGCTTTCCGAGCACGACGGTCCTTTCCGGCGCGCGGAGTCGCCCGCTCTACAGGCCGCGCACGGATAGCGACGCTACGCCTGCGCCGTCACCCTGGACAAGCCGTCGCGTACGCCGTCGGCGAACTCCCCCGGCGCCGGCCGTGGAGCGTCAGACTCCCGCGTCCGGCGGCGGGAAGAGCGCGTCGATCGCCGCAAGGTCCGCGTCCGTCGGCGTCCATGCCGAGGCCGCCGCGGCGTTCGCCCGCACCTGGTCGGGTGTCGTCGCGCCGGCGATGACGCTCGACAGGGCCGGCCGCGACAGCAGCCATCCGAACGTCGCCTCGAGCATGGTGATGCCCCGTTCGTCGCAGAACGCCTGGTACCTCTCGAGCGCGTCCCACGGCGCGTCGTCGTAGAGGTGGCGGCGCTGCCGGATGATGCGGGTGTCGGCGGGCGCGGCGTCGCGCGTGAACTTGCCCGTCAGCAGCCCGTTGAAGAGCGGGAAGTACGGGAAGAAGCCGAGACCGTAGCGCTCGACGGCACGCAGCAGGTTCCGCTCGGCCCCGCGCGCGAGCAGGCTGTACTCGTTCTGCGACGACACGAACGGCACGCCGTGGCGCATGAGCGCGGTGAAGTGACCTTCGGCGATCTGCCAGCCCGAGAAGTTCGAGTGTCCGATGTAGCGGACCTTGCCCTCGCGGACGAGGTCGCCGAGCGCGTCGAGCGTCTCTTCCATCGGCGTGCCGTCGTCGGGTACGTGCAACTGGTAGAGGTCGATCCACTCGGTCTTGAGACGGGTGAGGGATGCCTCGACCGCGCGCCGGATGTACGACCTCGAGCCCTTCGCACCCGACGGCGGGTAGCCCATGTCGCGGCCCGGGTGCCCGAACTTGGTCGCGAGCGTGACCTGGTCGCGGCGCCCCTTGAGCGCCTCGCCCATGAGGGTCTCGGACTGGCCGGGATCCCCGCCGTACATGTCGGCGGTGTCGAGGAACGTCACCCCGGCCTCGATCGCGGCGTCGAGCACCTCGCGCGTGCCGTCGATCGTCTCGGTGCGGGTGCCCGGTCGCCCGAAGTTGTTGCAGCCGAGGCCGACGGCGGAGACGAGGAGGCCGGACGCGCCGACGCGGCGAAGGGGAACAGTCGAGCTCATGCGTCCACGTTAGCGGCGACGCCGGAATGCGTCGTCGCTGTCCCGCTCGATGCGACACGCGTCCTGCGGCCGCCCCACGCGACAGCCCCTCGCCGTGCGGCGAGGGGCTGTCGATGGCGCTAGGGCTTGGGCACGTCGGGCGCGGGCGGCTCCGTCGCGGGCGGCTCGGTCGCCGGAGGCTGCGCGGCCGGGGGCTCGGCAGCGGGCGGCGGGGTCGCCGGGGACTGCGCGGGCGGCGGGGTCGCCGGGGACTGCGCGGGCGGCGTCACCGGCGGCTGCCCGGCAGCCGGTGGCGGCACGGGCGCGGTGGGGCCGGCCGGGGGCGCGGGCGGCGGCGTGTAGCCGGCGGGCGGCGCCGGCGGTGCCGTGTAGCCGGCCGGGGGCTGGTAGCCCGCGGGAGCGCCGTAGCCGGGCGTCGTCGCGGGGTTCGCGGGATAGCCGCCCGCAGGCGCCTGGCTGGGGATGCCCGCCCAGACCGTGTTGTCGGCGAGGAAGCTGCGGGCCCACGGCGCGGCGGGGATCGCGGTGTTCCAGCGCGAGCGGTCGAACGCGTTGATGCCGAGCCAGACGATGGCGAGGAAGAAGTAGAGGATGAGCCAGACGGCTTCCTTCTGCAGCTTCAGGCCCACTCGCCATGCCGCGAGCAGGGTGTAGATGAACGTGGCGATGCCGATGAGCGTGCCGAGGACGGGCACCCAGCCGAGCACGATGGTGCCGCCCCACAGCGCCAGCAGCCACCACGGGTTGAGGTCGCCCAGCTTCACGAAGATGAGGGTGTTGTAGACGGGCACCCATGCACGCCAGCGGCCCTGCACGCCGGCCTTGTCGAAGACCTTCATGAGGAACCAAGAGCCGATGACGTAGCCGGCGATCGCGAGCAGGAAGAGGAAGGGGGCGAGCACGAGCCAGGCGATGAGCGCCCCGACTCCGCTGCCGTCGTTGTAATCCATGTGGAGCGACCTCCGAGAGAGTCGGTTCGGGGCGCACCGGGACGCGCCCACGGAGCCCCTGCTCCGCTCGACACATGCTAGCGACGCTCTCAGCTTCCTGTCAGCATTGACACCGCTTCGGGGGGATGGCCCCCTTCGGCGCCGGTGGATAGCCTGAGCAGAACTCCCGAGCGAAGGGCCGCCATGACCGACCAGACACCATCCGCCTACACTCCCCCGCCGAAGCCTCCCCAGTCCGCCGCCGACGCCGCACGCGCCGCCGACCCGGACGACACGGGCGTCCCGACGGTCGAGGGCGAGGTCGCGGACGTCGGGCGCGGGTTCTTCTCCGCGCTCTTCGATCTCTCGTTCCGCACGTTCATCACGCGGCGACTGGCGAGCGTCTTCTACCTCGTCGGCCTCATCGCCATCGGCATCGGCTTCATCGTCTACTTCGTCGGCGGCATCATCAGCGCCGTGTCGGTGATGTGGTTCAACCTCGGCGCGGGCATCAGCGGGCTCGTCGCGACGATCATCGTCGTACCCGTGATCACGTTCCTCGCGATCATCCTCCTGCGGTTCGTGATCGAGGCGGTCGTCGCACTCATCGCGATCGCCGAGAACACCGAGCGCACGGCGCAGCACACCAAGCGCTGACTGCGAGGCGCCACCGCCGTGTTGCGCGCGGTGACGCGCAGCGTTTGCGACAAGGGCCGCGACGGGCGAGAGTGGGCGGATGCCGGACGCCTCCCCCGCCACGATCCTCGACGCCCCGCACGCCGACGCCGCGGTGCTCGACAACGCCCCCTGGCACGCGCTGACCGGACCGCACGCCTCGTTCGCGATCGGGAACGACCTCGTGCGCCGCTACCCCGAGGACGTCGCGCCCTTCGTGGCCGTGCGCACGTGGGACGACCCGGGCGTCTGGCAGGCGCTCGTCGATCTGGTCGGTCACGACGCCGAGATCGGGCTGTCGGGGTACGACGGCGAGGTGCCGGCGGGCTGGGAAGTGGTGGGCCAGGGCGAGGGCGTGCAGCTCGTCGAGACCGGCGCGCTGCAGCCGCGCCCCGATGCCGAGGCGATCCTCCTCGGCGCCGACGACGTGCCCGAGATGCTCGCGATCGTCGAGCGCAACCAGCCCGGTCCGTTCCGCCCGCGCACGTACGAACTCGGCAGGTACGTCGGCATCCGGCGCGACGGGCGCCTGATCGCCATGGCCGGCGAGCGGCTGCACCCCGAGGGCTGGACCGAGATCAGCGCGGTCGCCGTCGACGCCGACCACCGTCGGCAGGGGCTCGCGTCGCGCCTGGTGCTCGACGTCGCCTTCCACATCCAGCAGCGCGGCGACCGTGCCCTGCTGCACGCGGCGGCGTCGAACGTCGGAGCGATCGCGGCGTACGAGCGACTCGGCTTCGCCCTGCGCCGGCGCAACCGATTCTCCGCCGTGCGCACGCCCACGCAGTAGCGCGGACGCGGGCCGCGCCGCGCTCAGGCGAAGAGCTCGAGCTCGCCGGCGCCGATGTCGCGCACGCGCAGGCCCGCAGCATCCGCCCACGTCACGAAGCCCGCGGCAGAGGCGATACGCGGGCGATCCTCGGCGAGCCGGCGCACGAGCGCGCCCTTCGCATGCTTGTTGAAGTGGTTGAGCGCGCGCACGGTCCCGTCGGGTCCCTCGCTCACGACGCGGACGTAGCGCGACGCGATGCCGTCGGGCACCGGACCGAGGCCCACGTACGCCTCGGAGCGCAGGTCGAGCACGAAGCGCGGCGCGTGGTCCGCGAGGGCGGAGCTCACATCGGCGGCCCACAGCCGCCGCAGCGGCGGCACACCCGGAAGCGAGGTCGACGCGCCGAGACGGTACGCGGGGATCGGGTCGAGAGCACCGACCGGCCCGAACGGCGCGGAGTGCACGAGAACGTGGGCACCCAGCCAGCGCCGGCCGGCGGCGGAGACGGATGCTGCGCCCAGCGCGTCGAAGAGGACGCCGGTGTAGCGGTCGATAGCGGCCATGGTGGGCGCGGTGCGCAGAACGGCGTTCACGGCGACCTCGCCACGCTGCCTCGGGCCGAGCTTGAGCACCCTGGCGGCCTCATCCTCGTCCGCCGAGAGTGCGACGAGCGCGTCGAGGACCGCTTCGCGCTGTGCCGCCAGCTGCGGCAGAGCGATCCGGGTCGGATCGAACGGAGCCCCCGAACCCCCGGCCCGCTTGGTCTCGGACGGCGGAAGAAGGATCAGCATGGGGCTCCGTGGGACGGTTCGGGTGAAGGGTTCCCGGGGAAACGACTCGGCCGATCCCCGAGGGGACCGGCCGAGTGCGGATGGTGGTGGATCAGGAGATCAGTGCGGCGTTTCCGGCCACGATCGTGAGGTCGTCGCCCTCCATCGACAGGAAGCCGTCCTGCGCGTTGGCGATGATCTTCGTGCCGGAGGTCTCGGTGATGCGCACCTGACCTTCTGCGAGGATCGCGAGCACCGGCTCGTGGCCGGTCATGAAGCCGATCTCGCCCTCGACGGTCTTGGCGACGACGAGCGACGCCTCACCCGACCAGACCTCCGCGTCCGCGGAGACGAGGCTCACCTTGAGCGGCATGTCAGCCGTTCTCCTTCTGGATGCGCGCCCACTGCTCTTCGACGTCGGAGATGCCGCCGACGTTGAAGAAGGCCTGCTCGGCGACGTGGTCGAAGTCACCCTTGACGATGGCGTCGAACGACTCGATGGTCTCCTTGATCGGGACCGTCGAACCCTCGACACCGGTGAACTTCTTCGCCATGTAGGTGTTCTGCGACAGGAACTGCTGGATGCGGCGCGCGCGGGCGACGACGATCTTGTCCTCTTCCGAGAGCTCGTCGACACCGAGGATCGCGATGATCTCCTGCAGTTCCTTGTTCTTCTGGAGGATCTGCTTCACGGCGGTCGCCACGCGGTAGTGGTCCTCACCGATGTAACGCGGGTCGAGGATGCGGCTCGTCGACGTCAGCGGGTCGATGGCCGGGTACAGACCCTTCGACGCGATCTCACGCGAGAGCTCGGTGGTGGCGTCGAGGTGCGCGAACGTGGTCGCCGGCGCCGGGTCGGTGTAGTCGTCGGCGGGGACGTAGATCGCCTGGAGCGACGTGATCGAGTGGCCGCGGGTCGACGTGATGCGCTCCTGGAGGACGCCCATCTCATCGGCGAGGTTGGGCTGGTAGCCCACCGCGGACGGCATGCGGCCGAGCAGCGTCGAGACCTCGGAACCGGCCTGCGTGAAGCGGAAGATGTTGTCGATGAAGAGCAGCACGTCCTGCTTCTGCACGTCGCGGAAGTACTCCGCCATCGTGAGGGCCGACAGCGCGACGCGCAGACGCGTCCCCGGCGGCTCGTCCATCTGACCGAAGACGAGCGCGGTCTTGTCGAAGACGCCCGCCTCCTCCATCTCGCCGATGAGGTCGTTGCCCTCACGGGTGCGCTCGCCGACACCGGCGAACACCGACACACCGCCGTGGTCCTGCGCGACGCGCTGGATCATCTCCTGGATGAGGACCGTCTTGCCGACGCCGGCACCGCCGAACAGGCCGATCTTTCCACCCTGCACGTACGGCGTGAGCAGGTCGATGCTCTTGATGCCGGTCTCGAACATCTCGGTCTTCGACTCGAGCTGGTCGAACGAGGGCGCCTGGCGGTGGATGCCCCAGCGCTCGGTGATCTCGATGGTCTCGCCGGGCTCGCCGTTCAGCACGTCACCCGTGACGTTGAACACCTTGCCCTTGGTGACGTCGCCGACGGGAACCGTGATCGGGCCGCCGGTGTCGCGCACCTCCTGGCCGCGGACCATGCCGTCGGTCGGCTTGAGCGAGATGGCGCGGACGAGGTCGTCACCGAGGTGCTGAGCCACCTCGAGCGTGATCTCGGACGCGTCGTCGCCGATCACGATCGTGGTCTTCAGCGCGTTGTAGATGTCGGGGATCGAGTCGTGCGGGAACTCGATGTCGACGACGGGGCCGGTGACGCGGGCGACGCGCCCGACGACCGCCGTCTCGGTCTTGTCAGCGGTGAGGCTCATGGCTTCTTCTCTTTCGTGTGGTCTGGGTGCGCAGTGCTTCTCGGGCGCGGCGGCGTTTCCGCTATTTGCCCGAGGAGAGCGCGTCGGCGCCGCCGACGATCTCGGCGATCTGCTGCGTGATCTCGGCCTGGCGCGCGTTGTTGCGCAGGCGCGTGTAGTCGGTGATGAGCTTGTCGGCGTTGTCGCTGGCGGACTTCATCGCCTTCTGCGTCGCGGCATGCTTCGCGGCCGACGACTGCAGGAGGGCGTTGAAGACACGGCTCTGGATGTACACCGGCAGGAGCGCGTCGAGCACCGTCTCGGCGTCGGGCTCGAACTCGTACAGCGGGTACACCGCGGCGGAGGACGACTCCTCGGCCTCGACGACCTCGAGCGGAAGCAGGCGCACCGTCTCGGGCGTCTGCGTCATCATGCTGACGAAGCGGTTGTAGACGAGGTGGATCTCGTCGACGCCGTTCTCTTCGCCGCCGCGGTCGTATGCGTCGAGCAAGGTCGCCGCGATCTCCTCGGCCGTGGTGAAGTGCGGGGTGTCGGTGTCACCCGTCCACTCGGCGGCCGCATCCATGCGCCGGAACTGGAAGTACCCGACGGCCTTGCGACCGACGAGGTAGAACACCGGCTCGCGGCCCTCCTCGCGGAGCAGCTGCGCGAGCTCGAGGCCCTCGCGGAGGATCTGCGAGTTGAACGCGCCCGCGAGACCGCGGTCGGACGAGAAGATCACGACCGCGGAGCGGCGGATCGTCTCTCGTTCGACGGTCAGCGGGTGATCGACGTTGGAGTGCGTCGCCACGGCGGAGACGGCGCGCGTCACGGCCCGCGCGAAGGGCGACGACGCGCGCACACGCGCCATCGCCTTCTGGATGCGCGAAGCCGCGATGAGTTCCATCGCCTTCGTGATCTTCTTGGTCGTCTGAGCAGAAGAGATCTTCTGCTTGTAGACCCGGAGTTGTGCGCCCATGGTTTATGCCCAGGCCCGCCTCAGCGGCGGCCCTTGACGATCTTCTCCTGGTTCACGTCGTCGGCCTGCGCCGCCGCGACCTCTTCGTGGCCGGGCTTGGTGATCGACTGGCCCTTGCCGGCCTGGAACTCGAGGATGAACTCGTCGGTCTTCTTCGTCAGCTCGGCCACCGTGTCGTCGTCGAGGACGTTCGTGTCACGCAGCGTGTCGAGGATCGTCGTGTTGCGGCGCAGGTAGTCGAGCAGCTCGCGCTCGAACGCCAGCACGTCCTCGACCTCGATCGAGTCGAGCTTGCCGTTGGTGCCGGCCCAGATCGAGACGACCTGCTCCTCCACCGGGTACGGCGAGTACTGCGGCTGCTTGAGCAGCTCGGTCAGGCGCGCGCCGCGGGCGAGCTGACGACGCGAAGCCGCGTCGAGGTCGGAGGCGAACATCGCGAACGCCTCGAGCGAGCGGTACTGGGCGAGCTCGAGCTTGAGCGTGCCGGAGACCTTCTTGATCGACTTGACCTGGGCGTCGCCGCCGACGCGCGAGACCGAGATGCCCACGTCGACCGCGGGACGCTGGTTGGCGTTGAACAGGTCGGACTGCAGGAAGATCTGGCCGTCGGTGATCGAGATCACGTTGGTCGGGATGTACGCCGAGACGTCGTTGGCCTTGGTCTCGATGATCGGCAGACCCGTCATCGAGCCGGCGCCCAGCTCGTCGGACAGCTTCGCGCAGCGCTCGAGCAGACGCGAGTGCAGGTAGAAGACGTCGCCCGGGTAGGCTTCGCGGCCCGGCGGGCGGCGGAGGAGGAGCGACACGGCGCGGTACGCCTCGGCCTGCTTCGACAGGTCGTCGAAGATGACCAGCACGTGCTTGCCCTCGTACATCCAGTGCTGGCCGATGGCCGAGCCGGTGTACGGCGCGAGGTACTTGAAGCCGGCGGGGTCGGAGGCGGGAGCCGCGACGATGGTCGTGTACTCCAGCGCGCCGGCGTCCTCGAGGGCGCCCTTCACGGCCGCGATCGTCGAGCCCTTCTGGCCGATGGCGACGTAGATGCAGCGCACCTGCTTGGTGACGTCGCCCGACTCCCAGTTGGCCTTCTGGTTGATGATCGTGTCGATCGCGATGGCCGTCTTGCCGGTCTGGCGGTCGCCGATGATGAGCTGACGCTGGCCGCGGCCGACGGGGATCATCGCGTCGATGGCCTTGATGCCGGTCTGCAGCGGCTCGTGCACCGACTTGCGCTGCATGACGCCCGGCGCCTGCAGCTCGAGGGCGCGACGGCCGACCGTCGCGATCTCGCCGAGTCCGTCGATCGGGTTGCCGAGCGGGTCGACCACGCGGCCGAGGTAGCCGTCGCCGACGGCGACCGAGAGCACCTCGCCGGTGCGGGTGACCTGCTGGCCGGCCTCGATGCCGGCGAAGTCGCCCAGGACGACCACACCGATCTCGTGCTCGTCCAGGTTCAGCGCGAGGCCCTGCGTGCCGTCCTCGAACGTCACGAGCTCGTTCGCCATGACACCGGGCAGGCCCTCGACGTGGGCGATGCCGTCAGCAGCGTCGACGACCGTGCCGACCTCGGTGGCCGCAGCCCCGGTGGGCTCGTAGGCGGCGACGAAGTCCTTCAGCGCGTCACGGATGACGTCGGGGCTGATAGAGAGATCTGCCATTGTTTTCCTTCGTTCAAGGGGCCTCGGCCCCGAAATCTCCGCGTGTGCGGGAAGTCTGTGTCAGCCGGCGAGCCGCTGACGGAGGTCGGCCAGGCGCGACGACACGCTCGCGTCGATCACGTCGTCCGCGATCTGCACGCGCACACCGCCCACGACGGTCGGGTCGACGATGGTGTTCAGCGAGACCGGAGTGCCGTAGCGCTTGGTGAGCGCGGCGGTGAGCCGCTCGCTCTGCGCGGCGCTCAGCGGCGCCGCCGCGACGACGGTCGCGACCGCGCGGCTGCGCTGGTCGGCGACGAGCCGGGTGGCACGCGCCAGCAGCTGGCGCACGCGCCGCTCGCGGGGCTGGCGGATGAGGGAGGACGCGATCAGCGTCGCCCCCGCGCTCGCCCGGCCCTGCAGCAGCTTCTCGACGAGCGTCCCCTTCGCGGCGGAGTCGCCCAGCCGGCTCCCCAGCGCGAGCTCGAGCTCGGGGTTGTCGGCGACGGTCCGCGAGAACGCGAACAGTTCGGCCTCGACGTCGGCGTTCGCGTCGGCGACAGCGGCGGCCCGCACCGCGAGCTCCTCGATGCCGTCGACGAGATCGTCGGACGAGGACCACCGCTCGGCGACGGCGGTCGTCAGCAGCGATGCCGTCGTGGGCTTCACAGCCTTGCCGAACACGTCGGCGACGACTTTGCGGCGGGCCTCGGCCGGCGCGGCGGAGTCGGCGAGCGCGCCGCTCAGCTGCGACGAGTCGCCCACGGCGCGCGCGACGGCGAACAGCTCGCCGGCCACGTCGAGGTCGACGCCCGACGCGGCGCGCAGCGCCGCGGTCGTCGCCGCCAGGGCCTGAGTGGTCGCGCTGCCCATTACGCCTTGGCCCCTTCGGACTCCTCGAGCTCCGCGAGGAAGCGGTCGACGACGGCCTGGGCCTTCTTGTCGTCGGACAGCGTCTCGCCGATCACGCCGCCTGCGAGGTCGAGGGCGAGCGTGCCCACCTCGCTGCGCAGCGACACGAGAGCCGACTGGCGCTCCGCCTCGATCTGGGCGTGTGCCGTCGTGGTCAGGCGCGTGGCCTCGGCCGCAGCGGTCTCCTTGGCTTCGGCGACGATCTTCTTGCCGTCCTCACGGGCGGCGTCGCGGATCTCACCGGCCTCCTTGCGCGCGTCGGCGAGCTGGGAGGTGTACTCCTCGAGCGCAGCCTCGGCCTTGCGCTGGGCCTCATCCGCCTTGGCGATGTTGCCCTCGATCGCCGCGGAGCGCTCGTCGAGCAGCTTCTTCATCTTCGGAAGGGCGACCTTCCAGAAGATGATGAGGATGACGATGAAGCAGACCGACGACCAGATGATGTCGTACCAGGCGGGGATGAGGGGGTTGTGAGTCTCCCCCTCCTCCGCCGCGTACGCGACAAGAGCGTTCAGCATCCTGTCTCCTTAGGACTGTGTATCGGCGATCAGACGAAGATGAAGTAGGTCGCGATGCCGATGAAGGCGAGCGCCTCGGTGAAGGCGATACCGATCCACATGAGCACCTGCAGGCGACCGGCGAGCTCGGGCTGGCGGGCGACGCCCTCGATCGTCTTGCCGACGACGATGCCCACGCCGATGGCCGGGCCGATCGCGGCGAGGCCGTAGCCCATCGTCGCGACGTTGCCGCTGAGCTCTGCGAGAACCGTAGTTGCGTCCACGGGGGTGTTTCCTTTCAGTTGTGGGCGGCTTTGCAGCCGTCCCGCTTTCAGTGCTCTTCGGCGACCGCGAGCTGGATGTAGACCGCGGTGAGGAGAGCGAAGACGTAGGCCTGGAGGACCGCCACCAGGATTTCGAACAGGGTGAAGACGAAGCCGAAGGCGAGGCTGCCCGCGCCGAGCACCGTCCACCAGCCGCCGAGGTCGACGACGAAGAACTGCGTCGCGGCGAAGAAGAGGACCAGCAGCAGGTGGCCGACCATCATGTTCATCAGGAGTCGGAGCGTCAGCGTGACGGGCCGGATGATGAACGTCGAGATGAGCTCGATCGGCGTGACGATGATGTAGATCGGCCACGGCACGCCCGACGGGAAGAGGGAGTTCTTGAAGAAGTTACCCGGGCTCTTCTTGATGCCGGCGTAGATGAACGTGACGTAGCTCACGACCGCCAGGGTGAGCGGCACGGCGATGATGCTCGTCCCGGCGATGTTCAGGAACGGGATGATGCCCGTGATGTTCATGAACAGCACCATGAAGAAGATCGTGGTGAGGATCGGCAGGAAGCGCTGGGCGTCCTTCTTGCCGAGCAGGTCTTCGCCGATGTTGACGCGGACGAAGTCCAGCCCCATCTCGACGAGGCTCTGGAACCGGCCGGGCACGACGCGCATGCGACGCGTGCCGAGCCAGAAGATCAGGATGACCGCGAGCGTGGCGAGGAACTGGATCAGGTGGATCCGGGTGACCGGGACCACCCCGAACGCAGTGAAAAGAACCTCGGGGAAGAACTCTTCGATCGACGGCCCGTGGAAGACGGGCGGTTCATCCGCGGCAAAGGGGGCGATCAGGGTCGCAGCTTGAATAGACAGCGCTGGCTCCAGCTTCGGGGCACCGGAGAAGACCGGTGCGACGATGGTCGGTGAGCGTCACTCCGCAAGAACTCGCAGAGCGAGTGGGCGGGCGCTCGTTCAGCCTATCAAACTTGTGAGGTCGCTGAATCCGCGCCCCGGGGTCAGGACGCGTCGTCCCTGCGGTCCCCGGCATCCGGATCCGTCGGAAGCTCGACGTCGCTCACGTTCGGCACCCGCATGCGAAGCAGCACCACCACATCGATCGCCAGCGACGCGAGCACGCTCGCCACCAGCGCCAGGAAGAACACGGTGCCGACGATCCAGGGCTGGTCGCGCAGCACGAACAGCGCGATCAGGAAGACGACGAACTTGAGGATCCAGCCGCCGAGCACGATGCCGAAGAAGATCGGCACGTAGAGGGCGTCGCCGTACCAGCGGTTCGCGATGAGGATGCTGGCGGCGGTGATCGCGAGGAAGACGGCCGCGATGAGCACGCCGGCCAGCGCGCTCCACATCCCGTCGGCGCCCGCGACGAGGAATCCGACGATCGCGCCGACGACCGCCAGGATCGCGGTCACGCTCGCCGACCACACCAGGACGGTGCGCAGGATCGGGGTGCTCGAGATCGGGGTGCTGGAACCGGGGTTGGTGCTCATCGGGCGTCCTCCTGTGCGGGCGCGGGATCGTGGTGAAGTCCGGGCTCGGGCTGGAACTCGGGTTCGGGCTGAAGTCCGGGCTCGGGCTGGAGCTCGGGTTCGGGCGCGACCGCAGCGGCGTGGGCGAGGCGGCGGCGCGAGGGAAGCAGGGTGACGACGAGGCACGCCGCGATGCCGACGATGCCGTAGAGCACGCCCAGGAGGTAGTCCCCCGGCCACTGCAGCGTCGTGCCGATGTACATCAGCAGCACCGACAGGCTCACGAGCGCCGTCCACGCGTAGAAGATCAGCACGGCATCGCGGTCCGAGTGCCCCATGTCGAGCATGCGGTGGTGCAGGTGCTTGCGATCGGGCGAGAAAGGCGACTTGCCGCGGCTCATCCGTCGCACGACCGCGAGCCCGAAGTCGAGCAGCGGCAGCAGCACGACGACGACGGGCAGCAGGATCGGGATGAACGCACCGAGGAGCTGCGAGCGCCCGAACTCGTCGTTGTCGGCGATCATCGCCGGGTCGAAGTTGCCGGTGATCGAGATCGCCGAGCAGGCCATGAGGAGGCCGAGCATGAGCGCGCCGGCGTCGCCCATGAACAGGCGCGCCGGGCTCCAGTTCAAGGGGAGGAAGCCGATGCAGGCGCCGATCAGCACCGCGGCGATGAGCGACGACAGGGTGAAGTACGTGCTCGAGCCGATGTCGCGGAAGACCATGTAGGAGTACGCGAAGAACACCGCGTTCGCGATCAGGCAGACGCCGGCGACCAGTCCGTCGAGTCCGTCGATGAAATTCACGGCGTTCATGACGACGACGATCGAGAACACGGTGAGGGTGAAGCTCGCCCAGCTGGAGAAGATGGTCATCCCGCCCAGCGGCAGCGTGTAGATCTGCAGCTGACCGAACCACGCGATCACTCCGGCGGCGAGGAACTGCGCGCCGAGCTTGATCATCCAGTCGAGGTCCCACAGGTCGTCGAGAACGCCGATGACGACGATGAGCGCGGTCGCGCCGAGCAGCGCGTACATCTGCTGCGGCTGCGCCCAGACGATGGAGAAGTACGGATGCTGCGACGAGACCGCGAACGCCGCCAGCACGCCGAGGAACATGGCGATGCCGCCGAGGCGTGGCGTAGGAGTCTTGTGGACGTCGCGCTCGCGGATCCCCGGGTACAGCTTGTACCGGAGGCTGAGACGCCAGACCGCCCACGACAGGACGAAGGTGACGGCCGCCGTGAGGAGGATCGTGAAGACGTACTGCTTCACGAGCGGTCGGGGTCAGGCGTCCCGGGCGCGGGAGCGGCCTCGAGCTCCGGTGCTCCGGGCGCGGGAGTCGCCTCGGGTGCGGCATCCGTGTCCGCGGCGTCGGGAGCGGGAGCCGCCTCGTCGGCGTCCGGCCCGGAGCGGGGCTCGGGCTCGAGGAGGTCACCGAGCACGTCGCGCAGCTGCTCGCGGCTCACCGCGCCGTCGCGCAGCACGCGCACCTGCGGCGCGTCGCCGCCGACGAGGCTCGTCGCGTCGATGATGGTCGACGGGATCCCCGTCGTGGACGGACCGTCGCCGAGGTAGACGGCGACGCTGTCCTTCAGCATGCCCTCGGCGTCCTCGGCGGTGATGCCGGCGGCCATGCCGGTGAGGTTCGCGCTCGAGACGGCGAGCGGGCCGGTCTCCTCGAGCAGCTCCAGGGCGATGCGATGCGCCGGCATGCGCACCGCGACGGTGCCGCGGGTCTCGCCGAGGTCCCACGACAGCGAGGGCTGCGCGGGCAGCACGATGGTGAGCCCGCCCGGCCAGTAGGCCTCGACGAGTCGCTCGATCGGCTCGGGCACTTCGGCGACGAGCGCGCGCAGCGTCGTGAGCCCGGCGACGAGCACGGGGGGCGGCGACTGGCGTCCGCGCCCCTTCGCGGCGAGCAGGCGGGCGACCGCCTGGTGGTCGAACGCGTCGGCGGCGACGCCGTACACGGTGTCGGTGGGGATGACGACGAGCTCGCCGCGGCCGATGGCCTGGCGCGCCTGGCGCATGCCGGTGAGCAGCTGCGCCTCGTCACGGCAGTCGTAGATGGGGGACATGTCGCCCGTCAGTCTAGTTGCGAAGCCCCGGACGAACGCTCCGAACCGGTCGAGCCGTCAGGGGTGCAGGGCGGTCGTCGCCCGGTCGCGCATCGTGAGATCGGGATGGGTCGCCGCGGCCCGCCAGCCGTCGGCCGCCAGGATCCCCCGGATCGCCTCGCCCTGCCACTCGCCGTGCTCGATCACGATCATGCCGCCGGCGTGAGCCAGGCGCAGGCCCACCCGGCTCAGCACGCGGACCACGTCGAGGCCGTCCTCGCCGCCGTACAGCGCCGCGGGCGGGTCGAAGAACCGCACCTCCGGATCGCGCGGGATCGCGGCATCCGGAACATACGGAGGATTGGAGGCCACCACGGAGACCGTCCCGTCGAGCTCCGGGAAGGCGTGGGCCAGGTCGATGAAGGCGAGCGTCGCGTTGTCGGCGCCGACGTGGGCGAAGTTCTCCTTCGTCCACACGAACGCGTCGACCGAGTTCTCGGCGGCGAACACGCGAGCGTGCGGCACCTCGGTCGCCATCGCGAGGGCGATCGCGCCGCTTCCGGTGCCCAGATCGACCGCGACCGGAGAGACGGATGCTGCCGCCCGCAGCGCGTCGATCGCCAGCTGCGCGACGACCTCGGTCTCGGGACGCGGCACGAACACGCCGGGCCCGACCCGCAGCTCGAGGTGCCGGAACGGGGCCGTGCCGGTGATGTGCTGCAGAGGCTCGCGCGTCGACCGGCGTGCGACGAGTTCGTCGAAGCGGGCGGCGTCGGGCGCGGTCACGCGGTCGCCGCGGATCGCGGCGGCCTGCACTCCCCCGCGCCCGAACCCGAGCACGAAGGCGGCGAGCAGCTCGGCGTCGACGGCCGGGTCGGCGATGCCGGCCTCGGCGAGGCGGGCGGCGGCACGGCGAAGCGCCTGGGAGAGCAGGGGGGATTCGTCGGGAGAAGCCATGACCGCATCCACTCTAGGCCCCTGCCGGCCGGGCGATTCCGCCGATCAAGGCGGTCAGGGTACCGGGGCGCGGCCAGCCTTTCGTCACAGAAGGACTCACAGCGAAAGGCTCGCCCTAGGCTGGGCTCGATCCGCCGTGAACCCCGCGAAAGGCCCGACATGCCCGGCATCCACTCCGACATCACCGCTGCTTTCGGCAACACCCCTCTCGTCCGCCTCAACCGCGTGACGAACGGCTCGGGCGCCGAGGTCCTCGCCAAGCTCGAGTACTACAACCCCGGCTCGTCCGTCAAGGATCGCCTGGGCATCGCCATCGTCGACGCCGCCGAGGCGTCGGGTGCGTTGAAGCCGGGCGGCACCATCGTCGAGGGCACGAGCGGCAACACCGGCATCGCGCTCGCCCTCGTCGGCGCCGCGCGCGGCTACAAGGTCATCCTCACGATGCCGTCGTCGATGTCGGTCGAGCGCCGCCAGCTGCTCAAGCGGTTCGGCGCGGAGCTCGTCCTGACCGACCCGGCCGGCGGCATGAAGCTCGCCGTCGCCGAGGCCGAGCGCATCGTCGCCGAGACGCCCGGTGCGATCCTCGCCAAGCAGTTCGAGAACGAGGCGAACCGCCAGATCCACCGCAAGACCACCGCCGAGGAGATCTGGCGCGACACCGACGGCGAGGTCGACATCTTCGTCGCCGGCATCGGCACCGGCGGCACCATCACCGGTGTCGGCCAGGTGCTCAAGGAGCGCAAGCCCGAGGTGCAGGTCGTCGCCGTCGAGCCGACCGCCTCCCCGCTGCTGTCGACCGGCACCCCCGGACCGGCCAAGATCCAGGGCATCGGCCCGAACTTCGTTCCGCCGATCCTCGACACGAACGTGTTCGACGAGGTCGTCACCGTGGAATTCGAGGACGCCATCTCGACCTCGCGCGACCTCGCCGCCAAGGAGGGCATCCTCGTCGGCATCTCGAGCGGCGCCGCCGTATGGGCCGCTCTCCAGATCGCGGCCCGCCCCGAGAACGCCGGCAAGAAGATCGTCGTCGTCACCCCCGACACGGGCGAGCGCTACCTCTCGACCGCGCTCTTCGAGGATCTGCGCGAAGATTGACACGTCACGACGGCGCGCCGGCCCGCTCGGGTGCCGGCGCGCCGTCGCCGTCTTCGCACATCGCTGATCCGAGGGAGCACCCCGTGCCCGGCATCCATTCCGACATCACCACCGCCTTCGGCGAGACGCCGCTCGTGCGCCTCAACGCGCTCACGGAGGGTCTCGGAGCGGAGGTGCTGGCGAAGCTCGAGTTCTACAATCCGGGCTCGTCGGTCAAGGACCGTCTCGGCTACGCGCTGGTCGAGGCCGCCGAGGAGGCGGGCGAGCTGCCCCCGGGCGGCACGATCGTGGAGTCCACGAGCGGCAACACCGGCATCTCCCTCGCGCTGATCGGCGCCGCACGCGGCTATCGCGTCATCCTCACCATGCCCGCCTCGATGTCGAAGGAGCGCCGCACGCTGCTGAAGGCGTACGGCGCGGAACTCGTGCTGACCGACCCGTACAAAGGCATGACCGAGGCGGTCGAGACCGCCAGGCGCATCGTTGCCGAGACGCCGGGCGCCGTCCTCGCGCGCCAGTTCGAGCACGAGGCGAACGCCGCGATCCACCGCAAGACCACCGCCGAGGAGATCTGGCGCGACACCGAGGGCCGCGTGGACTGGTTCGTCGCGGGTTCGGGCACCGGCGGCACGATCACGGGCGTCGGGCAGGTGCTCAAGGAGCGCAACCCCGACGTGAAGATCGCGCTCGTCGAGCCGAAGGACTCCCCCGTCCTGACGGAGGGCCGCGCCGGCGGCCACCGGATCCAGGGCATCGGGCCGAACTTCGTCCCCGAGGTGCTCGACCGCTCCGTGGTCGACGAGATCTTCGACGTCGACTTCGACGACGCGATCGGGGTCGCCCGCGACCTCGCCACCCGCGAGGGGATCCTCGCGGGCATGTCGGCGGGGGCGGCCGTGTGGGCGGCGCTGCAGATCGCCGCACGCCCCGAGGCCGCCGGGCAGCGCATCGTCGTGATCGTGCCCGACTCCGGCGAGCGATACCTGTCGACTGCTCTGTACGAGCACCTGCGCGAGCCGGAGGCCCAGACCAAATGACCGACGAACGCATCGGATTCTTCGCGCGCGCACGGGAGGATGTCGCGGCCGCGAAACTGCGCGACCCCGCCGCGCGCGGCGGGGTGGAGATCGCCGTGCTGTATCCGGGCCTGCACGCGATCTGGGCCCACCGCGTGTGGCACGCCCTCTGGACGCGCGACATCCGGTTCGCCGCACGGGCCGGGTCCCAGATCACGCGCTGGCTCACCGGCATCGAGATCCACCCCGGCGCGACGATCGGGCGGCGCTTCTTCATCGACCACGGCATGGGCGTCGTGATCGGCGAGACCGCCGAGGTCGGCGACGACGTGATGCTCTACCACGGCGTCACGCTCGGCGGCCGGCAGCGCGAGGGCGGCAAGCGGCACCCCACGATCGAGGACGGCGTCGCGGTCGGCGCCGGCGCCAAGATCCTCGGCCCGATCACGATCGGCGCCGGATCCGTCGTCGGCGCGAACGCCGTCGTCACCAAGGACGCCCCCGCCGACAGCGTGCTCGTCGGCGTGCCCGCGAAGCCGCGCGCCCGTCGTGTCGGCGACGACACCCGCGCCCTGCTGACGACGCCCGAGTACTACATCTGAGCTTTGCGGGACGGATGTCGCGTCAGGCCGCGCTGCGGCGGTAGATCGCCGCGGCGGCCGTGCGCGACGGCGCCTCGAGTTTGCGCAGGATCGCCGAGACGTGCACCGACACGGTCTTGACGCTGATGTAGAGCCGCTCTGCAATCTGGCCGTTGCTGAGTCCCTCGGCGACGAGCTCGAGCACCTGCTCCTCGCGAGCGGTCAGCACCGACCGTGACGCATCGCCCGTGAGCCCGGCGTCGGTCATCAATGCGGTCGCTCGCGCCGCGAGGCCATCGGCACCGAGCTCGTCGGCGTACGACGCGGCCGCCGCGAGCACCTCCCGGGCGCCCGTGCGATCGCCGCCGGCGAGGAGCGCCTCGCCGTGCCGCACGCGGGAGTACGCCCGGACGTAGGCGGGTCCCGCCGCGTCGATCGCGGCTGTCCATGGGCCTTCGCCGAGCTCGGCCGCGAAGACCGCGGCCCAGAGGGGTGTCACGGGCCACGCGTCGAACCCGGCGAGCACGGCTCGATACGGCTCGATGTCGGCGTCCTCGCCGCGCTCGCGCAGCATCGCGACGGCTCGCGCCGCGACGGCCGTGAGGGGCAGCGCGAGCACGCCGCCGGCGGACGTCTCCCACGCCAGCTGCGCGTGGGAGAGGGCCTGCCGCGCATCGCCGCGGGCGAGCGCGAGTTCGCCCAAGTCGTACGCCATGCCGAATCGCGTCTGATACTCGTAGGCACCGAACCGGTCGAGCTCGAGGCGCGCCGCCTCCAGCGCCGCCTCGGCGCCGTCGATGCGCCCGCGCCAGATCGCGAGGCAGACCAGCCGCTCACGGAGGAACGCGGAGTAGAGACCCGGTTCGACCAGCGGCAGCAGTCCGCCGAGCTGCTCGGCCTCCCTCAGGCGTCCGGCGTAGATGTGCGCCTCGATCACGTTGGCCTCGATCATGACGAGCGGCCCCAGGTCGGCGACGTGCGAGCGTCCGTACTCCAGACCTTCCTGCGCCACGCCCACCGCGTCGTCGTACCGGCCCACCTGCATCAAGGTGTTCGAGTAGTTGATGTAGTACCGCATCATCGCGCGGACGAAGGGGGCCGAGTGGCCTCGCGCCTCCTCGAAGAGGGCGACGCCGCGCACGTCGCCCACGCTCGCGCGGCAGGTCGCAGAGATGAGCAGGGCCTGCGCGACGATCTCTTCGGCTGCCGGATCGCCGGCCGACGTCGACGTCCCGGCCGTCGCGCGCGCCTGTGCGGCGACCTCGTCGCCGAGGCTCTGACGCCCGTTCAGCATGTGCACGCGGGCGGAGCTGAGCAGCAGCCCGGCCCGCTGCACGCCGTGGCGCGGATCGTCGCCGAGGATCGCGAGCGCCTGTTCGATGCTCTCGATGCCGTCCGACACCCCGGCCTGGAACTCGATGGTCGCGAGGTCTCCGAGCATCTCGGCGCGCCCCACGACGTCGTCCTCGGGCCACAGTGCGACCGCCTCCTGCGCGAAGGCGAGGGCGCGGTCGTTGCGGTTCGCCGACACGAGGGCCGCGGAGGTGCGTCGCAGCACCTCGGCGCGTGACATGCCGCTCACCTTCTCCGGCTCGGGAACCGCGTCCCACAGCTCGAGCACCCGCTCCCCCGCCTCGGCCGCCGTCGACCACGCCGAGGCGACGCTCGCGGCGCGCTGCGCCGCCACTCCCGCCGCCAGCGCGCGATCGGGCACCCGGGCCGCACGCCAGTGGTGGGCGATGTCGGCCAGGACGCGCGCCGTCGGCGCGGCGTCTTCGAGGGCGACGGCGTACGCGGTGTGCAGGCGCGTGCGCTCGGTCGGCAGCAGCTCCGCGTACACCGCCTCCTGCATGAGCGCGTGGCGGAAGGCATAGGCGTCGTCGCGGATCACGACGATCTGCGCGTCCACGGCGCTGCGGACGGCGTCTTCGAGGTCGGCTTCGTCGCCGTGGAAGACCTCGCGCAGGACGGGATGCGCCACCTCGACGCCGCCGGTCGCCAGCACGCGTGCGAAGCGGCGGGCGGCAGCATCCAACCGCTCGTAGCGCAGCAGGAGCACATCGCGCAGCGAGACCGGCAGCCGGGCGCCCGAGAAGCTCGCGAGCTCCTCGACGTAGAACGGGATGCCCTCGCTCCGGGCTGCGATGTCGTTCAGGACGCCGGGCGCCAGCGCGTCGCCGTGCACGGCGGTGGCGAGAGCGCCGGATTCGGCGGGGCTGAGGCGGGCGAGCGGGCGGTGCGTCAGCAGTCGGCCGCGGTCGAGCTCGGCGAGCACCGGGCGCAGCGGATGGGCTCGCCCCACGTCGTCGGTGCGGTACGACAGCAGCACGAACAGCGGCAGGACCGCTGCCCGGCGGACGAGCCGCGCGGCGATGTCGCACGTGGTGCTGTCGGCCCAGTGCAGGTCTTCGACGATGATCACCAGCCGGTGGGTGCGCGCCAGCTGCGAGAACAGCTCGACCACGACGTCGGCGAGGCGCTCCGCGTCTCCGGGGGTGTGGGCGAGTGCGGGCACGAGCACGCCGAGCGCGTCGGCTCCGGGTCCTGCGGCCGCGCGCACCGCATCGACGCCGAGCGCGTCGACGAGGTCCCGCAAGAGGTCGGTCACCGCCGTCAGCGGCGCCGGACCCGAGCCCGAGTCGACGCACGCGCCGCGCACCACCACGACGCCGTCGAGGCCCTCGGTGAAGTCCCGCAGCAGGCGCGTCTTGCCCATTCCCGCGTCGCCCGACACCACGACGGCGCGGCCTTCGGAGCCGACGGCGTCGACCTCCTCGCGGAGCGCGTCGAGGTCCGCCTGGCGGCCGACGAGGGGCACCCGGCCGATCTGCATACCGCCCATCATCCCACCAGCCTCCCGGCTGAGGCGGCCGTCGGGGATCAGGAGGAATCCCTATCTTCCGGCGTCAGGCGCGGCGGTCCTGCACCTTGTTCTTGATGAACAGCGGCGGCAGCAGCCACGTCGCGAGCGCGGTGACGAGCCACACGATGAGCGTTCCGATGATCCAGGCCACCGGCCCGTCGATGCCGATGCCGGCGGCGGGGATCAGCACAGCGATGAGCAGCGCCACGAACGTCGACAGCAGGCCGATGCCCCCGATCAGCGCGTTGGCGTGCCTTCGCGTGATCTTGAAGAGCCAGGGCGCGAGCACGCTCTGGAGCACGGCGAAGATCACGACAGCGAGCAGGATCCCCCACCAGTCGTTCCAGTGGAGGGTGAAGCCGGGCAGGATCAAGTCGGCCGCGATGAGGCCGAGCGCCGCTGAGACGAGGAAGATCAGGGCACGGATCAGGAGCGTGAGCACGCTCGAAGCATAGCGGCGCGGCATCCGCCCCCCGCCGACCGTCAACGCCGAGACCGAGGATTCCCGCCGAGACCGATGGTCTCGCCCCGTCTCGCGGACGATCCCCCGTCCCGACGGATCAGTCGTCGGTGCCGAGGGCGGCCAGGCGCGCCTCCTCGTCGGCGGTGATCGCCGACTCGATGATCGGCTCGAGCGCGCCGTCCATCACCTGGTCGAGGTTGTACGCCTTGTAGCCGGTGCGGTGGTCGGCGATCCGGTTCTCGGGGAAGTTGTACGTGCGGATGCGCTCGGAGCGGTCCATGCCCCGGATCTGCGACTTGCGGGCATCGGATGCCGCAGCCTCGAGCTCCTCCTGCTGCTTGGCGAGCAGGCGGGCTCGGAGCACGCGCATGCCGGCCTCGCGGTTCTGCAGCTGCGACTTCTCGTTCTGCATCGACACGACGATGCCCGTCGGGACGTGCGTGATGCGCACCGCGGAGTCCGTCGTGTTCACCGACTGACCGCCGGGGCCCGACGAGCGGAAGACGTCGATCTTCAGGTCGTTGGGATCGATGTGGATCTCTTCGGGCTCGTCGACCTCGGGGAACACCAGCACCCCCGTCGTCGAGGTGTGGATGCGCCCCTGCGACTCGGTCGCCGGCACGCGCTGCACGCGGTGCACGCCGCCCTCGTACTTGAGGTGCGCCCACACACCCTGTGCCGGGTCGCTCGAGGTGCCCTTGATCGCGACCTGGACGTCCTTGTAGCCGCCGAGGTCGGACTCGTTGCGCTCGAGCAGCTCGGTCTTCCACCCCTTCGACGCGGCGTACTGCAGGTACATCCGCAGGAGGTCGGCCGCGAACAGCGCCGACTCGGCACCGCCCTCGCCCTGCTTGATCTCCATGATCACGTCGCGCGCGTCATCGGGGTCGCGCGGGATGAGCAGGCGCCGCAGGCGCTCCTGCGCCTCGGCCAGCCCGGCCTCGAGCGCGGGAACCTCCTCGGCGAACGCATCGTCCTCACGGGCGAGCTCGCGGGCGGCATCCAGGTCATCGGATGCCGCCACCCAGTCCTCGTGGGCCTTCACGATGCGCGACAGCTCGGCGTAGCGCCGGTTCACCCGCTTGGCGCGCGCCGCATCGGCGTGCACCGCGGGGTCCGAGAGCTCCTCCTGGACCGCGCGGTGCTCGTCGATCAGCCCTTTGACTGACTCGAACATCGAGGATCAGCGAATGCTGTTGTCGTGGTCGTGGCTGCGGCCACCGCCGTGCCCGTTCGCGGGCGCCGGGATCGACTTCTGCATCTGCACCAGGAACTCGACGTTCGACTGCGTCTCCTTGAGCTTGCCGAGCACGACCTCGAGGGCCTGCTGGGGCTCGAGGCCCGCGAGCGCGCGGCGGAGCTTCCAGGTGATCTTGACCTCGTCGGGCGACAGCAGCATCTCTTCGCGGCGCGTGGACGACGCGTTGACGTCGACCGCCGGGAAGATGCGCTTGTCGGCGAGCTGGCGGTTCAGGCGCAGCTCGCTGTTGCCGGTGCCCTTGAACTCCTCGAAGATGACGTCGTCCATCTTGGAGCCGGTCTCGACGAGAGCGGTCGCGAGGATCGTGAGCGATCCGCCGTTCTCGATGTTGCGCGCGGCGCCGAAGAAGCGCTTGGGCGGGTACAGCGCCGACGCGTCGACACCACCGGTGAGCACGCGGCCCGACGTCGGCGCCGAGATGTTGTAGGCGCGGCCGAGGCGGGTGATCGAGTCGAGCAGCACGACGACGTCGCGACCGAGCTCCACCAGGCGCTTCGCGCGCTCGATGGCGAGCTCTGCGACCGTGGTGTGGTCCTCGGCGGGACGGTCGAACGTCGAGGCGATGACCTCGCCCTTCACCGTGCGCTGCATGTCGGTGACCTCTTCGGGGCGCTCGTCGACGAGCACGACCATGAGGTGGACCTCGGGGTTGTTGATCGCGATGGCGTTGGCGATCTGCTGCAGCACGATCGTCTTGCCGGCCTTGGGCGGCGCGACGATGAGGCCGCGCTGGCCCTTGCCGATCGGTGCGACGAGGTCGATGATGCGCTGCGTCAGCTTCTCGGGCGCGGTCTCGAGGCGCAGGCGCTCCTGCGGGTAGAGCGGCGTGAGCTTGCCGAACTCGACGCGGGTCGCCGCGTCGTCCACGGACAGGCCGTTGATCGCGTCCACCTTGACGAGGGCGTTGTACTTCTGGCGGCTCGACTGCTCGCCCTCGCGGGGCTGCTTGATCGCGCCGACGACCGCGTCGCCCTTGCGCAGGTTGTACTTCTTGACCTGGCCGAGCGAGACGTAGACGTCGCTCGTGCCGGGCAGGTAGCCGCTCGTGCGGACGAAGGCGTAGTTGTCGAGCACGTCGAGGATGCCCGCGATCGGGATCAGGACGTCGTCCTCGCCGATCTCGGTCTCGAACTCGTCACCCGTCGCCTGGCTGGTGCGGCGCTTGTTGCGCTGACGGCCGCGGCCGCCCGCCTGCGGCTGCTCCTCGTCCTGGGCGTCGGCCTTCGGTGCCTCGGCGGCCGGCTGGGCGTTCTGGTTCTGGCCGCCTTGGGCGTTCTGGCCCTGCGCGTTCTGGCCGGCCTGGGCGTTCTGGCCCTGCGCGTTGCGGTTGCGGCTGCGGCTGCGGCTGCGGCTCCGGCTGCGCGACGGGGTCTCGGCACCCTCGGCCTCGGCGGCCTGCTCGGCGCCCTCCGCGGGCGCCTCTGCGTCGGCGGCGGGCGCTTCGGCGTCGGCGGCGGGGGCCTCTGCGGGGACGGATGCTGCATCCGCCGCCTGCTCGCCGGCCTCGGCGGGCGCGGCCTCGGCGGGCGCGTCGGCGGGTGCTTCAGCAGGCGCCTCGGCGACGGGCTCGGCCGGAGCGACGTCCGTGCTCTTCGCGCGGCGCGGCGCGCGCTTGCGCGGCGCCTTGGCGGGCGCGGCGGGGGCCTCGACGGCCTCGGCGGCGGCAGCCTCGGCACCGACGGCCTCGGCCACGACCTCTTCGGCCACGACCTCGGCGACGATCGCCTCGGCGACCGCCTCCTCGGCGACGGCGTCGGCGACGGCGGCCTCGGCCACGGCCTCTTCGGCGACGGCGTCGGCGATGATCGCCTCGGCCACGGCCTCCTCGGCCGTCTCCTCGGCGACTTCGGCCGCCGCGGCGTCGCCCGCTTCCTCGGCGGCGATCGCCTCGGAGACCGCCTCCTCGGCGACGGCTTCGGCAGCGAGGGCCTCGACCACCGCTTCGTCGGCGACGGCGTCGGCCGCCTCGGCGACCTCGACGGCCGCTTCGGCGACTTCCTCGGCCGCGACGGCCTCGATCACGGCTTCCTCGGCCACGGCCTCGGTCTGGGCTTCGATGCTGTCGGTGTTCTCGATGGCCTCGGGCGCTTCCGCGCGCTCGTCGGCCGGAACGTCGGCGTGGATCTCGGAGATGGACTCCACGAGTTCTCCCTTGTGAAAAACGGAACGATTGTGCACGATCGCACGGCACTGCCGGTGGCGTCTGGCTGTTCCGAACAGTTGTCACGCCTGTCGGAACACCCGCCGACGGGTGAGGGACCGCGAGGGTGCTCAGCGGACGTCGGCAGGTCAGAATGCCGTGCGGTGGTTTCGCAGATTTGCGACGGAGGCCAGATTCACGTCTTACGTGGAACCCTCCGCGTACTCCCTCACTGTACCACCCTTGAAGTCGACGGCGAGCATGAGCGCCTCCCACGGGGTGTCGGTCGTCTCCGCGGCGAGTCGCGCCGCCTCCAGGCGCCGCCCGGGGCCGTCGGCGAGCACGAGCACGCTCGGGCCGGCGCCCGATACGACCGCCGCGAAGCCCGCTGAGCGCAGGGTGCGCACCAGAGCGTCGGTCTCGGGCATCGCGCTCGCGCGGTAGTTCTGGTGCAGCTTGTCCTCGGTCGCCGCCTGCAGCAGCTCGGGGCTCTGCGTGAGAGCCGCGATCAGCAGCGCGGAGCGGGAGACGTTGAACACGGCGTCCTCACGCGGCACGTGCAGCGGCTGCAGGCTGCGCGCGAGCTTCGTCGACATCGTGAACGTCGGCACGAAGACCAGCGGGGACACACCGCGATGCACGAGCAGCTTCTTGTGCTGAGGGCCGTCCTCGTCGACCCACGCGATGGTCAGGCCGCCGAACAGCGCCGGAGCGACGTTGTCGGGGTGCCCCTCGAGCTCGGTGGCCAGTGCGAGCAGGGTGTCGGGTCCGAACTCGACGTCACCCTCGAGCAGTCCCTTCGCGGCCAGCAGGCCCGACACGACCGCCGCACCGGACGAACCGAGGCCGCGCCCGTGCGGGATGACGTTCTTGGCGGCCAGGCGGAGTCCCGGCATCCGTCGCCCCACCGACTCGTACGCGTAGGCGATCGCCCGCACCACGAGGTGCGAGGCGTCGCGGGGCACGTCGGCGGAGCCTGCGCCCTCGACCTCGATCTCGAGCTCGCCCTCGGGCAGCGCCGTGACGTCGAGCTCGTCGTACACGCTCAGCGCGAGGCCGAGCGTGTCGAATCCGGGTCCGAGGTTGGCGCTCGTCGCCGGAACCCGCACCACCACGCGGCGGCCGGGCGCCGGAGCGACGGCTGCGTTCACGCGGTCGCCGCCGCGGGGGCGAGGTCCAGGACGGACGCCACCTCCGACGTCGTGGCGTCGACCACCGTGGGCTCGACCTCCGAGCCGTCGGCGTTGCGCAGCGCCCAGTGCGGGTCCTTGAGGCCGTGGCCGGTCACCGTCAGCACGACGCGCGCGCCCTGGGGCACGACGCCCGCCTCGACGCGGTCGAGGAGTCCGGCGACGCTGATCGCGGACGCCGGCTCGACGAAGATGCCCACTTCGCCGGCGAGCAGCTTCTGCGCCGCGAGGATGCGGTCGTCGTCGATGGCCCCGAACCAGCCGTCCGTCGCCGCACGCGCCTCGAGCGCGAGGTCCCACGACGCGGGGTTGCCGATGCGGATGGCGCTCGCGACCGTCTCGGGGTTCTTGACCACCTCGCCGCGCACGAGCGGCGCCGAGCCCTCCGCCTGGAAGCCGAACATGCGCGGGACGCGCGTCGAGACGCCCGCCTCGGCCTCCTCGCGGTAGCCGCGGGTGTAGGCCGTGTAGTTGCCGGCGTTGCCCACGGGGATGAAGTGGAAGTCGGGGGCGTCGCCGAGCTGCTCGACGATCTCGTACGCGGCGGTCTTCTGTCCGTCGATGCGGTCCGGGTTGACCGAGTTGACGAGGTGCACCGGGTAGTTGTCGGCGAGCTCGCGCGCGATCTCGAGGCAGTCGTCGAAGTTGCCGCGGATCTGGATGAGGCGGCCGTTGTGCGCCACCGCCTGGCTGAGCTTGCCCATCGCGATCTTGCCCTCGGGCACGAGCACGGCAGCCGTGATCCCGGCGTGCGCGGCGTATGCGGCGGCGGACGCCGACGTGTTTCCGGTCGAGGCGCAGATGACGGCCTTCGCGCCGTGGTCGATCGCGCGCGACACGGCGACGGTCATGCCGCGGTCCTTGAACGACCCGGTCGGGTTCATGCCCTCGAACTTCACCCACACGTCGGTGCCGGTGCGGCGCGACAGCGCCGGGGCGGGCAGGAGCGGCGTGCCGCCCTCGCCGAGCGTGACCACGGTCGAGGCATCCGTGACGCCCAGACGATCTGCGTACTCGCGGAGGACTCCGCGCCAAACATGTGCCATGTCAGTCTCCTTCGAAACCCTCAGTTGCCTTCGACCCGCAGCACCGAGACGACGCGCTCGACGACGCCGCTCGCCGCGAGACGGTCGACCGTCTCGCTCAGGTCCTGCTCCAACGCCTTGTGCGTGCCGATCACGAGCCGTGCCACGCCGACCTCGTCGTCGCCCGCGGACCCCACCACCGTCTGCTCGACGGTCGCGATCGACACGCGCCCCTCGCTCAGGATGCCCGCGACCGTGGCGAGCACGCCCGGCTGGTCGTCGACCTCGAGCGTGATCTGGTAGCGGGTCGTCACGCGTCCGACCGGGACGATGGGCAGGTTCGCGAGCGTGGACTCGCCGACGCCGACCCCGCCCGCGATGTGACGGCGTGCCGCGGACACGACGTCGCCGAGCACCGCCGACGCGGTCTGCACGCCGCCGGCGCCCGCACCGTAGAACATCAGGTTGCCGGCCGCCTCCGCCTGGACGAACACCGCGTTGTTCGCACCGTGCACGCTCGCGAGCGGGTGCGCGCGGTCGATGAGCGCGGGGTAGACGCGCACCGAGATCGACTCACCGGATGCCTCGGTCAGGCGCTCGCACACCGCGAGCAGCTTGATGACGTAGCCGGCGTGGCGCGCGGCATCCATCATCGACTTGTCGATCGCGGTGATGCCCTCGCGGTGCACGGCATCGAGCGGCACCGTCGTGTGGAACGCGAGGCTCGCGAGGATCGCGGCCTTCTGCGCGGCGTCGTAGCCCTCGACGTCGGCCGTCGGGTCGGCCTCGGCGTAGCCGAGTCGCTGCGCGTCGGCGAGCACGTCGGCGAACTCGGCGCCCTCGGTGTCCATGCGGTCGAGGATGTAGTTGGTCGTGCCGTTGACGATGCCCATGATCCGCTGCACGCGGTCGCCGGCGAGCGAGTCGCGCAGCGGACGGATGATCGGGATCGCTCCGGCCGCGGCCGCCTCGTAGTACACCTCGGCGCCGACCTGATCGGCCGCGTCGAAGATCTCCGGACCGTGCGTCGCGAGGAGCGCCTTGTTCGCGGTCACGATGTCGGCGCCCGAGTTGATCGCATGCAGCAGGTACTCGCGGGCCGGCTCGATGCCGCCCATGAGCTCGATGACGATGTCGGAGCCGACGATGAGCGCGTCCGCGTCGGTCGTGAAGAGCTCGCGCGGGAGGTCGACGTCGCGCTTGGCGTCGACGTCGCGCACGGCGATGCCCACCAGCTCCAGTCGCGCACCCGCCCGGTCGGCGAGCTCATCGGCGTGCTGTCGCAGCAGCGCGGCGACCTGCGAGCCGACGGCTCCGGCTCCCAGCAGTGCGACCCGGAGGCGGCGGTAGTCGGTCATGCGTTCCCTTCCATCGGTGCACCGGCGAGCTCGCGCCCGTCGTGCACGGTGCCGAGGCCGGCGTCGCGCGCGAGCAGGTCGTCGACCGTCTCGCCGCGCACGATGACGCGCGCCTCTCCCCCGCGCAGCGCCACGACCGGCGGGCGGGGGACGTAGTTGTAGTTGCTCGAGAGCGAGAAGCAGTACGCGCCGGTCGCCGGCACGGCGAGCAGGTCGCCGGGCGAGACGTCGCCGGGGAGATACTCGGCATCCACCACGATGTCGCCCGACTCGCAGTGCTTGCCGACGACGCGCACGAGCGCAGGCCGGGCGTCGCTCGTGCGCGACGCGATCCGCGCCGAGTACTGCGCACCGTAGAGCGCCGGCCGCGCGTTGTCGCTCATGCCGCCGTCGACGCTCACGTACAGCCGCGTGTCGCCGCCCTCGAGCGCGACGGGCTTGGTGGTGCCGACTTCGTACAGCGTCACGCCGGCTCGGCCGACGATCGCGCGGCCGGGCTCGAACGCGAGGTTCGGAACCGGGATGCCGCGCACCTCGCACTGCCGCGCGACGGCCTCGGCGATGCCCAGGGCGAGCGCCTCGATCGGCGTCGGGTCATCGGCCGACGTGTAGGCGATGCCGAAGCCGCCGCCGAGGTTCAGAACGGGCAGCTCGCCGCCCTCGCGGAGCTCGGCGTGGAGCTCGACGATGCGGGCGGCGGATTCCTCGAACCCGGCGGTGCCGAAGATCTGCGAGCCGATGTGGCAGTGCAGGCCCACGAACTCGAGCCCGGGGAGCTCGCGGATGCGGGCGGCGGCGGCTGCGGCATCCGTCAGTGTGAAACCGAACTTCTGGTCCTCGTGGGCCGTCGCGAGGAAGTCGTGCGTCTCGGCGTGCACGCCGCTGTTGACGCGCAGCAGCACCGCCTGCGTCGCACCGCGGCGCTCGACGATCGCCGCGAGCCGCTCGATCTCGATGAGGCTGTCGATGACGATGGAGCCGATGCCCACCTCGACGGCGCGCTCGAGCTCGGCGACCGACTTGTTGTTGCCGTGGAAGCCCAGCCGCGCCGGGTCGGCCCCCGCAGCGAGCGCGACAGCGAGTTCGCCGCCGCTGCAGACGTCGACGGCGAGGCCCTCTTCGGTGACCCAGCGCACGACCTCGGTGCTGAGGAACGCCTTGCCGGCGTAGTAGACGCGCGCCTGCACGCCGTGCAGGGCCGCGGCAGCGCGGAAGGCGTCGAGGGTGCGGCGGGCGGTCGCGCGCACCTCGTCCTCGTCGATCACATAGAGGGGCGTCCCGAAGCGTTCCCGCAACGACGTCGCGGGGATGCCGCCGAGCTCGAGCACGCCGTCGGCGTCGCGCGTCGCTGCGGCCGGCCACACGACCGGGGCGAGCCCGTTCGCGTCGGCAGGGCGTTCGAGCCACGCCGGAGCGACGGAACGGGTGTGCGGGTCGGCGGACACGGTGGACCAATCGGTGGGAGCTTCGACGCTGGCCGTCCGGGAGTCCGGGTGCGGCTGTGCCAGGCGGGAAGGGTCACGCCCCGGCGGGAAGCCGGTCTCTGGCAGTGGTAGCAGTCTAGGGCACACCGCTCCCGGGCCCCGCGCCGTGTGACGCCCGGCGGCGCCTCAGGCGCAGGTGCCGTTCTGCTGCAGCGCCGGATCGGTGGCGATGGCCCCGTCGACATCGAAGTCCGCCACCAGCACGTCGCCCGCCACCTCGACGCCGGTGAGCGTCACGCCTGCCGGCAGGTACTGCGCGATGCAGACGTTCCAGTCGCGCAGCACCGTGTCGGCGAGGCCGCCGAACTGATCGCGCAGCGCGTCGGCCGTGACCTCCGACTGGCCGAGCTGGAGCGAGGCCGGCGAAAGGACGATGTCGCCCTCGGCGACGGACGGCGTCAGCGCGACCCCCACCGGGATGGCGGCGCCGAACAGCTGCAGGTCCATCGACATCGTCACGTCCGGCGCGGCGAGTCCGACCGTGTCGGCCGGGAAGCCGTCGACCGACGACAGCAGCGTGCGCAGCTGCGCCTCGTCGAGCGACACCGCCGCCGTCGCACCGCTCATCTCGCCCGTGCCCCGCACGGCGACGTCGTGCGCGGTGACAGTGACATCGCCCGCCACCCCGCCGAACGCGACGTCGTCGGACGCGATCGTCAGGTCGTCGATGGTGCCCGAGATGAGCTGCGGGATCACGGTGCCGCCGATCTCGACGTCGATCTGCTGGTCGGCCGGCAGCGACAGCTGCGTGCGCACCTGCTCGCGGACCACGCCGGTCACGATCTGGCGTGCGAGGGCCTCGGCGGCGAACCACGCGACGACCGCCAGCGCGGCCACGATCGCGAACCCGACGATCCAGGGCCACACGCGGCGAGACCGCTCCGGCGCCGTCGGCACCATGCCCTCGGGAAGCGGTTCGGTCACCTGCGTGTCGCCTCTGGCCATGTCTACATCCGTTCCGGTGCGGTGACGCCCAGCAGATCGAGCCCGTTGCGCAGCACCTGGCCGGTGGCGTCGTTCAGCCACAGACGGGTGCGGTGCACCGGCTCGACGGGCTCGTCGCCCAGCGGGATCACGCGGCAGTTGTCGTACCAGCGGTGGTAGAGCCCCGCGAGCTCCTCGAGGTAGCGGGCGACGCGGTGGGGCTCGCGCACCTCGGCCGCGAACGCGACGATGCGCGGGAACTCCTGGAGGGCGCCCAGCAGCGCGGACTCGGTCTCGTGCGTGAGGAGCTCGGGGGCGAACGCGGAGCGGTCGACACCGGATGCTGCGGCGTTGCGCGCGACGTTGTGCGTGCGCGCGTGGGCGTACTGCACGTAGAACACGGGGTTGTCGTTGGTGCGCTTGCGGAGGATCTCGGGGTCCAGCGTGAGCGGCGAGTCCGCGGGGTAGCGGGCGAGCGAGTAGCGCAGCGCATCGGTGCCGATCCAGTCGCGCAGGTCGTCGAGCTCGATGATGTTGCCGGCGCGCTTCGACAGCCGCGCGCCGTTGACCGATACGAGCTGCCCGATGAGCACCTCGATGTCCTTCTCGGGGTCGTCGCCCGCCGCGCCCGCGAGCGCCTTGAGACGGTGCACGTAGCCGTGGTGGTCGGCGCCGAGCAGATAGATCTTGTGCGCGAAGCCGCGGTCGCCCTTGTTGAGGTAGTACGCGGCATCGGCCGCGAAGTAGGTGTACTCGCCGTTGGAGCGGCGGATGACGCGATCCTTGTCGTCACCGAAGTCGGTGGTGCGCACCCACACGGCGCCGTCCTCGTCGAACACGTGGCCCTGCTCGCGCAGGCGGTCGACGGCCTCGTCCACGAGGCTCGGCTCGCCGTTCGAGCCCTGCGCGTGAAGCGTCCGCTCGCTGAAGAACACGTCGAAGTGCACGTTGAACTTCTCGAGGGAGGACTGCAGGTCGCCGAGCTGGAGCTGGTAGGCCCGGTCCCGCGCGACCAGCACCTGCTCGTCCTCGGGAAGAGAGAGCAGCTCGGGCACCGCGAAGGCGACGCGCTGCGCGAGGTCGTCGATGTACGAACCCGGGTAGCCGTCCTCGGGCGTCGGCTCGCCCTTCGCCGCGGCGAGCACGGAGCGGCCGAACCGGTCCATCTGCGCACCGGCGTCGTTGACGTAGAACTCGCGCACGAGGGTCGCTCCGCTGGCCAGCAGCAGTCGCGCCATCGAGTCGCCGAGGGCCGCCCAGCGGGTGTGGCCGATGTGCATCGGACCGGTGGGGTTGGCGCTCACGAACTCGAGGTTGATCGTGTTGCCGCGCTGCGACTCGTTCGTCCCGAAGGCTGCGCCCGCGTCGACGATGGTCTTCGCGAGCGCGCCCGCGGCCGCGGCATCCAATCGGATGTTGATGAAGCCGGGTCCGGCGACCTCGACGTCGGCGACGCCGTCGACCTGCGCGAGGCCGGCCGCGATGTCGGCGGCGAACTCACGAGGGTTCGCGCCGACGACCTTCGCGAGCTTGAGCGCCGCGTTGGAGGCCCAGTCGCCGTGGTCGCGGTTCTTCGGCCGCTCGAGCGGCAGGTCCGAGGCGGTGAGCCCCTCGGCCGCACCGGGTCGTCGTGCCTCCGCGAGCGGGGCGACGACGGCGAGCAGGGCGGCGGAGAGGGCTTCGGGGTTCATAGCCCGTCAAGTCTACGGGCGCGGGGTGCCGCGCCCCTGCCGGGTCAGGAGATCTGCACCAGGGCGCCGAAGTCGTCGGCGGCGGGATCGGATGCTGCGGGCAGCACCTCGGGCAGCGTGTCGAGCCCGTCGAGGGTCGCTGCTTCGGGCACCACCCACGCGTCGACGTGCAGCCGCTTCAGCCCGACGTAGCCGCCGTGGTAGCTGAGGAACGCGCAGTCGGCCGCGTCGCGCCCGGTCGCGATGCGCACGAGCGACGCGCGGTTCGCGAGGCGCGTCGCGTCGATGACGTACCAGGCGCCGTCGAGGTAGGCCTCGGCCACGGCGTGGAAGTCCATCGGGCGGAGTCCCGGCGCGTAGCAGGCGGCGTAGCGGGCGGGCATGTCCATCGCGCGCAGCAGCGCGATCACGACGTGCGCGTAGTCGCGGCACACGCCCTGGCCGGTCATGAGCGTCGTCACAGCGCTGTCGGTGCCCTGGCTGAGCCCCGGGGTGTACGTCGTGCTCGTCGAGACGAACTCCGAGACGGCCGCGATGAGGTCGTGGCCCGACAGCCCCTTGAACTGGCGGCGCGCCTGCTGGAACACCTCGTCGGACTGGGCGTAGCGGCTCGGGCGCAGGTAGGTGATGGCCTCGAGGTCGCTCGTGCGGCTGGTCGCGGCCTGCCCGTCGACCGTCGCCTCGTAGCGGATCTCGAGGCGTCCGGGCTCGCCCGTGAGGCGGTGCAGACGGCTCCCCGACTGGTCGACGATCTCCGTCGGCGTGTACACGCGATCGCCCTGTGTGAACGTCAGCTGCTCAGTCGAGATCGGCACCGCCTGAGCGGCTGCGATCTGGAAGATGAGGTCGACGGATGCCCCCAATTCGAGGTCCATCTGGGCGGTCACGACGCGTTGCACCGAAGTATCCTCGCACGCCGCGGAGGCCCGTTCGTGCGGGCTTCCACAACGGCCGCCGTGAGAGTGCTGGAAGCGGTCCCGAGGCTCAGGATCAGGCACCTGTTTTCCCCAGTTGACGGCTCGGGCGCCGCCTGCGCGCAGGCATGACTTACCCTCTTTCCATGCACGCGCCCGGCCGCACCCGAGCACAGCGGCTGTGGCTTCCCCTGACGGGCGCCGCACTGGCCGTCGCCGCGGTGTGCGCGGTGGCGGTGCTGCGCCCATGGGGCGCACCCGAGCCGGTCGCCCCGGCGGCCGTGGCCGAAGGAGAAGCGGCGGTCGCAGCATCCGTCCCTCCCGCGCCACTCGTGCTCGGCGACGATGCGCGCGTGCTCGTGTTCGGCGACTCGTGGGTGTACGGCTCGGCGGCGACCGTGCCCACCCTCGGCTTCGCCTACCTGCTCGCCGACGAGCTCGGCGTCGAGACCGTCGTCGACGGGGTGCGCGGCAGCGGCTACCTCAAGCCCGGCATCGACGGCCCCGCCTACGGCGAGCGCATCGGCGCGCTCGACCCGGCACTCGACCCCGACGTCGTCATCGTCGAAGGGTCGATCAACGACCGCAGGCTCTATCCGACGGGATATCGGGATGCTGTCACCGCCGCCTGGGATGCCCTCCAGGCGCGCTACCCCGACGCCGAGATCGTGATCCTCGGCCCGTCCCCCCAGGTGCTGCCCGTGCAGGACGCGACGCGCAGGATCGACGCCGACCTCGGCGAGCTCGCCGGTGCGCGCGGCTGGTGGTACATCTCCCCCATCGCCGAGGACTGGATCACCGACGCCAACTACCTCGACGTGATCGACACCGGCCCGATCGGCCGCGACCACCCATCGACCGACGGTCACGCATATCTCGCCGACCGCGTCGCGACGGCGATCGAGCGCATGGAGCAGCAGCCCGCGATCGTCGCGGACGCGCCCCTCGACGACACTCCCCCCGCACCCTGACGTGGCGGGGCTCGCCGCGCCCGGATGGTAGTCTCGATCGGCACGCCTCCGTAGCTCAGGGGATAGAGCGTTGGTTTCCGGTACCAAAGGTCGCAGGTTCGATTCCTGTCGGGGGCACCAGTCGGGACAAGGGATCGAGAGTCATCAAGACTCTCGATCCCTTTCTCGTGACAACACTTTGACAACATCTGTGGCGCGCTTGGCGCGATCGAGAGCAGCCGCAACGGCGTCCAGATCGTCGTCGAAGAGGTCCGCGTAGACGTCGAGCGTCATTGCAGCGGAGGCGTGTCCGCGCATCCGCTGCACCGCTTTGACATGTGCACCGCTGCTGACGGCAAGCGACGCAGCGGTATGACGGAGGTCGTGCGGCGTGATGCGGGGGAAGGTCGGGTCCTCTGCTTGCGCTGCGCGCACCGCTTGCGTGAACCAGCCATTTCGGGAGGCCGGCAGTTTGACGTGCCGATGCCCATCGCCGAACAGAAGCTCCTCAGACGCTTTGCGTGCGGCTAGTACGTCGAGTGGCGTCGCCAGAAACTCGGGATACGGGACGGACCGCGACCGGTGCGTCTTCGGCGTACCCACATGCACCTCGAACGAGACGAGCACAGCGTTCTCTTCGACCTTCACCCGGCGCCGGGCCGGATCGAGATGGCGCACCCGAAGCGCGGTCGCCTCGCCCCATCGCAGACCCGTGTAGGCGAGGAAGAGCACCAAGGTCGGGTGTCGGGCCTTGTCCGCGAGCAGCTGCACCTGCGGATGAGTCAGATAGTGCCGAGCGGCGGCGCGGGACTTCGACGGCAGCTTGACGTCGCGAGCGACGTTACGGCCGATTCGCCGGTCGCTGACGGCAGCGTCGAGGATGCCGGCGAGGATCCCGTGTGCGCGCCGGACGGTGGTGGAGCCCCCGGCGATGCTCGACACCCAGGCCTGCACTTCCGAGTGCCGAATGCTGGCGAGCGTCCTGCTCCCCCATTGCGGCTCGACGTGCTTCTTCCACGCCGATTGCAACGGTCTCACCGACGACGGCTTCAGCACGCCTTCTCTCTGCTTGAGCCACTCGCGACCGAGGTCGCGGACCGTGACGCGGGCGTGCGTCGGGTTGACGTATTCGCCGCGAGACTTGGAGAGTTCCAGCTCCGCGAGCCGCAACTCGGCGTCCCGATTGGTCTTGAATCCCCGCTCCGAGGTCTGCGAGTGGTCCGGACGCCGGTATGAGATGCGGTAGCGCTTCGCGCCGCTCGCGGTCTCGTACGGGTGGACGCTGCCCATCGTGCAGCATCAGCTCTCGGCCTGCCGGCCGACTGCGTAGTTCAGGCCCTCGAGCCAGCCGCCCTTTCGTGCCTTCATGATCCAGTCCGAGGCGGTGCGGTGTGGCACCTGGAGTTCGTGCTGTACCGCCTTGACCGGCGGGAGACCGGCGAGGGCCGCCGCGCCGTAGATGATCTGGATCACTTCCATGCGTGCATCTCCCGCTCCGCGCTTGAGGACTTCTCGTGCCATGAAGTCCGGGATGACGCGCCCTTCGCCCTCGGTCAGGTCACCGACGGTGACCCACTGCTCGAGGTCTATCGCCATGCACCAGGGGACGGCGGTCTGCAGGATCGGGGAGACTGCGGTGCGCCGCAGCGCCTCGGGATCGAAGTCGTCCCGCACCGCTTTGTTGATGATGGTCGTCACGACGTAGCGACCCTCATCACGTCGGTAATGGGCCTCGAGCGCCGTCTCGATGCCAGTCGCATCGTTGACCGCTGAGGCGGCGAACGCGGGAGCGATCCGCAATGAATCGCCGATCCGCTCCGTCATCGCGGCTTCGGTCATTTTGGAGCCGTCGAGCGTCGTCACCTTCGTCACCACCCCACCATCTTGCATGTTGGGTGCGCTATTTCACAGTTCCTCTTGACCAGCAGTCTCGCTGAGGCGTGTTCTGATGTCAAACACATTCGGTATTACGCAAGTGCGGTGAATCATGACGACTCTTGCCAGCGACGACTCGGCCAGACTCAGCCACCAGCTGCTGAGCCCCGACCAGGTCGCGGCGCTCCTACCGGTCGTGACCAAGGGCACGCTCGCGATGTGGCGCTACGAACACAAAGGCCCCAAGTACTACAAGCTCGGCCGCAAGGTCGTCTACGCGCTCGACGAGCTCGAGGAATGGCTCGCAGCCTCGGCGGCGAGCGTCGATGGGGATTGAGCAGGCCCGGTTGACTCCGTACGCAGTTCCGCGCCCCGCCGCACGGCGTAGCGGTCGCAACCCGTGATCTTGCACCGACAACGTCGTGACTTACTTTATCCAGGTATACCGTGTGCGTATACTGGGATAAACAAAGTAGGTGGTGGAATGCTGACCGACGTGGAACTGCTCCGCAGAGTGGAGCGCGCTCCGATGCGGACCGCGCGCTATGCGGACCTCGAGGAGCTCGGCAGCAACATCTGGCGCGCCCTCGACCGGCTCGCCGAGCAGGGAGCAGTCGCCCGGATCACCAAGGGCGTGTACACGGTGCCGCCGGCCGGTGAGGACGGTCGCACCTGGAAGCCGACGATCGAGGCGGCCGGCCTGGCGGTCGCAACCGCTCGGTTCGGAGAGCGCAACGCCATCCTCATGGGCCTCGGCGCTGCGCGCCACTGGACGGCGATCCCGCGCGCGATCGCGGTCACGACCGTTGCGGTGCCGGAGCTCCGACAGCCGGTGAAGCTCGACGGCGGAGGCATCGTGCACATGATCCCTCGCGACCTCGACCGCGTGGAGGCGCAGCTCGAGGACACCGAGCTCGGCGAGGGCCTGGTCACCACGCCGCGCCAGACGATGTACGACCTGCTGATGAGGCCTAACCAGGGCAAGCTGCCGGAGGCGGCTCGTGACGCCGCGCAGAATTTCCGCGGGCAGGTAAGCGGCGATGATCTCGCAGAGATCTGCGAGTGGCACGGCCGGGCTAACGACGCCGTGCGAGGCATGGTCCGCGACCTCAGGAATGGACTCGTCGTTGCCTGACCGGACGATCCCCGGCGTTCTCGACCCGCAGGAGCGGCGCGCGGTCGAGGAGCAGTTCGGAGTCGGCGCCCGGCAGGTCGTCCGCGACCACGTCATCTCGCATGGGCTGGCAGCGATCGCAGCGGCCGCGCAGGGCGACGTCGTCTTCTTCGGCGGGACGGCACTCGCTCGAACGCTGCTGCCGGGGCTGCGGCTGTCTGAGGACATCGGCCTGATCGCACTCGGCAACCGGCGTGAGATTGGCGCGCGGATCCAGGCGGAGATCCATCGCCGGTTCCGGCGCACCCTGGGCGCTGTGACGTTCATCCCGTCCCTCGGTGAAGCGCCGCACTCGCAGCCGTCGACCCTTGACGTGAATGGCACGCGCATCCAGGTGCAGCTGCTGACCTCGGAGGGTTACCCGCCGTGGCCGCGGCAGCTCGTCGACCTCGAGCAGCGGTACGGCGACGCCCCGCCCGCGAGGCTCCAAGTGCTCACTCCGCCGGCGTTCGTCGCGTCCAAGCTCACCGCTTGGGAGGACCGGCACGCACCACGCGACCTGTACGACCTATGGGCTCTGGCCGAGAGGGGCTGGATCAACGAGGCTGCCGCGGAGCTCTATTGCCGCTACGGCCAACACACGACCCTCTCGAGAATCTCCTTCACCGAAGTGCCAAGCGAGCGTGACTGGGAGGCGTCGCTCGCACATCAGTGCGTCATCACGACGACGCCGCAGCACGCAGCGAACGTCGTGACAGAAGCGATCACAGCGCTCTCGTCATGACGACGACGGTCTAGTCGAAGATCATGGCGCGGCCTTCGTCACGCGGCTCCTCCTCGACGACGGTGTGCGCGCATCAGGCCACGTGCGCAGACGCTGTCGCAAGTGAGCGACGGCGCGCAGGGCGGTCGGCTACCGGGCGGATGGCAGTCGCCCGGTGGGCTCGACGCCTCGGGTGGCGGGATGTTGAATGCAGCTCCGCTAGGCGAGTCGGTGGAGGCGCGCGAGGGTGGGGGTGAAGCCCGCGGACTCATAGAAGCCGTCAAGGCGTGACTCGTAGTCGACGTGAAGCCATTCGCAGCCGGCTTGTCGCGCGAGCGTGCTGAGCCGGCGAAGCAATTCGCCTCCGATGCCTCGGCGCTGAAAGTCAGGGAGGACCGCCGTGTCCAGAACGAACGTGTGGCTGCCGCCGTCCCAGCATGCGTGTACAAAGCCGCAAAGCTCGCCGCCGGCGTAGGCGCAGACCCAGCCGACGCTATAAGTGCGCAGACGCGTAGACCATGGCCTGACGTCGCCGGAGAGGATTCCGGTGAAGGCGAGATCATGCAGTCGACTCAACTCGACATCATCGACGGGGCCGCCTTCGACGTAAGTGATCATCGACCCACGCTACGGTGAGCGACTCAGCGTAAGCGAACGCGACTCGACTCAGCGCACGGATCACAGGCGAGGAGTATGCGAAGGCGTAGCTGTCCCGGTTGCGAGCAACCGATGGTCAGCGAGCGGTCGGCTATCCGTCAACCGATGAGCGGGATGGCGCCTAGTTGTCGGTAAAGTCCGAGACGGTCGTACTCGACCCAGTCCTCCTTGAGCTTGTCATCGGCGAAGCGGCCGATGATGATGGCGCTCCACTCCGCCGTCTTGCCAGACGCGGCGATTCCTGCCCAGTTGCCACGCTGGGTACCGCGCCAGTGGCCTCGCCACACGCTGCGGTCGCCGGCGACGAACAGGTCTTCCAGCGTGTATGTGATGCCGGGAAACGCAGTGAAGAAGGCGGCCATCGCGTCCCGCCACGCGGGGAGTCCGTGCAGGCTCTCCTGACCCATCCAATGAGACGAAAGGTCTTCTACCCAGTATTTTCCTAGATCATCCAGCTCATGCCGGTTGAATACGGCCTCGATGTAGTCCCGGATCAATGACTCGTGCTGTGATATTGACACGGCAATAGCTCCATCCGAATGGGTGATGACGAGCATGGCTCGTTCACAGGCTGGCCCGAGTCGGATGATCGCGTCAACGGGGCACTTGTGCTCCGGATCGGCGCCTGCGGCGTCTGCAAGGAAGTCGGCCATGAGTCCCCGGCGCGGATTAGCGTCCTGGAGCTCACGCATCACCGTCGCTCAGCGTCGCTGGGGATGCTGGGGCAGATGCTATGCGGCCAGGCGGCGGGCGCGGTAGCCGGAGTCAGCACGATAAGGGGACTGTGCGCGATCATCTCGTCGACATCGTCTCTGCGCCACCGGCGTGCGGCAGCCTCGATCAGCGGCCGAGCTTCGTGAGGATCGGTGACGACCCGCGCCATGGCAGGAACGTCGGCCTCGATGCCCTGCTTCAAGTGCACGATGACGTTGGGGTCGGCGGTGATGTTGTGGATCCAGTCCCTGGTGCGGTCTCGACGCGGCATCCCGGTGATGAACAGCACGCCGTCCTCCTCGTGCAGGAAGATCTCGATGCGGCGAGGTAGCCCGCTACGGCGACCGGTCGTTGTCAGGTCGACGAGCTGACTTCGGTGCAGGGCGGTGGTGACGTCGTTGTCCACACCTGTTGAAGCAATCTCACTGCTGCGCACATTCCTAACGATCGGTGAGAGTTCCCGGGCGCAACGCTGACGGCCAACGTCGCCGGCAGCAAAGGCAAGTCTGTGGCGAGCGGGTCGTTGAGCGCTCGATCGCCGCGCTCAAGCCGTCAGGCGAGTCCCGCTTTGGTAGCGTCACGCTTCCCCAGGTGCCCCCTTTCCCGGTATTGTGCCGGGGCGGATAATCAGGCATGGGTGTGCCGCGAGGGTCGGCCAACTTCGAGGAATCGGACGAGTTGCAGCGCCTGCGACGACGCGCGTACGGACCGAATGCCGACATCGCGGGGGATGCGGCGGCTCAGGCTCGACTTTCCGAACTAGAGGCCGTCCAACGTCGAGAGCGGGCACCCGTCGTCGATGAGGCCGCAGCGCCCCGAGGCCCTGTCTCGCAAAGCGTCCCCGCCCCTGAGCCTCCCGAAGGCTCGCGCCCCGCTTGGAGATCGATGCCGCAGCCTGTCGACGGGGCCGCCACCGAGCATGAGCGTGACGGAGGGTCGGTCATCGAGCAGGACTCCGCCGGGGTGCCGGTCGCCGGTTCCGAACGCATCCACGGAGCCCTCTCGGCACCGTGGTGGCGCCGCCGCCGCATGCTGCTCTGGGCCATGACCCCGGTATTGGTGCTGGCGGCAGCCATCGGCGTCAGCTTCTTCGTCGTTGATGAGCCGAACCAGCCCGAACCGGTCGCACAACTCACACCGCAGGGCCAACCCGGGAGCGCGTCCATCCCTGCCAACGACAACGTCCCTGTGCGGTATGACTTGACGGTCGCGGACTTCGTCTCGTACGGCGCGTACGGGCCGCTGCAAATATGGAGCACGACCAAGCTGGAGAATAAGCGCTGCATCGCCGTGGTCGGGGACAATCACATCTCGGTGTTCGAGTGCACGGCGCCTTCTGTCGACACCATCGCCGATTACATCCTCGGCCCCAACCTGCTCCCCATCCCGCCATCCGGTGAGCTGACGGAAAACGTCCGATTCATCCTCCACGACGGGGTCGTCGACGTGTACCGACCGACAACCCGGGGCGAGTTTTACGGCGGGGATTGCTGCTGACATGGTCGCCGAGGGTGCCGACACGATCTATGACCCCGAGCATCGGGTGGTCGCTTCGTACATTGACCCGCGCCGCTACATCGGTGCGGTTTCCAACGCTGGCCAAGTGCTCATCACGACCGGCGTGCAAATAAGAGGCGTCGCGACCGAGGATGTCCCGTGCCCGCGGGCCGGTCCGTGAATGGGCGACCCGAGACGGTCTCCTGGGCGCTCAGGAACCAGCAGCGCTCGTGCAATCGTGTCTGCGCGTCCGCGGGTACCATCGCGTGGCTCGCCGACGGATGCTAGCCCTCGAGCAGCGCTGCGAGCGCGGCCAGGTCGTGCTCAAGGCTGTGCTGAACCTCGGCAGACATTCCGCTTGCCAGTTGCGCTTCGCCTGGCCCGTCGAGCCATGCAGACAGTGTGACCTCGGTGCCGTCGAGACCTTCAACGGCCTCGTGGTGCACGGTCAACTCCGCCCCATCGAGTTCGGTGGTGTCGGCATAGACAAAGCCCGGCCCCACCGTCGTGATGCGGAACGGCGACTCTTGACCACCGACCGCTTTCAGTACTCCGCGGGCCCCCACGCCGAAGGGCTCTGACAGCCTGAAGTACTCCATACTCGGCGCCCACTCGGGGTGCGTTTCGATAGCGCACCAGCGCTCGAAGAACAACGAGGCCGAGGCACGAGACGTGCGGCAGGTTCGGGCAATCTCGATCACGAACCGACGCTAGCGCCAATCCCCGACAGTGAAGCGGCCGAGCTCTTTGGCCGCTCTCATGCCGGTCGCTGCTGTCGGTTTAGGGTCGTCTGTCGGGCCGTGCGTGGCTGAGCAGCGGGACTCGGAGCCTCCGACGGAGTCGACCGGTGGCGGGTCGCACAGCGCGCTTCGCCTGCCAACTTTCCGCGCTCTCGCTGCCACTCTTCGCACACGGACCGCGATCGTCGTCGCGCAGCCTCCTCATCGACAAGACTCGCGGAAGCGCCTGATTGCAAAGGACCCTCGATGATCACTGTTCATCTTCGCTATGAGATCGACCCCGACAAGCTCGACGACTTCACCGAATACGGCCGCGCCTGGATCCACCTCGTCAACAAGCTCGGCGGAACCCACCACGGCTACTTCATGCCCAGCGAGGGCGACAGCGACGAAGCGTTCGCGCTGTTCACCTTTCCGTCGCTGGCCGAGTATGAGGCCTACCGGAACACCTCGAAGACGGACCCGGGGTGTCAGAAGGCATTCGAGCTTGCACGACGGACCGGGTGTATCCGCCGCTACGAGCGCCGGTTCCTCTCGCCGGTGTTCGCTTAGCGGTCCGCTTGCGGTCGCTGCGCGGTTGAGGCCTGTTGTGAACGGGCCGGAGCGCGTGCGGTTACCGGCCCTTCACTGACGCTGTTCGCGGGAATGTGCACGATGGTCTCGCAGGGGGCCGCTCCTCGGTAAGGTCGGGGACTTGCTGGACGACGAGGCGGCGGCGGAAACTATGAGCATGGGCCGGGTTGCCGGCGTCATTAGGACTCCGGATCAACGCCTCCGAGTCTTCGTCAGCTCGACGCTGAAGGAACTGGCGCCCGAACGCCGTGCGGTACGGGCAGCGATCGAGCGGCTGGCGATGGCCCCGGTGATGTTCGAGCTCGGGGCTCGCCCGCATCCGCCCCGGGCGTTGTATCGGGCGTACCTCGAGCAGAGCGACATCTTCGTCGGGATCTACTGGGAGCAATATGGGTGGGTCGCTCCCGGCGAAGTCGTGTCCGGTCTCGAAGACGAATGGAACCTGGCCCCGGCCATTCCGAAGCTGATCTACCTGAAGGCAAGCGAGCACCGAGACGGACGCCTCGACGGCTTGCTCGACCGCATACGCGACGACGATAGCGCGTCGTATATGGCCTTCACTGATGGGGCGGAGCTCACCGGCCTCGTCACGGCTGACCTCGCCACGTTGCTGGCCGAACGCTTCGACACCACTGACCTCCGGCGGCCGGCTCTGGCCGCAGCGGAGGTGGACGTCGCATCGACCGAGCTCATCGGCTTGCCGTCGCCGCGAACGACGTTGCGAGGGCGAGAACGGGATCTGGATCGGCTCACTCGTGTCCTGACGGAGGGAGAACGGCTGGTCACAGTCACCGGTCCTGGTGGGATCGGTAAGAGCCGTTTGGCGGTAGCCGCTGCGCGGGCAGCCGAGACGTCATTTCCTGACGGGATTGCGTTCGTCGACCTGACTCGGGTGGGTGAGGCCAGGCGCGCGATGGGAGCCGTGGCGAACGCGCTGGGGATTCGCGACACTGGCCACTCGCTGAATGAGGCGGTTCGGATGTCGCTCGGCCAGCGCCGCATGCTCGTACTCCTCGACAACGTCGAGCATGTCGTGGATGCGGCCCCCGAGCTCTGTGCGCTCATTGATGATTCGGCTGCCTCGGTCCTGGCCACGAGTCGGATTCCCTTGCGAGTGGACGGCGAGGTCCTCATGGAACTTGGTCCGCTCGCGCCGGCGGCCGCGGAACAAGTCTTCGTCGAGCGCGCGCGGGCGGGTAAACCGGACTTCCAACGGACAAGCGGGAACGCCGAGGCTCTCACTGCGGTCATCGCCGCTCTCGACGGCGTCCCGTTGGCACTGGAACTCGCCGCCGCCCGCCTTAGAGTCATGACTCCCGGTGCGCTGGTGGAACGGCTCGACCATGCACTCCCGTTGCTGGCGGGCGGCGGTCGCGACCTCCCCGAACGACAACGAACGATCCGCGCGACGATCGAGTGGAGTGTCCGTCTGCTCAGCGACGACGCACGACGACTGCTGCTACGACTCGGTGTCTTTCCGACAGGGTTCGCGCTCGAGGCAGCGGTTTGGATGGCGCAGGGTGACGAGACGACTGCGCTCGACGCTGTCAGTGCGCTGGTGGAGGGCAGCCTGATCCGAGAACGAGATCACGGACAGCGCGCGTGGTACACGATGCCTGTTCCGATCCGCGAGTACGTTCGCGAGCAACTGGAGGGCAGAGGCGAACTCGACGAAGCCCGAGACCTTCACGCTCGGTTTTACGTTCAACTCGCCAGTCGGGCCGGCCCAGCACTGGTGACGCCCGAACAGCGGCTCTGGATGCCCAGGCTCGTTGACGAGCGCGATGAATTGCGAGCCGCCATCGAGTATCTCCTTCAGTCGCGTCGACTCGACGAAGCGGCGGAAATCCTCTGGCCACTGCTTTGGTTCTGGTTCATGGGAAGCCAACTAATCGAGGCCCGCGCGTGGGGCACGGAGATGCTCGCAGCAAAAGAGTCTTTATCCCCACGCTCAAACGCCATCGCCACCCTGTGCAGCCACGCGCTTGCGTCATGGCAATCGCTCGAACCCGTTCGCATGTTGCGGCCAATAGCACGGGCGGCCAAGACATTTCGGCGTGAAGGCGACCGATTTGGACAAGCCCTGGTCCTCCTCACGCTTGCGACGGCCCGGCTGACGAAACGCATTCCCGACTACATCGGTGCCGTCCGCGATGCACGGAAGTCCTACGCACTGATGGAACAGATCGGCGACCCATTCGGTCAGAACATGTCCGAGACAACGCTCGGGTTCCTCGCGCTCCTTCGCCGCGACTTTGCGGGCGCCCGCGGACGGTTTGAGCAAGTCATAGTTCGTTGCCGCGAGATCGACGACCTGTTTCTTGAGAGCGTTGCCCATTACCACCTGGGCTGGATAGATGTGCAGACGGGCAACCTCGGACAGGCGAAGTATCGGTTTGGCGAGCAACTGCGCGTCACCACCGACATCGGAACGGAGGAGGGTATCGCGCTCTCCCTCGAGGGCTTCTTCGCCACCTCAGCCCGGGAAGGCGATGCAGAAACAGCAGGACGCTTCTTCGGTGCCGCGGAGGCGTTGCGCGTACGCAAGGCGTTGTTCTGGAACCGGCGCTACACATTCCATACGAAGACGCTCCAAGAAATACGAGGTGGTTCGGACGCAGCCCAGTTCCAAGCAGGGCGGGTAGACGGCCGGAACGCCGATCTCGACGACGTCGTCGCGCTCGCGTTCAGCATGGTGCGCGGCACACAGCTCGCCGCATTTGCCTGAACGCCTTCCCACTGGATTTTCTGTGCTGCCCAGCGCCAGCGCGCAGGGAGGCACCGGCTAGCCCCGCGGGTCGCACGCGCAAGTTGGTAGTGGCGGAAATCAACAGCCCCCAAGATCGACGAAACTCGTCGTACTGTGATGGCCGACCGCTGATCGTGCGGAGCTGTGGAAGCTAGTCGATCGGTTCCCAGGTGAGTTCGGCGACCTCGAGTACGAGCTCAGTGCGCGGATCAGGTCCATCAGCAAGAGTGCGCACTTCGCCGACGCACACGCAGACCGCGTCGTTCAGGCGGCGGTACTGCGGCGCGTCGCTCAGGTGCAGGATGGTGCCGACGATCTGCCGCCGCCCGATCGGGTAGGCGCGACCGTAGCCGTGGCACTCGAGCATGATCGTGGCAGCGTCGTCCGTCTCGATGACCCCTCGCATGTCGGGTTGGAATGGGCCATCAGGAGTGCGCCGTAAGGGGTAGTTCGAGCCGCGAAATCGTCCGGACATCGTGCCGTGGCAGGTCCCCTCGGCGAGGAAGTAGTGCTGCTGCCAGCCGCCCTCCAGTTCGGCACTCCACGCATCGGGGTAGTCGAAGCGGAGCCGATACAAAGGCTCGAGTCGCATGGCGTCGTCCTTCCCGAGCGCGCGGCCCCGGCTCCGAGCAACGCCTGGGATCAGCGTTCGACAGTTCACCGTACGACGAGTTGGAACTCTCGGGAAGGTGCCCACGCGGGGGCCCAAACTGCCGCCCCGCGGCGATCGCTGAGCGGTCCCTGAGCGCGCTGTTTGGCGGTGCGTTGGCGGCCGCATAGCTTTCAGCGCTGGATCATGTCGAGGACGGTGTATGCGTACAACCCGGCAATGAGCAGGATGAACGCAATCGCTCCAATTGTCAGGAGTCGGGTGTCATTTAGGCGGACCCCGGATTCGTGTACGCCGGAGGGGGCGCTTATCAGCTGGCCCGTGGAGTCGACCGCGGGCGCGGAGCCCAGGCGCTGGTCTCGCCAACGCGACCAGTTGCGTGCTCGCAGTTCCCAGGAGCGTGCCAGGGCGACGAGTTCGTCAATGGCGGTGTCGGTGGCGTGCAGGATGGGGCCGGGTCGGAAGAAGACGACCTGGTCGTCGATGAACTCCACATCCCACTCATGTGCGGTGTCGACGAGGTCGGCCATCACGTCGGGGGTGAGGAAGTAGAGGGCGTCTGCGCCGTACCCGTCGGGGCAGTACACGGTGAAGTGCCGGTCGAAGTCGCCTTCGAGCGACAGGACCTGGGACCGGGTGAGAGTCACGCCCGCGCCGATGGCGGTGACGCGCTGGTTTCGCCGCGAGTCGAGAACGATGTGGGGCACGCTGTTGGTTAGGGGGATGGCGACGTATCCCCACACGTAGGCGGATCGAGTGTGTCGCCCATTCCACTCTCTGACGTATTCCCAGTCGCCGATCCTGGTGCCGGAGAGGAGGGTGAGGGTGGTGCGGGAGAGCCCGCCTTCTCCTCGGGCGGAGAGAATCTCGGACGGCTGCGAGGAGTATCTCAACGTCTGCACCCGGCCGCCGTGCTGTGCCACATACGAATCGAGAAGTCCCCACAGCCGGTGCAGGCGGAGCGAGGCGACGAACGCCGCACCCCAGAACGCGAGGACCAGCAGGCCCGACACTCCCGCGATCCAGATGATCCCCGGAGGCTGCTCACCCATCACTAGCCCGACAACGATCAACGCCATGGTCAAAACGAATGTGATTCCCGGCCACACCGCCGCGACGGTGCGGCGCGATGCCCAGAGACCCACATAACGCAACGTCGACCAGCGTTGCCCCTGGTCAGAGCGGCGCGATCGACGGGATCGGCGCGTGGGAGGCGTCTCGGCCGGCGCCTGGTCAGAAATGGCCACGCACAAGTGTCACATGACGCGCTACCCGATCCTGCGCCCGCAACCGGGTCCTCAGGCGGGCAGCCGTGCGAGGAAGTCGTCCACGGAGAGCTCGTAGCCGGTAGCCCGCTCTCCGGCCCAGTTGACACCGATCAGCAGTCCGTCTTCGGCGAGACCCGGCAACCACCTGGATTCGAACTCCGCGCGTGAAATCTGTCGGGGACGAAAACCTGCATACGCCGGAGCAGTCGCGATGACGCTAAGCGCTCGGCTCTTCCGAGACCAGAACGGCATGGCGCGCTCGCCAGTCGCTCCAACTGGGGCCGGAATGCCCGCATCGTCCTCGATTGTCCAGACTGAACCGTCGGCACCGAGTTCCGTGAAGAAGGCGGCGGCCTGCGCGGCACTCGTGCTCATGGCCCAAACCCTAGCGTTGACGTGAAAGCCTCGAAGCTACCGTCAACCGTGGCAGGCGTTAGATGGCCGGTCGGTCGAAGGGCACAGAATGTGCCGCGCTCGCGTCGACCACGTGTGACGGCCCGGTGTCAGCGTGACGGCTGCCGAGATGCGATGTGTCGGGGTTTGAGAGAACGGCCCCGTTGAACGTGACCTTGCGTCGACTCATCTGCCGGAGGCCCGGCATCGTGATGCTGCGCGATCTGCTCGGCGTGGGGCTCCTGTGAGGATGATTGTCGGTTCATCCCCGGACGGTACGCCTCCAACATGTATGACCTCACAGGGTCGTCGAGCGCGCTGAATTCGGCCGCGTAGCGGCACTCCTCGATTCCGGCGGAGTCGACCGGTGGCGGGTCCGCACCAGGGCGACGCGCGCTGGAGGTACGTGGCGGGCCGGCCAGACTGCGTTCAGTTACGGTCGCTGATCATGCGCAGCTCGCTCTCAGCGATCGTCTAGCGGCGGATCCGCTTGAGCAGACGGCCGAGAAGTCCATCGCGCGGGACGTACAGTCCACCTCGGCGGGCGGAGGTGTGCTCGCCGCCGCGATCGTCGGGGGTCACGACTCTGGATCGAACGAGACCATCCCGTCCGGCGGTCCAATCACCGATGGGTGACCCCGAAAGTTGCCGCGGCGACCCAGTCGGTTGGGATGGAACGCGCGGCGAGGTGGCGTTGGAGATCGCGCTGCAGCTCGGTGGCGAGTGGGGCGAGGTGTGAGGACGGAGGCGAAACCGTGGCGTCTAGCAGATCGATGGTGAAGGTGCTCCCGTCTCCCGCTCGCAGAGCTCGGCCGACATGCGCGAACTGCCATTCGGTATTCCACGAACCGTTGAGCATGAAATGTCCCGTTATGCCATCACCAGCATCGGCGAGTTCCGATCGTCGACCCATGCGCCCTCCCTCGAGCTGACCCTAATCAACGCACGCGGCACCAATGTGCGTGAAGTGGTTCTCTCGTCCGGTCAAGACGCGCGGTTCGCCGCTACGCGCGCTGAGGCGCCTCCCGGCGCGCTCCGATCCTGTCTGTCTGGCCGTCCTCGCCCGTTCGACACTTGATTCGCCAGGTACCGACGACGAGGGCGATCATTGGGCGCCGCGGCCCTCGCGGGTGAGCCATGAACGCAGAGCATTGATCTGACGGTTGGAGTCCGAGTACCTCGCGAGAGTGGAGTCGAGTGCGAGCGATGGATCACCGGACGTGGTCAAGACAAGGAACCAACTCTGCGGGATCGCTCGAACCCCCATACTCACCGCGACTGCCAACGGGATCGGGCCACGCACGTGGTCAACGCGGCGCACCTGTTCGCGCGCGAAGCTGCGATTCCGGAACCAACCATGGACCAGGAGATGATCATCGGTGATCTCAAGACGAACGAAGAACGAACGCACGGCGAGGTAGACCATCAGCACATTCCAGCACGCCAACACGGCCGCGATCGCCACGGCGACGGGCCCGCCCCACAGAGCGAGTACCCAGTAGAGAACCGCTGACCAGCACACCCACAACGCAAAGCCCACAGCGATCGCCCTGGTCCGAAAGATCGTCCGTGAGCCTGGCACCGTGACGGCCATTCCCTCATGAGTCCGCGCGAGGACCGCCTCAGCCGGACCTCGACGAGCGCCGGCTTGTGCGCGAGGGGCGCTGTCTCGCCGCGGGGTCATTGATCAAGTATGAACGCAGCCGCAGCCCTACCGCGCGATCACCGGTCCGCGCGAGGATGACGCGCGTTCGGGTACGTGGCGTGCCGGTCGGCGTGCGTGCGGTTGCGGGTCGTTCAGGAGACGATGTCGCCGGCCAACGAGCGGATTCCAACCAGACGTCGCGATGGCTCAGCGCCACTCGAACGTGCCACCGAGGAGAAGGCCAACACCGTAGAACACGACGAGGAACACCCAGTGAAATGGCTCCAACCCAGCCGAGCCACCGGTAGTCGTCCCAGGATCTCGGCTTGACCTGCGCCCACTGTTCACGGCGCTGGCGCTTCCGGCGGCGCGTAGCGCGGGAGTCATCGCCGCGACGGAGGCTCATTCGACAAGTATGCGATAGCGGAGCGTCGTGGGCGGGGCAATCAGCGCCCGCAAGTCGGTCGACCAGCGGGCGGGCTCGGGCGCTATGGGTACTCGGGGAGAGGCAGCCCCGATGCCAGCAGGGGAAGATGTATTCGTGCCAACCCCTGATGCGTTCCCCCGCCTCGCACGCGCGGACCGCGCGGTCGTGCGTCCGACGCGCGGCTCCGGGTATTCCGTGGTCCCGCCGACGGGTCGCGCTGGTCGTGCTTTAATCCTGGCGGCGTCCACGGCTATCTGCGGCACGGGGGCCGTCGCGCTTCTGCTTCTCGGACTACAGGAGAACAGCGTTGCGTGGATCATGGCGGCCGCGCCGCTGCTCTTGGTCTACGCGTGGGCATGGGTGAGGTTCCCGTGGATCGGCGTTTACGTGGGAGATGACGGCGTCATTGTGCGGTCTTGGTGGCGCACCCGGCGATTGAACAAGGTCGACATGAGCAGGTGGAACGCGGACTCATACACGGGGTGGCTCTACGTGGCGGGCTGGCCGGTCGCCGGCGGCGCTTTGGAGCCTGGCCACCTTCGGCTTTCAACGGTTGATGACCGCTCGATAACCCTAGGAGGCACCGTGACCTGGCGCTCGACCGCTCGTAGACAGGCGTTCGCCTTGAACGACTGGCTCGGGGTCCAACGCCTACGGACGGCCGCGACAGCCATCGATAGCGCCACAGCGCAAGACTGATTACGGGGCACGTTTCCCGGTCCTTCGGCGTGCACGGGAAGTTGGCTCGCGGAAGTATCGGTGCCGGTCTGAGCTGTTGGAGGCAGTTCCTCCAGGAATCCGTGGATCCCCGAGGCCGCCGCCGCAAGCAGGCGGGTCCCGCACCTGTGGACTTGGTCCAAATGAGCCAGATACATTCTCACCAGCGGGATCCGTAACTGCGCAGAGCAGCCTGGGGAAGGTGGGAGGGACCACGATGTTGGCGACGATTCTGCCGGGATTGCGCGACGTACGAGTTCCGCTGGCGACTGGATTCCTCTGGTTGACATTTCTGTGGCTGGCGCTCGCGCGGTACATTCCGGATCCGTCTTCGGCGACCGGCCTTCTCCATGAACTCAACCGAGCATTTCTCGTGTTGGGTTCCGCAGCGCTGATTGCCGCAGCATCCTTTATCGCTTACATCATCGGAGTGATGACCACTTTTCGCGCCCGCAGCCTCTTCCGCGCTTCGGGGTATATCTGGCCCACCGTGCTGGCCCTCTATCCCAAAGAGATTCTGGATCGACTGGTGCCGGGCGCTCGGCAACACTTCCCCGAGATGTGGAAGCGAGTCGGCGTCGCCCTAAGCCCTTCAAGCGGGAGCGCACTCGAGGCGAAGGTGAGAGCGGAACTCAACGAACTTGCCCGACGTGGCGTCATGCCCGATCAGGTTATCGAGATCGCACCTGCACTCGCGGTCAGCTGGGACATTCATCGCCAGAGGCGGGGCATCGAAGATTCCTCGGCTGCTTCGTTCTGGGAATGGATTGGCGAGCCCCATTCCCTCCAACTGGTCAGTCGCGACGTTGTATCGGACTTCGAACAGAACGCGCGATCGCTTCGAAAAGCGAGCGCCGAGGACTACGACGAGTTCGACCGGCTCCAGGCCGAAGCCGAGTTCCGGATATCCATAGCGCTCCCGCTCTGCGCGATCCTCGCCGCATGCCTCACCTACGTACAATTTGGCGAGCTCGAATCATGGGTCAGCGCACTGATCATTCCATTGGCGGTCTTTGCGATCATCTTCTTGTTCTTCGGATTCGTTGCACGGTCAATGCAGAAGTTTGGCGAAGCCAACGACATACTCGTCGACGCCATCGTGTCTGGTGAGATCGAGTCCTCAACCCTGCGCGCACTGGGGGCGCTCAAGAACCATCAAGGGATGCCAGCGCGACTCCGCGCGGGCATCCGCCGTTCATTGGCGCGACTAACTCCTGCGCCCGTCCGCGATCGCGCGAACTCCTCCGATCAGTCCGGCTGAGCGCCCAGGCAAGGCCGCCCGCCCATTTGTCCGACAGCACGTCCGGTCCCGGCGTGACCTGCCGGCAACTCGATCCGCCAAGCACCTCTCGGGTTGGCTGTTGTCGCGGGGCCAGCACCGCCCGCGAGCCGGTCCATCAGCGGGCGTCGCACGGGAGTAGCGGCTTTCGTGTCGCGGGCTCAGTCTCCGACGCTCCCAGGCAGGACGTCATCCGCCCGAACCGACGCCGAGTCCAGTCGAGGGTCATTGCGTAGCTGCCGGAAGATCGGTAGCTCCGCGGCCATGATGAGCGAATCCGGATACAGCCGGCCGCCCCATGCCAACCTATTCTCGGCGTCCCAGGCGAACTCGGGCACCCGACGCCCGGCTTCCACGTCAGCGGCATTCAGGTCAGCTGCGAAGTAGTCCTCGCTGTGCACGCGGACGGGCGAGTCGGTGGGCACTTCGCCGTATCCCACCCAGCGGAGGCATCGAAGCGTCAGGTCGCCGATGGCATCGCGCAGCGCTTCAGCGGTCGAGCTGTCGAGGGCGCCCATGCACGAGACCAGTTCCCGGACGTTGGGCTGGGTCGCGGCAAGGTGCTGTGTCGCTTCGAACCAGTTCAGCGATGCCGGATGCTTGTCGACGTCGACGTACCGAGACCACCGCACGTAGTTCCCGGCGCGGTCGATGAAGGGCAGATAGACGCGGAGCATCGGCAGATCCCGGTGTGACGCCGGGATGATGTCGCGAGCGGGGGTGTGCCATCCCAACTGCTCCAACTCCACTGTCGTCTGCGCCATGCATTGACCGTAGCGAAGGCCGCCGCTCCTCGCGTCCTCTCACCCGGCCGCGAGCAACGGATGACATATGGCAACCTCTGCAGCCAGTATCGTCAGATCAACGAGCCCGGCCGTTACCCTTGGCCGGACGCACCTTGGCCACTCCCGGCGGCTAGGCGCTCAACCCGGCCCACGAAGAGAGCACCAAATGGGCGAACAGTGGCCTTCATCGGGGAGGATCATTTACATCCACCGCGGTCCGCTCGCGGAAAGCTTCCTCCACCCCGTCCAGCAATACGAGACAGCAGAAGCCGCTGAACCGCAGGCGTGGGAGATTCTCGAGTTCTCCCCGTCTCGATATCTGTCTCCATGCGCATACTTCGACCAACTCACATTGGACCTTGCGAGTTTCATGTCCGGCGTGCGGGTGTCGGAATGTCCCGCCGACATCGACGCAACCGTGCGAAGCACCTTGTTCGGCGGCCAGGACCAGCAGGCCGCCGATTCCCGCCACCGCCCCACCCAAGCCGAGTCGGACAGCGCCGCCGCATGGGTGATCTCCATGCTTAGCCAGACCGCGAGCTGGCGGGTTCCGCTGAGCCCGGAACTGTTGAGTCCCAGAACGCGCGCGTTGCTCATCTCGATCTCGAAAGCGCGCGATTCGCGTCGCACGATTCGTGCGATCCATTCGCTGAAGCGAGCCCTCAACGTGCACACCGCAGACGGAAAGATCCAGGAATGGTTCGAGTCCGCCCTCCTCGCGTGGGAACTAGCCGACAACGAAGCACGCGAACACATCATCAACGACATGCGCGCTCACGCCAAGGCGCTCTCGGGACTTGGCCCCATATGGATCAATCCCGCCTGGTCACCCGGATTGATCCGCCTGTTGGATACCCCGGCCGGGCGTGCCGCACAACGCAAGCATTCCGCTCACTGACGACAAGGCTCAGTCCGCTCTACCGGAGTATGGCCCGGCGGACATGGCACGCGGCTCCCGTAGCGCGTAACGCGGTCGTCCAGCGGGCGCTTTGGCTGTGCTCAGTCGAGCAGGTGCCGGAGGTATCGCTCCGGCGCCGCGAGGTACGACCGCCACTGCGCGACCAGTTCCAGGTCTCCCCAGTGTGAGGGCCGCATTCCCCACTCGCCGACTTCGATGATCTTGGCACCAGGAAGGGAAGCGAGGATTGGCGAGTGTGTGGCACACAGCACCTGGCCGCCCTCCGACGCGATGCGGTGCAGCGTAGCGATGAGAGTCAGCGTCGAGCCGAACGAGAGGGCCGCTTCGGGCTCGTCTAGACAGTAGAAGCCGGGAGAGTCGAACCGCGTGTCGAGGATGGCGAGGAAGGACTCGCCATGGCTCATCTCATGAAATATCGGCTCGGGACGGTCCGAGGGGTTCTCCTCGAGGTACGTGTAGAACGAGTGCATCGTCTCGGCGCGCAGGAAGTAGCCCCATCTGGGACCGCCGACGCCGCGTTGCAGGCGCAGCCGTTCCGACAGGTCCGACTCGCTGGGCCGCGTGCTGTGGCGCGCGGAAGTCGAGCCGCCCTCCGCCGAGAATCCATAAGCCATCGCGACCGCCTCGACGATGGTGGACTTGCCCGAGCCGTTCTCGCCCACGAGGAACGTGACTCCGGGGTCGAGGGTTAGCCCTTCCTCGAGTAGCTGCGCGACCGCGGGAATGGCGGCCGGCCAGCGGCCGCGGTCGGCGGCGACTTGGCCGTCGCGAGGGCTCAGCGCAACGACCGGAGGTTGGCGGAAGATGTCCCGACGCACTCTGGCAGTGTCGCACGGCCCAATCTTCAACGCCTGCCGTGAGCAGATCCACTGTGCCCGCCTGTTCGCGAGCCGGCGACGTTACCGGGGCCAGCGTAAGCCGCCGGCACGGGCGGTTCGCATGCGTCGCGACTATCCGGAGTGCGCGCGAAGAGGGTTGATCAGCGCACGGATCCAGTGCCGATTCTGACGACTGGGCGGCATGAGGGGGTGCCGGTTCGAATAACCGGGTCGATGCTATGCGCGATAGCGGCGCCATGGCCGGACAAGCTCCCGGCAGCCGACAGAACCACAGCGACGCACCGAGATCACACAGACCCAAGACCCAAGACCCAAGACCCAAGACCCAAGACGAACCGAGCCACGGAGGGAGAACGGAGAACCGGGCCAAGAAGAGAGAGAGAAGGAGAACCAGCGATGCACGCAGGCACCAATGTGTAAATCGGTAGCGATTAGGCAAGAAGGAGCGTACCGTTGGCGCCATGCGAGGCGGACTCGAGCGGTGGAAGCGGGGCGTGGAGTCCCGCGGCGTTCGACAAGCGATCGGCTACGCGCTCAAAGGAGTCTGCGACGCCCACGTCGTCCACTCCCCCGGCGTGGATGCGCTCGAGGAGTACAGCAGCACCGCTGACGCTTCAGTGACGAGCTTCATCGTCGAGCATGGAGCGATCCGATCCGACGAACTTTCGGCCGGCGCGCTGCGGGTCTGGCTGAGCGGACATGACCCGGTCACCGGCGAAGATCGCGGCAAGACGTTGTTGCGCTCCGACTCAGACCTGCTGCTGGACGGGACGCTGAACCACCCGAAGTCGTACAGCATCGCGGCGTTGCTGCATCCGGAGTTGGCCACCGAGTTCGAGGCGTTGCAGGACCGGATCCGCGACCGAGTCATCACGCTGTGGCAGCGCGAGCTGAACGCTCGTCGCGGTCATGGCGGCAGCATCCGTGAATCGATCGCTCAACTCGAGGTGGTGGAGCTGCAGCACCGCCGCTCACGCGCACTCGACCCGCACATCCACCGACACCTCTGGCTGAACATCAAGGTCCGCGGCGACGACGGAAAGTGGTCGAACGTCGACTCACGCGTCGCGATGAAATTCCACACGGTCGTCAACGCGGAAGGCGAGCTGGCGGCGCGCACCGACCCACAGTGGATCGCCGCGCTCGCCCGGCACGGATACACGATCGGCGAGGACGGCGAGATTGCCGAACTCTCCCGCGCCGTCGCCCCGTTCTCCCGCCGGTCGGCGCAGATAGAAGCCAACCGCGTTCAGCTGATCGCAGAGTGGACGCGCGCACACGGTGGAGTACGGCCGAGCGTCGAGGTGCTGCAGCAGATCGATCGACGAGCGTGGGCGATGTCACGCCCGAACAAGCCGGCGCTGCTGGATGAACTGGCGTGGGAGGCGGCGGCTCGTGACGAGCTCGCCGCCATCGACCCCCTCCTCACCGAGGAGCGTGCGCAATGCCAGCCACCGCACCTGCCCGCCGAGGATCTCGATCTCGACCTGCTTGCACATGCTGCGGTGGTGGAAGCCGATGACCGGTCACGCGCGGCGAGCGGTCGATTCAGCCAGTTCGATCTTCGCGCCGGCGCGATCCGCGCACTCGCCCACACCGGAGTCATCGCGGAGCGTGAGTCGCTCGAAACCATCGTCGAGACCATCGCCGCGCGAGCACGCTCGCTCTACGTCAGGCTCTCGTCCGAGCCCGACATACCGGGCCACATCAAGGCGTTCATGGCGACCGACACGATGCGGCTGAAGATGCGCGTCGGGCGACGCTTCGAAGCCATCGCCGCGCCCGGCCGATCACTCCTCCCCGAAGAGCTGCGGCGCGGGGCGGCATCCGTTGAAGGTTTCGAGAAGCTGGACGCGGCGCAGTCAGCGGCGGCGTGCGCGATCGCCGGGACGCATGGACTGGTCGCGGTGACCGGACCAGCCGGCGCCGGCAAGACCACGATGCTGCGCGCAGCCCACGCTGCGCTCGTTCGGCAGCGGCGCCGCATGCTTGTGGTCGCTCCGACCCGCAAGGCGGCGTCCGTGGCTGGTCGGGAGACCGGCGCGGAAGCGTCGAGTCTCCACGCGCTGCTGCACGACCACGGCTACAGGTGGTCGCGGCATCAGACCGGCGCTCAGGTCTGGCAACGACTCGCGCCCGGCGACATCGACCCCGACACCGGGCAGACATATCGTGGGCCGCAACGGTTCCCTCTCGACGCATGCGACCGCATCGTCGTCGACGAGGCAGGGATGGTGGACCTGCACACCGCGGACGCTCTCACCGAGGTCGCGCTGGAGACCGGCGCCGGAATGGCCATGGTCGGCGACACGCATCAGGCCCTCCCCGTCGGGCACGCCGGAGCCATGGCGTCCGCGATCCGCCATGCCTCGGCAGCCATCGAGATGGACACGGTGCACCGTTTCGCGGACGCAGATTACGCGGCACTGACGCTGCAGTTGCGCGACCCGCGCGACCACCATCACGCGCTCCAGATCGCGGCCGATCTCTCAGCCCGCGGTCACGTGCGACGCGTGGACAGCACCGAGCAAGCGCGAGCCGCGATGGTGAGCGCCTACATCGACGAGACCGGTCACGGCCGGCGGGTCGCGCTGATGTGCGGATCCAACAGCGAAGCCGACGCCATTAACGCGCAGATCCAGCAGCGTCGCGTCGACGCCGGCGAACTGAGCCCCACCGTCCTCGCCTGCGGCCGAGATGAGCAACGACTCCTCGTCGGCGACTCCGTGCAGACGCGACGCAACGATCCGCGGACCGGCGTCGAGAACCGCGCGCAATGGATCATCGCGCGCATCGATCCCGACACCATCGACTTGGTCTCCCCCACCGACAGCGGCGAGCGCCGCCGCATCACCCGCGACTACGCCCTCGACCACGTCATGCTCGCCTACGCATCCACCGTGCACGGAATCCAAGGCGAAACCACCGACGCCGCCGTCGTCGGTCCCGACGTCGACGCGGCCGGTCTGTACGTCGGGTTGACGCGCGGACGCCACCACAACGAGGCGATCGCGCTCGGGAGAACGGATGCCGCCGCGCGCGAGCACCTCGCCGCCACCATGCTCCGCGGGAGCACAGAAGTCACGATGAACGACTCTGTGCGAGCTGTAGCCGCCGAACTCCGACGCGCTGCGCGTAATGCGGCAACCCAGCCGCAAGGCCACGTCGCGTCGGTCTCCCCCACGTCGGGAATCTCGGTCTGATCACAGACGCGGCCAGTCCTCGGTGTGTCGGGGCGCCCGTGCCGCCTTGTCGCGCGGCTCCCTGCTCGGCCGCTGCCTGCTTCTCCGCCTCCCGCTGGGAGGCGGCGTCCTGCTCCTCCACCTTCGGGTCCGCTCGCTTCGACGGGGGACGGCGGGACATCGTTGTGGATGCGCGAGACGCCGCTCGCGAGCAGAAGAGGCGCAAGTGATTGTGGCCGGTCAGGGCTGCTGAACGAGTGGCCCGTGTAGATCGAGCACGAGGAGAGTGATGACGATCGCGATGATGGCATCACTGAAGGCCACCGCACGACTGGGGTCCGCCCGCGGGGGCTCTCCCCGGTGCCGGGCCTGCTGATGAGTGGGGGGCCTCGGCCAATGATGGCGGACCACCGCGGCGATCGCGTCCGATCTAACGCTCCTCCCGTACCTCAGAGGCAATCACCTTCTTCCCGCTCGGACGAGATGCTCGTAAACGAGGCGCACGGCCACTGCGCCGTCGCCGACGGCCGACGCGACCCGCTTCACCGACCCGCTGCGCACGTCCCCTATGGCGAACACGCCGTCGCTCGAGGTCTGGAACATCGTGGCGCCTCCCGGGCCTACGCCCGTCACGACGAACCCTCGTTCGTCGAGTTCGACCGCGCCTTCGAGCCATCGGGTGTGCGGCTCCGACCCGATCAGCACGAAGAGGGCCGTGGAGCTGAGAGATCGGCGCTCGTCGGTTCTCACGTCGCGGACGACGACCTCTTCCAGGCGTGCATCGCCACGCAGCTCGGAGACCTCGCAGTCGTTCCATACGTGCACCTGGGGGATCGCGCTGATCCGTTCCGCCAGATAGCGGGACATGTCGCGGCTCAGGTCGTGGTGACGAATGACGAGGTGGACATCTGTCGCGGTGCGCGCCAGGAACGTGGCCGCCTGCCCGGCGGAGTTGCCGCCCCCGACGATGACGACCGGATTGGCCCGGCACATCCGAGCCTCGAACTCCGTGGCGGCGTAGTAGACGTGGGGGCCCTCGAACCGGTCCATGCCGGGCACGCTGAGACGGCGGAATCGCACCCCGGTCGCGACCACCACGGTGTGAGCCTCGAGTCGAGCCCCGTCGGTCAGCCGTATGGCGAAATGGCCGTCGAGGCGGCCGAGTGATTCCGCCTCGCCGGGGATCATGAAGGTGGCACCGAATTTGCGGGCCTGGACCACCGCTCGGTCCGCGAGCTCAGCTCCCGAGATACCAGCAGGGAACCCGAGATAGTTCTCGATCTGCGACGACGTCCCCGCTTGACCGCCCGTCGCGATCGCGTCGAGCACGACCGTGGACAGTCCTTCCGACGCCGCCGCGACCGCGGCGGCAAGGCCCGCCGGCCCCGCCCCGACCACCGCGATGTCAACAGCGTCGCGCGGAGGTGCGTTCTCGCGAAGCCCCAGCAGCTCCGCAAGCTCGGTGTTGCTGGGATTGCGCAGGACCGTGCGCCCCTTCCACAGGACGATCGGCGTCTGGTCGGGCGGAATGTCGAACGCCCGCAGAGTGCTCTCCGCCTCGGGGTCCTCCTCGAGATCCTCCCAGCGGTAGGGCACGCGATTGCGGCTGGCGAAATCCCTCAGCCGGCGGGTGTCGGCAGAGAACCGTGACCCGATGATCCGCAGCCCGACGCCGAGATCCGTGTGAATGCTGCGCCGAAGGATGAAAGCCCGGAGGATGAGGTCGCCCAGCGCTTGGTTCCGGGTGACGGCCTCCTTGACGCGGTCGTATGCGATCTCCAGAACCTCGACATCGGTCTGGGCGATGGCAGTGACGTAGACCGCCTGGCCCGTCAGCATCGACAGATCCCCGACGAAGCGCCCCCGCCCGTGGACGGCGATCACTCGCGGGGGGCCGTCCAGGTCGTCCTCCTGAACGACGCGGACCTTCCCGTCCAAGACGACGAACAGACCGCAGTCGCGGTCGCCGGCGCAGAACAGCATCGCGCCTCTAGCCAGCCGCTTGGCGTCGCCGTAGGGACGGAGCAGCATGATCTGCTCGTCCGAGAGCCGAGGGTAGGCTCCGCTCGCATCAGGGGTCTCGGGCAGGTCGTCCAGGTCGGAATCAGACGAACTGCTCGTCGGCATAGCACCACCTCCAGCTCTCCCCCGGTTCGATGGAACGCACGATGACGTGGCCCGTCGTGGCGGCGTGTGCGCGCGCATGCCGCATAGGCGACGAGTCGCAGCAGCAGATCTCTCCGCAGGTGAGGCATTGCCGCAGGTGCACCCAGGGGGTGCCGAGGCGGAGGCATTCCTCGCACCCCCGCGCTCGGGGCGGCCCCACCGGTCGCACGAGCACCAGGTGCGCGTCTTGCGTGACCCGCCCGGCGCCCGCGATCATCGCCGGTCCCCGCCGTTCGAATCACTCGTCGCCGCCGGCTCCGCTCCACCACCGGGCAGGTGCTGCGTCAGCCAGGTACGCAGGACGTGTGCGGGTGCGGCGCCGACCTGCTTGGCGACCACCTGTCCCCCGCGCATGAGCAGCAGCGTCGGGATCGCCTGGATATCGAAGCGGCGACTCACCTCCGGCGCCTCGTCCGCGTTGACCTTCACGAGCTTCAGCCGTCCTGCCAGCTCGGTCGCCAACTGCTCCAGCGCCGGGCTGACCATCCGGCAGGGCCCGCACCAGGGTGCCCATACATCGACGAGCACGGGCAACGTGGACTCGTCGACCACAGCAGTGAAGTCTGGGCCGGACGTGTCGACCACCCAGGGCAGCGGCCGGTGGCAGTTTCCGCATCGGGGTGCCCCTGCCGCGACGGCGGGCACCCGGTTCTTCGTGCTGCAATGCGGGCAGACGACGATCCTGGTCGACCCCTTCTGCTGAGTGCTCATGCTGCTGCCGCATGATCTTGAGGTCGCCCCGGCGCGACGGTGAGTTCGCCGTCGACCACGTCGATCACGATGGTGGAGTCATCCGACAGATCGCCTCGCACGAGCGCACGTGCAACGCGCGTCTCGACTTCACGGGAGATGAAACGCCGCAACGGGCGTGCCCCGTACGCCGGGTCGAATCCCTCCTCCGCCAAGAACCGCCGCGCCCGCTCGGTGGCCTCGATGGTGATCCGCTGCTCCGCCAGCCGTTGCCGCAGCTCGTCGAGCTGGAGGTCGACGATGCGCTCGATCTCAGCGAACGTGAGCGGCTTGAACAGCACGATCTCGTCGATCCGGTTCAGGAACTCCGGCCGGAAGTGCGATCGGAGCGCGCTCATCACCCGCGTGCGGGCCTCCGGCTGCACCTCGCCGTCTCGTGTGACCCCCTCGAGCAGGAACTCCGAGCCGAGGTTCGAGGTCATGATGATGACGGTGTTGCGGAAGTCGACGGTGCGCCCGTGGGAGTCGGTGAGCCGACCGTCGTCGAGCACCTGCAGCAGGATGTTGAAGACGTCGACGTGTGCCTTCTCGATCTCGTCGAGCAGCAGCACGGAATAGTGCTTGCGGCGAACCGCCTCGGTGAGCTGACCGCCCTCCTCGAATCCCACGTATCCCGGCGGCGCCCCCACGAGCCGGCTCACGGTGTGCCGTTCCTGGTACTCGCTCATGTCGATGCGGATGATGTTCTCCTCGCTGTCGAACAGCGCCTCCGCGAGCGCTTTCGCCAACTCCGTCTTGCCGACGCCCGTCGGACCGAGGAAGACGAAGGAGCCGATCGGGCGGGTCGGGCTCTTGATGCCGGAGCGCGCCCGGATGACAGCATCCGTCACCAGCTGCACGGCCTCGTCCTGGCCGATCACCCGCTCGTGGAGCAGCTCGTCGAGGCGGAGGATCTTCGCGCGCTCGCCCTCCTGGAGTCGACTCACCGGGATACCCGTCCACTGGGCGACGATCGAGGCGATCTCGTCGGCGGTGACGACCTCGCGCAGCAGACGTCTCATGCCCTGCTTGGCCTCGAGTCGCTCTTCGCTTGCCTTGAGGCGACGTTCGAGTTCGGGGAGCTTGCCATGCCGCAGGCTCGCGGCCCTGTTGAGGTCGTACTCGCGTTCGGCTCGTTCGCTCTCCAGTCGCACTTGCTCGATCTCACGCCGCAGCGCCTGCACTTCACGCAGCGCCTGACGCTCCGCTTCCCACTGCGCGCGCATTGCGTCGGATTCAGCCCTGAGATCGGCCAGTTCTTTGCGCAACTCCTCGAGGCGACGCAGGCTCGCGGCATCCGTCTCTTGAGCGAGCGCGGCCTCCTCGATCTCGAGGCGGGTCACACGACGGGTGAGCTCGTCCAGTTCCGACGGCATCGAGTCGATCTCGGTGCGCAGCATCGCGCAGGCCTCATCGACGAGGTCTATGGCCTTGTCGGGCAGGAATCGCTCCGAGATGTAGCGGTGGCTCAAGCTCACGGCCGCCACCAATGCACCGTCGTGGATCTTGACGCCGTGGAACACTTCGAACCGCTCGCGCAGCCCCCGCAGGATCGAGAGCGCGTCCTCGACACTCGGCTCGTCGACCAGCACGGGCTGGAACCGACGCTCGAGCGCCGCATCCTTCTCGATGTGGGTGCGGTACTCATCGAGCGTCGTCGCCCCGATCATGTGCAGCTCACCGCGGGCGAGCATGGGCTTGAGGATCTGGCCCGCGTCCATCGCGCCTTCCGTCGCGCCGGCCCCGACCACCGTGTGAAGCTCATCGATGAACAGCAGGATGTTCCCCTCGCCTGCCAGCACCTCGTTGAGGACGGCCTTGAGTCGCTCCTCGAACTCGCCGCGGTACTTCGCACCGGCGACGAGGGAGGCGAGATCCAGTGCGAACACGCTCTTCCCGCGCAGACCCTCGGGCACGTCGCCGTGGTGGATGCGTTGGGCCAGTCCCTCGACGATGGCCGTCTTGCCCACCCCGGGCTCACCGATCAGCACCGGGTTGTTCTTGCTCTTGCGGGAGAGGATCTGGACGGTGCGGCGGATCTCCGCATCCCTGCCGATCACGGGCTCCAGCCGCCCTGCGGCGGCATCGGCGACGAGGTCGCGGCCATACTTCCCGAGGGCCTCGTAGGTTCCCTCCGGAGTCGCGGATGTGACCCGCTGCGACCCCCTCACTTCGGTCAGGGTCTCGAGAAACGAGTCGCGCGTCACGCCGTGCTGCGCGAGCACCCGCCCTGCAGCCGAGCTGGACCCTTCGTCGAGGAGCGCGACGACCAAGTGCTCGACGGAGACGTAATCGTCCTTGAGCCGGCGGGCCTCCCGATCGGCAGCATCGAGGATGCGGTTGAGCCTCTGGGTGACGAACACCTTGCCGGGCTCGACACCCGACCCCGTGACCCGCGGTCGCTTCTCGAGCTCCGCCGTCAGATCCTCCCTCAACCGGTCGACGTCGGCACCGGCCCGAGCGAGCAGAGGCAGCACCAGTCCGTCGCTCTGCTCCAACAGGGCGAGCAGGAGGTGCTCGCCATCCACTTCCTGATGTCCGAACCGCAACGCCTTCGTCTGCGCGTCGTGCAGTGCCTCCTGCGACTTCTGCGTGAGTCTGTTCAGGTCCATCGACGTCCCCTCTCTGGGTGCGGGCGCCGTTGAGTTCTCTCGAGATCGGAGATCCGGTCAAGCAGATCCATCACGAGGCCGAGCGACGCGTAGGTGATGTTCAGGCGCAGGTGCAGCCGCTGGATCTTGGCCATCTCCCGAACCTGGGAAGGGTCGAACCAGAGGTTCCCCTCGGCGTCCCGCGTGATCTCGAGCAGGCCCAGCGCGATCAGCCTGCGGATGAGGTCGGGGTGCACCCCGGTGATCCGGGCATAGCTGTCGAGGCTCAGCCGGTAAGGACGTGCCAGGGGCCACTGCGTGCCTGCGGTCAGGTCGGTCATGGTGCGCTCCGCGGGTCGAACGTCGACTCCCTGCCGAGCTGCTCGAACAGTCGGCGTTCCTGTTGTGACAGCGCCTTGGGGAGTTTGATCTGCGCTTCGGCGTAGAGGTCGCCCGGCTCTCCGCGACTGTTCGGCAGCCCACGGCCCTTCAGACGCAGTCGCCGGTGACTGGAGGTGCCGGCGGGTACTTTGACGGTGGCCCGACCTCCCGGCGTCTCGATCGGCATTGAGGCGCCCAGCGCCGCCTCCCACGGCGCGATGGGCAGCATCACATGCACATCCCGGCCGTCCGTCCGGTACCGGGGGTGGGGCGCGATGCGCACGATGAGGTACAAGTCGCCCGGCGCTCCGCCCCCCGCCCCCTGGCCGCCCTGCCCGCGCAGCCGGATCCTCTGACCGTCCACGACACCGGCGGGGATGTCGACGTCGATGGTGCGCTGGCCATCGGCACCACTGATCGACAGGGTGCGCCGGGTTCCGGTGTACGCCTCTTCGACAGTCACCTCGACCTCCGTCTCCTGATCGGAGCCGTCGACTCGACCCCACCCGCCCCGGCCGCGTCCCCGTGAGCCGAACATGCCGCCCAGCAGGTCCTCCAGGTCGATATCGCCGACCGATCCGGAATACCCGAATCCGCCTGGGGCACCGTTACCGGGGCGCCCCCTCGCACTCTCTCCGCCGAAGCCCGCGCCCGCATAGGCGCGTGACCGCCGGTAGGCGTCGGGGTCGACATCTGCGCCGACGCGGCGGAAGTCCGGTCCGAACGCGTCGTATCGCTTGCGCTGATCGGGGTCGGAGAGCACGTCATACGCCTCGGAGAGCTCCTTGAACTCGTCTTCCGCCCCGGGATCCTTGTTGATATCGGGATGGAGCTTGCGGGCGCGGCTGCGATAGGCCCGTTGGATCTCGGACTGATCGGCATCGCGGGAGACGCCGAGGACCTCATAGGCGTCTCGAGCCATTACTCGCTCCTGGTCGCAACGATGACCGACGCCGGCCGGAGGATCTCGGCATCGGCACCGTAGCCGGGCAGGATGACGTGCGCGACGGTGCCGGGGATGAGGTCCGGATCCGCGACGGTGCCGACGGCATCGTGGTGAGCGGGGTTGAACGGCTTCCCGGTCTCATCGTCGCGCCGAGGGAACCCGAGGTCGGCGAGCACGGCGAGAGCCTGCTGGTGCACGGCGCGCACCCCTTCGGCGATCACATCGGAGTCGGAGGAGGCGTGGTCCAGGGCGCGCTCGAGGTTGTCGACAACCGGGAGCCAGCGGGACGCCACCGACGCCCGCTCCTGTTCGCGCGCACGGACCACGTCTCTCACGCTGCGTTTGCGGAAGTTGTCGAGCTCTGCAGCTGTGCGACGCCACGAGTCCTGCAGTTCGGCGATCTGCTGGGCGGCCTCATCCTCACCGCCGGCCTCCGCCGCCCCGACGACCTCATCCTCGGGCTCCTCGCGTTCGGACATGATGGCGACTCTCAGTGCGCGGTGAACTCTGCGTCGATCACGTCGTCGGCGTCGTCGCCCGCCCCGGCCTCGCCGGGCGATGCACCCGCGGGACCGGCGCCGGGCTGGCTGCCGACGGATGTACGCAGCGCCTGCGCCATCTGGTGCAGCTCTCCCGCCAGCGAGCGCAGGCGATCGATCGGCGTCTCCGCGTCCAGAGCCGCACGCGCATCACTCACCAGCATCTCTGCCCGGGCACGGTCGTGCTCTGCGACATCGTCGCCCGCTTCCTTCAGTGCCCGCTCCACCTGATAGGTCACGGAGTCGAGCTCGTTTCGAGCGTCCACGAACTCGCGCAGCTGCGCGTCCTCGCTGCGGTGCGCCTCGGCGTCCGAGAGCATGCGCTCGACATCCTCGGGAGTCAGCGTCGACGTCTCGCTGATGGTGACCTGCTGCTCGGCTCCGGTGTCTTTGTCTTTCGCGGAGACGTGCAGGATGCCGTTGGCGTCGATGTCGAAGGTGACCTCGATCTGAGGCTCGCCTCGCGGGGCCGGCCGGATGTTCTCCAGGCGGAACCGCGCGAGCACCCGGTTGTCGCTGGCGCGCTCACGCTCCCCCTGAAGGACGACCACGTCGACCGCCTGCTGGTTGTCTTCGGCGGTGCTGAACAGCTCGGTTCGACGTGCCGGGATCGTGGTGTTGCGTTCGATGACCTTGGTCATCACGCCACCCTGCGTCTCGAGCCCCAGCGAAAGCGGCGTGACGTCGAGCAGCAGGACATCCTCGACATCGCCCTTGATGATCGCGGCCTGGACCGCCGCGCCCAGCGCGACGACCTCGTCGGGGTTGACGGTCATGTTGGGCTCTTTGCCGCCCGTCATCCGACGAACCAGCGCCTGCACCGCGGGGATGCGAGTGGAACCGCCGACGAGGATCACCTCATCGATGTCATCGGCGGTGACTTTCGCGTCATCCAGAGCCTGCTTCACCGGGCCCATGCAGCGCTCGACGAGGTCCGCGGTGAGCTGCTCGAAGGTCGAGCGCATGAGGTTGACGTTCAGATGCTTCGGTCCCGAAGCATCCGCCGTCACGAAAGGAAGGTTGACCGCCGTCTGCGTCACCGCCGACAGCTCGACTTTGGCCTTCTCGGCCGCTTCGAACAGGCGCTGCAGAGCTTGCGGATCCTCCCGCAGATCGACGCCGACATCCTTCTTGAACTGCTCTGCGAGGTAGTCGACGATGCGCCGGTCGAAGTCGTCCCCACCGAGGTGGGTGTCTCCGGCCGTGGACCGCACCTCGACCACCCCTTCTCCGACGGTGAGCAGGCTGACATCGAACGTTCCGCCGCCGAGATCGAACACGAGGATGGTCTCGTTCTCGAGCTTCTGCATTCCGTATGCCAAGGCCGCAGCAGTCGGTTCGTTGATGATGCGGAGCACCTCGAGGCCGGCGATCTTGCCTGCGTCCTTCGTGGCCTGTCGCTGGGCGTCATTGAAGTGCGCAGGCACGGTGATCACTGCTTCGGTGACCCGCTCGCCGAGCGCTTTGCCCGCGTCCTCCGCCAGTTTCCGCAGGACCTGCGCCGAGATCTCCTCCGGGGCGTAGAGCTTGCCGTGCACCGAGAACCTCACCGCGCCGTCCGGCCCGGACACCACGTCGTACGAGACGGTATGGATCTCGGACTGCACCTCGTCGTACTTTCGCCCGACGAATCGCTTCGCCGAGTAGATCGTCCCCTTGGGATTCATGATCGCCTGTCGCCGGGCCATCTGGCCCACGAGACGTTCACCGTTCTCGAGGAACGCGACGACGGAGGGCGTCGTCCTGTTTCCCTCGGTGTTGGGGATGATCTGCGGCTGGCCGCCCTCCATCACCGCGATCACCGAGTTCGTCGTTCCCAGGTCGATACCGACACTCCTGCCCATGAGATGCTCCGTTCGCTCGGGGGGCTTCCCTGGCCATGGTCGCTCCGGCACCTGACCCGGGGCATCCCGTGAACGGGGGAGCTTGCGGAACGCGGGGCTCTCAGCGACCACCCTCCCCCGGCGGGCGGTGCACGTCCGGCGGGCCGTGGCGGAATGAGAGGACGGCGAGCTCGGCCCGGGAGTGGATGCCGAGCTTCAGGTAGATGTGCTTGAGGTGCGCGTCCACGGTGTGGGGCGACACGATCAGCTCCTCCGCCGTCGCTCGGTTCGTCATCCCTGTACCTATGAGCCCGGCGACTCGAACCTCGGTGCCGGTGAGCGACCGCCAGGGATCCGGGTCGTGCGCGCGACCCGTCGGGGCGATCGGGGCGACGCCATGCGGGTTGTAAAGCACCATTCCATCGAGCACGGTCCTGGAGTGGACCCTCAGCACGTCCGCGATCACCCCCATCCCGAAAAGTCGCACGTCGTAGAGGCACAGGAAGATGGTGGGCAACTCGGCCAGGATCCGGATGACGGCCGACTCATAGTCGAAGATCTCGCTCGCTCCCGTCTCCCCCGAGGCGTGTGCGGGTGTCTGGCCGGCAGCGCGCAGCAGCGGACGTCGCTCGTCCTCGGATGACACCGGGTGCGAGACGAGGTTCACGATGCGCTGCTGCGGCGCCAGGCCTCCGGAGTGAAGATAGGCGTCGGGCGCTGAGTGCATGTCGAGCCCGCCCGGCCGGCGGTCGTCCGCGACACCCGCTCCTCGGTACACCCGTTGCCGCACGCCGGCGGGTTCGATCTCGTCGATGAAGCAGACGCAGTGGTCGCCGTGCCGGAGGCCCTCTTGCAGGAACCTCACCAGCAGGCGGTCCCGCTCGATGGGTCCCGAGAAGAGGGCGCAGACATGCACCCCGGGGTAGACCTCGCCGATGCCGGGGATCCCCATGAGCAGATCACTCATCGGGCACTGCCGCGAGTCGCGCCATGCGCTGAGCCTGCGGGCGTTGCACCACGCTGGTCACGGGGGTTGCCTTGTGCGGGGTGGAGGAGTAGGTCGCGCGGATGCGGGCGCTGACGACGCGCCCAGGCGCTCTAGGTCTCGTCCCGCTCTCTCGCCAGCCGGGCGCGGCGCTCCTCTTCCCGCTTCGAGTACGCGGCCGCGCGAATCGCCTCGTCCGACTCCAGTCCCGTGCCGAGCGCACCCCCGATCGTCGCTGCCGACGCCACGAACCACGTGAGCACGAACAGATCGCCGTAGTCGAGCGGGATGCCGACCGACTCGCCCATCAGCGCGGGGTCGAGGACGAACAGTGCCCACGCCAGGTTCACGACGAACAGTGTCACGTAGCCGATGACCACCCCGATCGCCAGCGTCAGCAGAGTGGAGGTGTTGTAGAGCCGGGACCTCTCGCGAGCCCGCGAGGAACCGTCTTCGGGACGGTCCCACAGTTCGCCGTCGATGACGATCCAGGCGACGACGATCGCGATGGAGGCGATGGTCGCGACGCCGAGTCGCCACCCTGAGAGGGAGGCGGCGAGCAGCCAGACCGTCGAGTCGACCGTGGCCACCGCGCCGGTCGCCAGTGCCGCGACGAGTGCGGACTTGAGCCCGGTCGCGAGGAGCCACGGCCGATTCGCGAGAACCATGCCAACGAGCACCCGCCAGCGGGCGATGAGACCGGGCATCGGCAGGCGCTGTTCCTCGGGCGAGGCGGGTTCCGCCATGCCGCTGACGAGCCCGCTCACGGCGCGACGGGCACGCGAGCGAACACGGAACCCGCCGAGAGCGGGGAGCGAGAGCACTGCCGCGTGCCGCTGCGGGTCAAAAGCGGCCATCAGGTAGCGGCCGTCATCGTCGCGCAGCGGGAGCTCGGTCACCCCGACGACGAGGTCCCACTCGTGAACGGCGGCATGAGCCTGCAGTCGCGCCAGCGCGACGTCGACGTCCTCTGAACCGACGGTGAAGGGCTCGCTCAACAGCTCGATGTCCCACGCGATCCGATCCTCGCCGTCGGGCGCGACGAGGTCGGTCATCCGCCGCGCGACTTCCGTCGGGGCGGCCGGATCGGCCACGATACCCACTCGGATGGACATCACGTCCGCAAGGTACACCCAGGGTCCCGTCCGAATCTGCACGAAGACGGAAGCAGGCGATCGACCCGATCCATCGCGTCGAGCAGCCTCAGGGGCAAGCACACCCGAGTGGCGCCGCACCGTGACAACATTCTGACAACATCTGGCGAAGAACGGGGTGGATTCGGCTGATCGAGCCAGGTCCAACTTCCCCGGAATTCCGCGGATTTCGGCGAGTGCGATGCGGCTCGCGCGGCCCGAATGAGGTTTCCGGTACCAAAGGTCGCAGGTTCGATTCCTGTCGGGGGCACCATCCGTGTAGAGGACCGCGAGTCATCCCGACTCGCGGTCCTCTGCTTCGCCGGCACCCTCGTTCGTTGCCTCGCCATTGAGCTACGGCCCGCAGCGCGACGTCGTCGTCGACCGTCCGGCGTCGAGGCCGTAGTGCCGGTGGCGGGTCAGGCCCCGCTTGTCGGCGGCTTGTCGAGGCCGTGTCGCCCGGGTCGCTCGGGCTCCGCTGCCGTCGCGGGACCGACCGCGGAGGAACGGTCGGGTCCATCCGTGCCGGGATAGTGCGGTTCTTCGATCTCGATCGCCTTGTCGCGATCCTCCAGCGGCGGGAGGTGGTCCAGGGGCTGCTTGATGTCGTCTGGATGGCTCATACAGCGAGCGTCCGTCCGCTGCCCGGGATCCGTGAAGGGGGTTGCCGGCGGCGGCAAGCCATGATCCGGCGGTCGGCGCGCCACCGAGCGCGCGCCGGTGCTGTGAAAGGATCTCGGAGATAGTGTCGTATTCGAGCGTCGCCGTTCGTGGATGAGGTGAGCGACCCCATCGGGTCGCTGAGGAGCCACGACATGGCCCTCGTCCTGACGAGAGGAGACGACAATGCCGAAATATCTGATCGCGTTCAACGACGAATGGGTGCCGGAGCACACCGCCGACGAACTGCGCAGCAAGAGCGAGGCCTCGCAGGCCGTGCTCGACGACATGAGGGCGGCCGGCGTCTTCCTCTACGCGGATGGGGGCATCGATGCCTCGACCGCGATCTGCAGCGTGGTGAGCAGGGACGGCCAGCCGGTCTTCACCGATGGACCGTTCGTCGAGACGAAGGAACACCTCGGCGGGTTCACCGTCGTGGACGTGGCGGACGATGCTGCCGCTCGCTATTGGGCCGGACGACTGGCCGTCGCACTGGACTGGCCCCAGGAAGTGCACCGATTCCCCTCGGATCTCGCCGAGATCGTCGATCGGCACGCGTCCGAGACCGTGTGACGTGGTTCGCTCCCTGATGTCCGCGTTCGGGTCGACATCCGGCGGGGCTCCGCTGGAGTCGTGACCGAATCGCCCCTCCAGAAGGCGATCGCCCGCGCCCACCGACACGAGTGGGCGCGGGTGGTGGCCGGTCTCACCCGGCGCTTCGGTGATCTCGACCTCGCCGAGGACGCCGCAGCCGAGGCGTACGTGGCCGCGGTGGAGCGCTGGCCGCGCGACGGCGTACCACCGAACCCCGGCGCGTGGCTCACCACGACCGCGACGCGCAAGGCGATCGACCGGCTGCGTCGCGAGTCCCGGCGTGACGAGAAACACCTGGCGGCCCAGATGCTGTCCGACGACACTCCGCCCGATCCGACCGGGCCGGTGGAGGACGACCGGCTCCGGCTGGTCTTCACGTGCTGCCATCCTGCTCTCGCGATGGAGGCCCGGGTCGCGCTGACATTGCGCATGCTCGGCGGGCTGACCGTCGCAGAGATCGCCCGCGCGTTCCTGGTGCCCGAGACCGCGATGGCGCGACGGATCACTCGAGCGAAAGCGAAGATCAAGGCCACGCACGTTCCGTACCGGGTGCCGTCGGCGACCGACATCCACGAACGACTCGCCGGTGTGCTCGCGGTGATCTACCTGATCTTCAACGAGGGCTATCTGGCCACCGCCGGCGACGACCCGCTGCGCGCCGACCTGACCGACGAGGCGATCCGCCTGGGGCGCCTCCTGAGAGCGCTCCTTCCCGATGAGGGCGAGGTGGCCGGCCTCCTCGCCCTGATGCTCCTCACCGATGCGCGACGAACCGCGCGCGTGTCCCGCACCGGTGAACTGGTGACGCTCGATGAGCAGGACCGGGGCGCGTGGAACCGGACGCTGATCATCGAGGGTCACGCCCTGGTGCGCGAGCGGATCGCCGCGGTCGCCGCCGGCGCGGAGCCTCCCGGGCGGTATCAGCTTCTTGCCGCGATCAACGCGGTGCACACGGATGCCTCGTCCTCACGCGACACCGACTGGTCCCAGATCGTCGCCCTCTACGACCGCCTGGTGGGGGTCGATCCCTCCCCGATCGTGCGACTCAACCGCGCGATCGCGGTCGCCGAGCTGGACGGTCCCGACGTGGCGCTGGCCGAGATCGACCGCCTCGGCGGGACGCTCGACGGCTACCACGCGTACCACGCCGCGCGCGCGGAGCTCCTCCGGCGGGTCGGAAGAAGCGACGAATCGCGGACGGCGTACGACCGAGCCATCCACCTCGCCGGCAACCCCGCCGAGCGGGCGTATCTCACCCGCCGCCGCGACCAGCTCGCGTCATGACCCGGGTGGCGCGCTGACGCGGATCACGTCGCTGTCGCGCCGAATCCGCGGGGCGAGGCCGCGTCGAGGAACCCGATGACCACATCACGCACCAGGTCGGTGCGCGCGAGCCCGAAGAAGTGGCTCGTGCCAGGGAACACCGCGAGCTGGGACGACGGAACCCCGACCATGTCGCCGTTCACGTCGCCCGACACTCACGCGTACGGGTGGCCCGGCTGTCAACCCCGTTCCCCCGCATGGGACACCGGCGCAGTCTGTGACCCATCACGTGATGCTCGTCCGCACGAGAGGAGCAGGAGATGGTGGATTCCACGCCCGAGGAAGAGGGTCCCCGTCGAGGCGAGGCCGTCGTGTTCTGGTGCTGGATCGCTGTGCTGGCCGGCGGTCTCGGGTACATGATCGCCGTTCCACTGATGGGTCGATGATCATGCGCTCGATCCGCGACAACGCCCTGAGCCTGGCGTTCGGCCTGCTCTTCATCCTCGCTCTCGCCGGCCAGTCGATCGCCGGCTTCTTCGAGAACAACGAGCGGCTCCAGGAGCACGGCCTTCCGGCGCTGGGATTCGGCGCGTTCCTGACGTCGTCGGACTTCGTCGTCGACGTCGCCGAGAACTGGCAGTCCGAGTTCCTGCAGTTCACCCTTTTCATCGCTGCGACGATCTGGCTGGTGCAGCGCGGCTCCCCCGAGTCGAAGAAGCCGGGCGATGAGGGCCCTGGCAGCGACGAGGACCAGCTCGTCGCCGAGCACGCCCGACCCGACTCCCCCGCATGGGCGCGGGTGCGCGGCATCCGTCTGACGGTCTTCTCGAACTCGCTGCTGCTGGTGATGGGAGGCGTCTTCGTGCTCTCGTGGCTCGCGCAGTCGCTCGCCGGCACCGTCGTGATGAACGCCGAGAACGCCGAACACGGCCAACCCGCGATCACTTGGGCCGCGTACCTGGTCACCCCCGACTTCTGGAACCGGACACTTCAGAACTGGCAGTCCGAGTTCCTCGCAGTCGGCGCGATGATCGCGCTGTCGATCTTCCTGCGGCAGCGCGGATCGAGCGAGTCCAAGCCGGTCGGAGCGCCACACCATGAGTCTTCGGTGTCTGGCGAGTGACGTCGCAGATCCGGACACCATACGGGATGCGCGGAGACTGTCAAGGGCTGGCCGGCGTCCTCCGAGCAGAGGACCATGGGTAGCGGGAGCGGATCGATGTCCTCCTTTTTGCGGCCCCCAGCGCTTCGGACGTCGACATCTCCCCACGGAGGCCCATCATGGGCAAGTTGATCTACGAAGGGACCGTGAAGGTCGATTTCGATGACAGGACCCTGGCACATCTTCAACTGGTGATCGGCACGAAGCTGCGGCGCGGCGAGCCCTTCCACTTCACCTGGCGCGACGACGCCAGCATCGGCGACGGCCGGACGACAGTATGGATCCATCCGAGATGCTCGCTGGTGTACAAGTTCTACGGCAGCCGCAAACCCCAGTTGAATCCGGCATGGATCGACGCGCTGGCATACACGGCGAACTCCCCCACGGGGCTGTATCTGGTGCCCGAACCGGCGATGCCGCATGCCCAAGACACCGAGGAGCACGACCTCGCAGGCTGACAGGCGGATGGGAGCGGTGATGAAGAGGATCGACATCTACTACGGCGGGGACCACTACAGCATCGGAGGGCGCCGCTTCGAGGATCTTCGCGACGAGATCGAGACCGGCCTCGCCGGAGGCCCGTACTGGCTCGAGGTCAATGACGGCGAGGGCGAGATGCGCGTCGCCCATCTGCTGCTGATGCCGGGCGTTCCTCTCGCGATCATCCCGATCCCCGACGAGCTGCCCGTGCCCAGTCCGGAGGTGATCTGGTCCGGCGGAGGCCCGCCGTTCGTCGGCTGATCACCGGAACGGATGCTGCGGCCCGCACGAACCGGCCGTTCAGGCGTCGCGGTGCGATCGGCGAGCGCCCGCGGGTTCCGCCTCGTCGGGCAGCGTCGGGGTCGGGATGACGACGACGTCCTGCACCTTCCAGTCGAGCGAGGCGACCGCGGCCCGCGCCCTTTCGATCTCGTCGAGGCGGACGTCGCCGTGAACCGGCACGACGAACACCTCGACGTGGAACACCTGACCCATGTCGCGCATCCGCACGGCGGCCTCGCGCACCCAGGGGAACTCCTCCACCCGGTTCGCGATCCGGGTGATGAGGGGATGAGGTCGAGCGTCGTCCTCGGTCCGGGCCCGCTGGTCGATGAGGTCACGGATGGCCGCACGGCTGTTGCGCCAGCCGTCCCACACGATCCCGCCCGAGATGAACAGCGCGGCGGCGCCGTCGAGCCACCACAGCCCGACCCCGACGCCGAGCACGCCGACGATCGCGGCCGCCGTCGAGGTCCAGTCGGCCTTGGCCATGTCGGCATCCGCGTACAGCACCTTGTTGTGCAGCTTCGGGGCCAGCTTCGCCTTGGCATGCCCGTAGAAGAACGGCCCGATCACGATCACGCTCATCACCGCGACCATGAACCAGCCGAGCCAGATGGTCTGGCCGAACAGGTACACCGTGCCGATCGACGGGTGCTCCGCCCGCACCAGTCCGCTGACCGCCTCGTACGCGAGGTTTCCCCCCACCGCGAGCAGCGCGACACCGGCCACGAGATGGCCCACGCCCATCACGCGGTGGTGCCCGAAAGGAAAGGCGCGCGTCGGCGGGCGCCGGATGAACAGCAGCGCGATCAGGAAGGAGATCTGCGGGATCAGCGACAGCATGTCCTCGATCCACGCGGTCCTCATCGCCTGCGAGCCGCCGACGACGAGCGCGAGAAGCCCGATCGTCACCACCGTGTAGCCGATCGTGAACCACTCCCAGCGGATGGCGCTGCGAAGGGCCTTCTGCTGGGCGGCCGGCAGGTCGGTGCGCCCCATCGTCTTCATCGCGCCACCTCCTCGTCGAGGTAGCCCTCGAGGGCGGCCTGCCAGGCGTTCTCGCCCAGGGGCACGAGCAGCACGACCGGGCCGCGGGCGCCCGGGATCGCCTCGTAAGGCCGGGTGACCGCCACCCGGTCGGACCACGGCGTCGCGTCGGTCATGCCCCCGATCGCGAGGTCGAGTTCCCCTGCCTCGAGCCCGTCGACGAGGTCCTCCTCGCTGCCGACGGTCCACGTCACTCTCGCGTCGATTGAGTCGGCGAACCCCTCCACGATCCCGGCGAGCGACCCGCCCACCTCGGGCCCATCGATGGTCACGAGCTCGCCGGAGGCCGACGCGCCGGCTCTCAGCTCACCGCCGCGCACTCGGTCGAGCGTGCCCTGCGGATCGCTCGGCACCGTGATGCCGCAACCCGCGGCGCACAGCGTCAGCGCCAGCAGGGGGACGCTCCACACGCGTCGCCACCGGCTCATGCCCCGAGTCTCAGGCCGGGAGACGGTGGTCGGGACCGCCTTGACCCTCCCGGATCCGACTGCTAGCGCATGCGCCCCTCCCGGCCGTTCGCCGGCGCCGCGGGTGGCGGCGCCGGCGAGGGCCGGGACGCGATTACGGCAGGACGATCTCGAAGTCCGGGTCGCCCTGGTCGAGCACACCGAGGATCTGCCGCAGCACCCCGGCGTCGCCGCGCACCTCGATGCCCTCGGAATCCGTGTCGCCGCCGGCGAGCCGGATCAGGCGCGGCTTCGAGAGCGTGAGCTGCAGCGGCGTCGCGGGGTCGGGCTCGCGCTCGATGTAGATGAGCACCCCGTGGCGCAGCGTCACGTGGAAGCTGCGGCCGAGGTCGGTGAGGGTGACGTCGAGGGCGAGGTCCAGGTCCCAGGCCTTCGGTCCGTTCACCCGGATGGCCACGGCGTCGAGGAGCTGTTCCGGCGTGAGCTGGGCGATGATCAGCGGCGCCGCCGTCTGCGTGGGCGTGCCGAAGCTGCCCTCGCGCAACTCGGTGGCACCGGACAGGAAGAAGTTGCGCCATGTGCCGTTCTCGGCCCCGTAGGCCAGCTGCTCGAGCGTGTCGGCGTACAGGACGCGCGCCCCCCGGTGGTCGGCATCGGTGAAGATCGCGTGATCCAGCAGCGTCGCGGCCCAGCGGTAGTCGCCCCCGTCGAACGCCCCCTGCGCGAGCTCGACCACCCGGTCGATGCCGCCGATCGCCGCGACGTAGCGCTCGGCGATCGCCTGCGGCGGGTGCGGCCAGAGCCGCGCGGGATTGCCGTCGAACCAGCCCATATAGCGCTGGTAGATCGCCTTCACGTTGTGGCTGACCGAGCCGTAGTAGCCGTGGGTGCTCCACGACGCTTCCAGCGCCGGCGGCAGCTCGATCAGCTCGGCGATCTCGGCGCCGTTGTAGCCCTGGTTGAGCAGCCGCAGCGTCTGGTCGTGCAGGTAGCCGTAGAGGTCGCGCTGGATCGCGAGGAACTCGCGGATCTCCGTGTTGCCCCACGTCGGCCAATGGTGCGAGGCGAAGACGACCTCGACCTCGTCGCCGTATCGTTCGAGGGCCTCGGTGAGGTACTGCGACCAGACGTGCGGGTCGCGCACCAGCGCACCACGGAGCGTCAGGAGGTTGTGGAGCGTGTGGGTCGCGTTCTCGGCCATGCACAGCGCGCGGTAGCGCGGCAGGTAGAAATGCATCTCGGAGGGCGCCTCGGTGCCCGGCGCCATCTGGAACTCGAACTCGACGCCGTCGATGGTGTGCGTCTCGCCCGTCGTCGTGACCTCGAGGGTGGGGGGAAGGATCGTCGGGTTGCCGGTGGACGTGGTCTGGCCGAGCCCTGCGCCGACCTGGCCCCGCGGGCCGCGCTCGAGCGCCGCGCCGTACATGTAGCCGGCCCTGCGTGCCATGGCGGTGCCGGCATACACGTTCTCTGCGACCGAGTGCTCGAGGAATCCCTCGGGCGCCACGATCTGCACCCGTCCGGAGTCGACGTCGTCCTGACTGACGATGCCCAGGACGCCGCCGAAGTGATCGATGTGGCTGTGCGAGTGGATCACCGCGTGAACGGGGCGGTCCCCGCGGTGCGTGCGGTACAGCGCCATCGCCGCCGCGGCCGTCTCCACCGAGATCAACGGGTCGACGACGATCACGCCGGTGTCGCCCTCGATCACCGACATCACCGAGAGGTCGAGCCCGCGCACCTGGTAGAGACCCGGCACGACCTCGTAGAGCCCGTGCTTCGCCGCGAGCTGCGACTGCCGCCACAGGCTCGGGTTCACCGAATCGGGCGCGTCGCCCTGCACGAAGTCGTAGCTCGAGGCATCCCACACCACGTCGCCCTTTTCGTTGCGGATCTTCGGATCGTCGACCGTGCCGATGAACCCGCGATCCGCCGCGGCGAAGTCGTCGGTGTCGGCGAACGGGAGCGAGGCGAGTGCCTTCGCATGGGCTTCGCGGATCGACGCCTCTGGATCGCGCTGTCGCATGGTGATCTTCCCTTCCGATCCGGCCCCGGCGGCCGGAATGCTCAGTCTTGCGGTGCGGAGCCTCCGGTGACCAGTGCCGCGACGGCGTCGCGGTTCGTGGCGAAGAACGCCTGACCGGACAACAGGCCGAGTTCCTCCAGCCGGGCCCTGGTCGGGATCCGGACGCGGCTGAATGCGAGGCTCACGTCCTGACTGTCGAGCCACTCCTCGAGCGCCGCGAACGCCTCGGCGCCCGTCACGTCGATGTCGGTCACCGCCTCCATGTCGATGACCACGTGCTTCACGGGCTCATCGGCGCCGGTCACCGCTCGCTTCACCGCCGCGGCGAAGACGGTGCCGTTCGCGAAGAAGAGCGGCGCCGCCATCCGCACCACCACGACGCCCGGCGCGGTGGTCGTGCCGGCGGCGGCCTCCTCGAGCAGCGACTGCTTCGCGTCGTCGTCCGCAGCGAGCACGTCGATGGCGGGGTTCGCCGCGCGCTTGGCGAGGTTGATGAGGGCGAGCACGAACGCCACGACGATGCCGGGGATCGCGCCCACGAACAGCGTCACGAGGAAGCACACCGCGCCGATGGCGAACTCGAAGCGGTCCTGTCGCCACAGCCGGCGGAACTCGCGGATGCCGAGCAGAGGCAGGATCGCCACGCCGACGACGGCGCCGATCGCGGGCGACGGAATGTCGGCGAGCAGGGCCGTGCCGAACAGCAGGAGCAGCAGCGTCCCGACCGCGAGCACGAGCGACGGAAGCTGGGTGCGCGAGCCCGCCTGGTCCATCGCGGCGGTGCGCGACGTCGACGAGCCCATCGAGAAGCTCCCCTGCGCGCCGGCGGCGATGTTGCCGAGGCCGAAGGCGAGCAGGTCTCGGTTCGCGTGGAACGGGTAGCCGTGCTTCTCCCCGTACGACCGCGAGACGAGGAGGCCTTCGGCCGTCGTGACGAGGGTGAGCGCGATCGCCGACGGGATCAGCGCCATCCACATCTGCCAGTCGATGACGGGCCACGTCAGCGTGGGCGGCCCCGCCGGCACTTCCCCGAGCACGTCGACGCCGCGCTGGTCGAGCCCGGTGAGCACCACGAGCAGCGTGGACAGGATGAGCACCACGAGCGCCCACGGCACGGCCCTCAGGAATCTCTTGCCGAGCAGCAGGATCGCGACCGAGACCGCCGCGATGGCCAGCGACCACGCGTTGGTCGTCTCCAGGTTCGACACGAGCCCGAAGACCTTGTCGACGAATTCGCCGCCCGAGTCGATCGTGATCCCGAGCATCTTCGCGATCTGGCTGACCAGGATGTCGAGGGCCAGTCCGCCGACGAACCCGATCAGGATCGGCTTGGAGAGGAAGTTCGCGAGGAAGCCGAGTTTGAACACCGCCATCAGGACGAACATGACCCCGCAGATGATCGCCTGCGCGAGCGCCAGTGTCGAGTAGTCCGCGCTGCCGGCGGCCGCGAGCCCGCCGATCGAGGAGGCGACGAGGGCGGCGGCCGCGGCATCCGGCGACGCCACGACCTGGCGGGACGACACCACGAGCGCGTACACGATCGTCGGCACGATGAGCGCGTAGAGCCCTGCGGCGGCGGGCAGCCCGGCGATCTGGGCGTATCCGATGTTGAGCGGGATGGCGATGGCGAGGAGCGTGACGCCGGCCGTGAGCTCCGTGGCGAGGTTGCGCCTGGTCAGGCCTGCGAGGGGTCGCTGCATTCCTGCTCCTGGATGCGTGGGGACACAGTCGTCTCCACCTTGGCACGATTATGCGGCGTCAGACGGGATCGACGGGCACGAGCGGCGGGACGACCGCCTCGCTCGTGACCGTCGCCGGCCACCCGCGCCGCGCGAGGCCCGACGTAAGGCGGCGACCACGCCCGAGCGCCGGCGTGGAGCACGCCTCGCCGGGGCTCCGGCTTCGGACGAGAGCCCCGGCGACGCCGGGCGCAACAGGATGATCCCCTCGGTGCCGAAGCGCCGGGGGGATCGTCAATGCGAAGTGGTTTCCGTGTTCCGGGTCCCTTTCGGGTCCTACGTCTCTGTTTTCTCTTCGCAAGATCGAATGTCCTCCTCAGAAGCCCCGTCGTCAAGAGCTCACGAGGAAGTCATCTCGACGTGAGGTTGAGGATGAGGGATGCTGCGCCCCTGCGCGATCGCCGGGGCGCAGCATCCGTCCGATCACTGCGCGAAGCGCTCCTTGAACGCGTCCATGCTCTTGCCCGCGCCGTGCGACTTGCCCGGGGAGCTGACGGCGTTCACGGTCGACGTGTCGAACGCGAACGTCATCACGGCCGCGGCGACGGCATCCGCGTTCACGTCGAGCGCGAACGTGTTGATGTTGCCGACGAGGTCGTAGTCCTCGCTGAGCGCGGCGTAGAGCGCCGCGTCCTGACCTTCGCCTGCCAGGTTGTCGCAGAACTCGTGGTAGCACGGGTCCAGCTGCGCTCCCGGGACACCGCCCCACAGGGCAGCCTCGTCCGCCGTCTTCGGCACCTCGGCGCCGGTGAACAGGCCGCCGGCCGGGATTCCGACCGCGATGAACGGGCCGTAGTCCGAACGTCCCGAGAACTCGGTGCCCTTGTACGGCTCGCCCCGGCCGTCGTAGAACGCCTCGAAGACGTCCTCGATCTGCGCCGACCCCTCGGGCACATCCACGGGGGCAACGAAGTCGGACTCGTCACCGTCGTAGATGCCGAAGGTGTAGTTCGGCGATGCGATCATGTCGAAGTTCAGGTAGAGCGCGATGTCCGCGACCTCCTCGTCCGACAGGTTCTCGACGTAGTGCTCGGAGCCGAGCAGGCCCTCCTCCTCGGCGCCCCACCACGCGAAGCGCACGGTGTTGTTCGGCTTGGTCTTCTGCATCTGGATCGCGGTCTCCAGCAGCGCTGCGCTGCCCGAGCCGTTGTCGTTGATGCCCGCGCCGTCCTGCACGCTGTCGAGGTGCGCGCCGGCCATGACGGTGTTGTCGTCATTTCCCGTGGCCGTCTCGGCGAGCACATTCCACGCGAGCCGCGGCTCGGAGGTGAAGTCCACGGTGACGGTGACGGTGGCGCCGGGCGTCGATGCCAGGTCGACGCCGGCATCGAAGGTGGTGAACACCGAGGGGATCGTGATCCCCGCGCTGTCGCCGATCATGTTGAGCAGGCCGGTGCGCCCCGGCTGTCCCTCATTCATGATGACGGCCGCGGAGGCCCCCGCATTCTGTGCGTTGAGCACCTTCACGTTGAACCCGCAGGTGCCGCGCTGCATGAGGGCGATCCCACCTGCCGGGAACCCGGCGAAGTCGGCGGGCTCGCACCCGCTCGTCGAACTGGGAGCCGGCGTCGGCGGAAGGACGAGGTCGACGAGCACGAGCTGTCCGGTCGCCGTGCCCTCGGGAATGGCGCCGATGTCCCAGGCAGACCTCAGGAAGTCGGTGCCTTCGACGAAAGTGTGCGCGTTGGGACTGAGCCGCGCGAGCTCCGAGTTCTCCTCGAAGTACGGGAACGTGAACTCCTGCACGGTGGGCGTGTACCCGGCGGCGGTGAGCTCGCCGACGACGTAGTCGACCGAGGCCCGGTATCCGGGCCGTCCGGCCGCCCGATCGCCGTACTGGTCGGCGATGGCCTGGAACGCCTCGAGGTGTGACATCACCCCCTCGAGCGTCACGGCCTTCTCGATCTTCTTGACCGAGTTGTTGTTCGGCGCCGCGTATGCGGGACCGGCCAGTGCGACGGTGGACGTCAGGGCGACCGCGGTGGCGATGGCCCAGGCGCGCCTGGTTCTCATGGGCATGGTCGTGCCTCTCCGCCGGCGACCCCTCTGGCGCCGGCTTCCTGCGGGGATGCTCACATACACCCGCCGCGCCTTCCATACCGTGACCCGGGATTTTCATCGAGCTCTCATAAACGGCCGGCAGGGACGGATGCTGCGCCCCGGCGACTGCGCCGGGTCGCGGGATCCGTCCCGAGAATCACTCGTGGCCGACGAGCTTCAGCCCCACGACGCAGCCGACGAGGCCGAGGATGAGGAGCATCTTGACGAACGAGAACGCCTCGTCGCCGGTGATCATCGCGTAGGCGACGGTCAGCGACGCGCCGATGCCGACCCACACCGCGTACGCGGTGCCGGTGGAGATGTCGCGCATCGCCCAGGCGAGTCCGCCCATGCTGGCCACGAGCGCGACGCCGAAGACGACCGACGGCCAGAGCTTGGTGAAGCCCTCGGTCTTGCCGAGCGCGGTGGCCCAGACGGCCTCGAGGATGCCGGAAACGATGAGGATGACCCACGACATGGCTGTGCTCCTGGCCAGTCTTGTCGCGTACCGGGTACTGATCCGTCGTCCGGGGATCCGGTCGGGGATCCGCTGGCCACTCTAGCCGCTCCCCCTGGGCACCCCCTGGGCACCCCCTGGGCAGCGGGGGTCAGACGAAGAAGAGCCAGTCGAGCATGCCCGGGTTGTGCGCGTGGACGAGCACGAGGAAGACGACCGCGTCGAACAGCAGATGCACCGTGACGACGTAGGCGAGCGAGCGCGTCTTCATGAAGATGAAACCCTGCAGCAGCGCGAACGGGATGGTGAGCAGCGGTCCCCATGCCTGGTACCCGAGCTCCCACAGGAACGACACGAACACCACCGACTGCAGGATGTTCGCCTGCCAGAACGGGAAGTGCCGCCGCAGCAGCGCGAAGCACGTGCAGATGAAGAAGAGCTCGTCCCAGATGCCGACCGCGCCGACGCCGACGAACAGCCGCGCGATGAGCTCGGGCGTGTCGACGACGGGCCAGTTGAGGTAGACACCCGACGTGATGAAGTAGAACGGCAGGATCAGCCATCCCAGCAGCAGCACGGCGATGAGCCACGTCCACTGGAACCTCGTCCACCGGCCGCCGCCGCGCCACGGGAACCGGATCGCCCGATCCCGGTAGACCCACCGCGAGATCGCGTAGGGCACGGCGACCGCCCCGCCCAGGGCGATCGCGAAGCGCAGGATCGCGAGGTCGTCGAGTTCGGCCTTCAGCGGGATCGCGCTCACGATGAGGAGCCCTGCGGCGATCAGCGTGAGATCGCGCAGGAGCGACGGGGGACGGATGCCGACGGCCGCCGCCGTCTCGAGCCTGGTGCGCGCCCGCACCTCACCCACGGCCGGCGTGACCGGCGACGAGGGCCGGGCGGCAGCATCCGTCCGCTCCGTCACGAGCGCCATCGCGAGGCCCGCCGCCAGCAGCACCCAGCCGAGCCACGGCACCCGCACGACGAAGAACGCTGGGGCAGCGAGGCACACGAGCAGCGCGGGCGCGAGCCCCCACGACCAGGTGCGGACGACCGGCACGGGCGGGGCGTCGGGATGTGCGGGCATGCGGGGCGGCTCCGGTCGGGGTCGGGTCAGTGGTCGAGGGGGTGGTCGATCTCATCCTTCGCCATGCGCGCGACGACGTAGGCGAGCGCGCCGAGGATGAGCGGGATCACACCTGCCGCGATGAAGATCGCCTCGATCGGCACGACCTCGGCGAGCGGTCCGGCAAGCGCCATCGACAGCGGCATGAGGGCGAGCGACACGAAGAAGTCGAGGCTCGAGATGCGTCCGAGCATGTGACGCGGCACGCGGCGCTGCAGGAGCGTGCCCCAGATCACGTTGCCGTAGCTGAAGCCGAAGCCCACCACGAACAGGCACAGCGCCATCAGCCAGTACTGGTGGGTGACGCCGACGATCGCGAAGGGCAGCGTGCTGACGCCCCACACGCCCATCATCACGCTGAGATAGCGGCGGGGCAGCTTCATGGACGAGACCACGATCGAGCCGAGCACGCCGCCGATGCCGTAGATCGCGAGGAGGAACCCGAACAAGCGCGGATCCTCGCCGACGCGCTCGCGGGTGACGAAGGGCAGCAGCACCTCTTCGGGGCCGACGAACACGAGCACCCACCCGGTCGCGAACAGGAGCGTCCACAGCAGCCACGGCGTGCGGACGGTGAAGCCCACGGCCTCGCGAAGGTCGTGGAGCACGCCGCGCACGCCCTCGGGCGCCTCGTGCTGCTCCCCCGGCGCGGCGAGCGGCTCCGGCCGCACGAACAGCAGCAGCACGAACGCGAGCGCGTGCGCGGCGACGACCCCCCAGGCGGCATGCGCGGGCGCGAGCACCGCGGCGACGATGACACCCGCTGCCGCCGGGCCCGCGGCCTGCTGGAGGGCGGGCCGGATCGCGCCCTCGAGCCCGTTGGCCGCGAGCAGCTGCGCGGGCGGAAGGATGCGCGGGAGGATCGCGCTGTACGCCGGGAAGAAGAATCCCGCGCCGGCGCCCATCACGAACGCGACGACCGCGAGGTGCGGGATCGTCACGGCGCCGAACACGCCCGCGACGGCGACCGACGTGATCGCGAGCAGGTTCACGAGCTCCACGAGGCGCAGCAGGAGCCGTCGCGGCACACGGTCGGCGGCGATGCCGCCCGGGATCGCGCACGCCAGCAGGCCGACCGCGTTCGCCGCCGCCACGGCCGAGAGCTCGACGGGTCCGCCGCCCGCCCCGATGACGGTGTACACCATGACGACGGCCCACATGCCGGCGCCGAAGATCGACAGCACGACCGCGCCGAACAGCATCCGGAAGTCGCGGTGGCCGAGCGGCCGCACGAACCGCCACGGGTCGCGGCTCGACCTCGGCACCTCACCGGGAGCGGACCTCGGCTCCGGCTCGCGCGCGGAGTCGGGCGTCGGTCCCGGCACCGGGACCGGACCGGTGAGGGGGCCGGTGGGTCCGCTCATGACCTCGCGACGCGGCGGTACGACAGATCGCGGATGTCGCGTCCCACACGCGCGCCCTTGCGCTCGAAGGCGGTCAGCACGCGGCCGTCGAAGCGCGGCGCCCACTCCCCCTCGAAGGTCGCCTCGAAGTCCGGCGCCGACGACATGACCTCGCGCATCTGCAGCGCGTAGTCCTCCCAGTCGGTCGCGAGCCGCAGCATCCCACCGTCCTTCAACGCCCTGGCGGCGATCGCACCGAAGCCCTCGGCGACGAGGCGCCGCTTGGTGTGCTTCTTCTTGTGCCACGGGTCGGGGAAGAACACCCACAGCTCATCGACGGATGCTGCGGGCAGCAGATGCTGCAGCACCTCCGGCGCGTTCGCCTCGACGAGGCGCAGGTTGCGCGCGCCCGCCCGGTCGGCGTCGAGCATGGTGCGCGCGAGCCCGGCACGGAAGACCTCGATCGCCAGGAAGTCCGTGTCTGGCCGCGAGGTCGCGGCGTGCACGATCGCGTGCCCTTGTCCGGAGCCGATCTCGACGACGAGCGGCGCGTCGCGCCCCCACACCGCCGCGGGGTCGATCTCGGAGTCGGGGAGGATGCTCGTGGCCGCACGATCGCGCGGCACGTCGATCACGTACCGCGGGGCGAGCTCGCTCCAGGCGCGCTCCTGGGCGTCCGACATCCTGCCGCTGCGCCGGACGAACGACACCGGCTTCTCACGGAAGGTGCGGGGCTCGTGCGCGGGCGTGGCAGGGTTCGTCACCCCTCCAGGCTACCCAGGGCGCCGCTCGATTCCCGCGAGAGTGCAGCTGGTGGACGAGATGCGGGGTGCTTCCCTCCCTCTCGTCCACGAGGTGCACTCTCGCGGACGGAGGACCCTGGCGCGCGGGACGGCGCGAGGTCAGGAGGGAGCGGTCACGAAGTCGATGAGCTCCTCGACGCGGCCGAGGAAGGCGGGCTCGAGGTCGCGGTACGTCTTCACCGAGGCGAGGATGCGCTGCCACGCCCGGGCGATGTCGGCCTGGTCGCGCGCGGGCCAGCCGAGCGCGCGGCACACGCCCACCTTGAACTCGATGCCGCGCGGCACCTCGGGCCAGCGCTCGATGCCGACGGCGCGAGGGGTGACGCACTGCCACACGTCGATCCAGGGGTGCCCGACGATCAGCACGTGCTTTCCGTGGCGGCCGCGCGCGATCGCGTCGGCGATGCGCGACTCCTTGGAGCCGGGCACCAGGTGGTCGACGAGCACGCCGTAGCGGCGCTCGGCCGACGGCGGCTCTTCGTCGAGCGCGGCGTCGAGCAGGTCGATGCCCTGCAGATACTCGACGACGACGCCTTCCTCGCGCAGGTCGTCGCCCCACACCTTCTCTACGAGCTCGGCATCGTGCCGGCCCTCGACGAGGATGCGGCTCGCACGCGCGACGCGCGCGCGGGAGTCGGCGGTCGCGAACGACCCCGACGCCGTGCGCTTCGGGCCGGCCGGCGCCGCGGCCGGTGCCGGCGGGCCGAGCACGACGTCCTTGCCGTCGATGAGGAAGCCGGCACCCAGCGGGAACAGGCGGCGTCGGCCGAGGCGGTCCTCGAGCTCCACCATGCCGCCCGACGCCCCGACGACGGCGCCGCAGAAGCCGTCATCGGCGACCTCGACGACGAGATCACGGGATGCTGCGACCCGCGGCAGCTCGCGCACCCCGTGGCCCTTCCAGCCCGTGGCCAGCACATCGGCGCCGTAGCGATCGTCCATGGTCCTCCTCCGGATCGGCCAGGCTACCCGCCGCACCGCGCCGGACGCGGCAGCGACCCGCTCCCACGCCCGACCACGCGACCGGCGGCGGGCCGCGGCATCCGCTCGGATACGTTCTCGGCGAACACACATGGGGCGTCGGGGCCGTGGGCTATCGTCGTATCCCCGCGGCTGAATAGACTCGCGGGAGGGGGAACCCGAGTCCCAGAGGGGGGATCGATGCGACTGCGATGGGCTGCAGCGCTGGCGTCCGCTGCGGTGGTCGCGGTCACGGCGATCGGCGGCGGGGCGGCGCTCGCGACTCCCCCGGTGACGCTCGGCTCGGGCTACGTCCTGGACGACGCCGATGTGCTGTCCTCGGGGGAGGAATCCGAGGCGCAGAGCCGTCTCGAGCAGCTGAAGGCCGACACCGGACTCGATCTGTGGGTCGTGTACGTCGACCAGTTCACCGAACCGTCGGCCGCCGCGGACTGGGCGAACCAGACCGCCGAGGACAACGGACTGGGGCCGACCCAGTACCTCCTCGCGGTCTCGACCGAGGGCCGCCAGTACTACCTGTCGGCCGACTCGTCGGGGCCGCTGAGCGAGGACCAGGTCGCGTCGATCGAGCAGCAGCAGATCCAGCCCGCCCTCGCGCAGGACGACTGGCTCGGCGCCGTCGACGCCGCGGCCGACGGCATCACCGACGCCGCGGGCGGCGGGAGCGGAACCCCGGGTGCGGATGCCGGCGGCAGCGGCTGGTTCACATGGCTGCTCGTCATCGTCGTCGTCGGCGTCGCCATCGTGCTGCTCGTGATGTTCCTCCGGCGGCGCAGGAAGGGCGCCGTGACACCCGGCTCCGCAGGCCCCGCCGGCCCGCCTCAGCCGAGCATCGAGGACCTCGAGCGGCGCTCCTCGTCGCTGCTCGTCGAGACCGACGACGCCATCAAGACCAGCGCACAGGAGCTCGCCTTCGCGAAGGCGCAGTTCGGGGACGCCGCGACCATCGAGTTCGAGGCGGCCCTCGCCACGGCGAAGCAGAGCCTCGACGAGGCATTCGGTCTGAAGCAGAAGCTCGACGACCACCTCCCCGATTCCGAGCAGGACACGCGTGCCTGGAACGAGCGCATCATCGCGCTGTGCGAGGCGTCCAACGCGCTCCTCGACGAGAAGGCCGCCGCGTTCGACGAGCTGCGCAAGCTCGAGCAGAACGCCCCCGAGGCGCTCGCGCGCGTGCATGACGCGAGGGCGAAGGCCGCCGCATCCCTCGACCAGGCCACGTCCCGGCTGCAGAGCCTGCAGACGGCGTACGCCCCCGAGGCGCTCGCGACCGTCGTCGACAACCCCGAGCAGGCCAGGCAGCGCCTCGCGTTCGCCGACGAGCAGCTCACCGCCGCGCAGGCCGCGATCGGCGCGGGCGACGGCGGCGAGGCCGCGGTCGGCATCCGGGCCGCCGAAGAGGCGGTCGGCCAGGCGACGCTGCTCGAGGACGCCGTCGACAAGCTCGCGACGGATCTCGCCGAGGGCGAGCGAAACGCCGCATCCCTCGTCACCGAGCTGGAGAGCGACATCGCCGTGGCGTCCGCGCTGCCCGACGCCGACGGGCGGATCGCGGGCGTGATCGCATCGACGCGCCAGCAGCTCGACGCCGCCCGCGGGCAGCTCACCGGCACCGCCAAGCGTCCGCTCGCGGCGCTCCAGAGCCTCGAAGCGGCCAACACGCAGATCGACGCGCTCGTGAAGGGCGTTCGCGACGCCGAGGCACAGGCGCAGCGCGCACGTCAGATGGTCGGCCAGGTCATGATGCAGGCGCAGGCCCAGGTGTCGGCCGCCGAGGACTACATCACGGCGCGCCGCGGCGCGGTCGGAGCGCAGGCGCGCACGCGCCTCGCCGAAGCCGGCGCGTCGCTCGCCCGCGCGCAGGCGCTGCAGGCGGGCGACCCGCAGCAGGCGATGCAGCAGGCGCAGCGCGCCGACCAGCTCGCCGGGCAGGCGATCCAGCTCGCTCAGAACGACGTCGGAGCGTTCGACGGCGGCATGGGCGGGATGCTCGGCGGCGGCCAGCAGGGCGGGGGCGGCGGCATGCTCGGCGCAGTGCTCGGCGGCATCGTGCTCAACTCCGTGCTGAGCGGCGGGCGCTCCTCGGGTGGCATGGGCGGCGGCCTCGGCGGCATGCTGGGCGGCGGCGGCGGGCGCTCGTCGGGCGGCATGCGACCCGGTAGCTTCGGAGGCGGCGGCACGCGCGCCCGCCGAGGAGGTGGCCGCTTCTGACCCGAACACGCGGAGCCATCCGCGCGCAGCATGCCGCGGCATCCGTCCCCCAGACCAGACCCACGACTCAGAACTGAAGTCCGACAGGAAGGAAATCCGATGGCGAAGCAGTCCATCTTCGGTCGCATCTCGACCCTCATGAAGGCGAACATCAACGCACTCCTCGACTCGGCCGAGGACCCGCAGAAGATGCTCGACCAGCTCGTGCGCGACTACACGAACTCGATCGCCGACGCCGAGTCGGCCATCGCCGAGACGATCGGCAACCTGCGCCTGCTCGAGCGCGACCACCAGGAGGACGTGCAGGCGGCCGCCGAGTGGGGCAACAAGGCGCTCGCCGCCAGCCGCAAGGCCGACGAGCTGCGTGGGGTCGGCAACACCGCCGACGCCGACAAGTTCGACAACCTCGCCAAGATCGCGCTGCAGCGCCAGATCAGCGAGGAGAACGAGGCGAAGGCGATCGCGCCGACCATCGCGACGCAGAACGAGGTCGTCGACAAGCTCAAAGAGGGCCTCAACGGCATGAAGCAGAAGCTCGAGCAGCTGAAGGCCAAGCGGTCCGAGCTGCTCGCGCGCGCCAAGACCGCCGAGGCCCAGAACAAGGTGCACGACGCCGTCAAGTCGATCGACGTGCTCGACCCGACGAGCGAGCTCGGCCGCTTCGAAGACAAGGTCCGCCGCCAGGAGGCCCTCGCCGCCGGCAAGCAGGAGCTGGCGGCGTCGACGCTCGACGCGCAGTTCAACGCCCTCGAGGACGTCGGCGAGCTGACCGAGGTCGAGGCCCGTCTCGCCGCGCTCAAGTCCGGTGCGCCGGTGCAGGCCGCGATCGAGAACTGAGCCCACCGCTCACGCCGAGGGGCGCCGGATCCGCACGGATCCGGCGCCCCTCGCGTCTGCCTCCAGCGAACGACGGCCGGGACGGATGCCGCCGCCCCCGGTCTGCGCGAAGATGAAGGGATGACGCGCTACCTCGTGGTCCCGCAGTGGCAGGGAAGCCCCTCCTCCCGCGCGATGCAGCTCATCGACGGCGCCCAGGCGATCGCCGGAGACCTCCCCCGGGCGTCCACCACCGTGCTCGATGTGCCGATGGAGGCCGGAGAATCGCTGGGCACCGGCATCCATCGCCTGAGCGCCCTGCAGCGCGTGAACGGGATGGTCGCGCAGGCGCTGGACGCGCACGACGCGGCCGCACCCGACGAGCCGGTGCTCACGATCGGCGGCGACTGCGGCATCGCGCTGGCACCGATCGGGCACGCCGCGCGCCGCTCCCCCGGCCTCGCCGTCGTCTGGATCGACGCGCACCCCGACCTCAACTCCCCGGACTCGTCGCCGTCGGGTGCCTTCGCGGGCATGGTGCTGCGCGCCGTGATCGGCGACGGCGACCCCGGTCTGTCGCTGCCGGCGGGCACGGTGGCAGCCGAGCGGGTCATCGTCGGCGGGGCGCGCTCGTTCGACGACCCCGAGCTCGACGCCGTGTCGGAGCTCGGCATCGCGGCCCTCAGCGTGGAGGCACTGCGCGAGGCCGACGCGCTCGCCGACGCGGTGCTCGCCACCGGCGCGGACGCGGTCTACGTCCACATCGACATCGATGCGCTCGACCCCGCCGAGATCGCCGGCAACGCCCACCCCGAGCCGTTCGGCGTCACCGTGGCCGAGCTGACCGTCGCGGTCGCGCGCCTGCGCGAGCGCGTCCCACTGGTCGGAGCCTCCCTCGCGGGCTACTCCCCCGCCTCGCTCGCCGCGGCCACCGACGACCTGGGCGCGATCCTGCGCGTGATCGGGGCGCTGGCGTGACCCCGATCCCCGCACCGCCCGCCGGGTGGCACGCCGCCGCCGAGCGCGCGGTCATCCGCGGCCGGCGCATCGACGAGGCCATCCCGTCGTTCCTGCTGGACTCGCCGATCAGTCGCGTCGGCTACTGGTACGGCTGCGCGGTCGGCTGGGTGTGGGGCACGCTGTGGAGCACCGGCCCCGTCGAGAAGCGCCACGGCCTGTGGGTGTTCCGCGGCATGCCGCGCTGGACGTTCCCGCGCGGCGGCTCGTGCGTGGGCGGCTGCTTCCTCACCGGCGACGGCCGCATCAGCGACGCCCTGCTGAGGCACGAGGCCGTGCACAAGCGGCAGTGGCAGCGCTACGGGCTGCTCATGCCCGTCCTGTACCTGCTGGCCGGCCGCAACCCGCTGCGCAACCGGTTCGAGATCGAGGCGGGGCTGGCGGACGGCAACTACGTGCCGCGCGGCACGGCGGGTGTCAGCGCGCGGTGGTGAGGCCGTACTGCGCCGGGGTGTGGATCGCGTCCGCGGCGATCCCGAGGCCGACCAGGTGGTCGAGAATGTCAGCCGTGCCGAGGTAGCCGCCCAGCAGGTGGATGCGGGTCTCGTCGTCGTCTGCGCACAGCATCTCGTCGGCCCAGGCGGTGACGGCGCGCGTCAGCGCCTCGCCCGAGGTGCAGCCGCGGCCCGTGCCCGGGGCGCCGGAACGCTGCGAACGGTCGAGCCACGTCACGACCATGCGGCTCGGGGCGGTGACGCCCGCGACCCATGATGCGTCGGGCACCTCGATGAAGACCCGGCCCGTCGAGCAGATCGGCAGCGTCGCGAGCACGGCCTCGAGCTCGGCCAGCGACGACTCGTCGGCCGTGATCAGGTGCTGGACGCGCGTGTGACGCGACGCACGGCACGCCGACGCGTTGTGCGTGACGCTCTGAGGCTTGGTGGTGTGGCTCATGACACCTCCACTATAACCGCTTATGAAGGGTTGCCTAACCTCATTACGGACCGTGAAAAACGGATGCCGCGTCCTTACGCGTCACGCTGGAGCAGCACGCGCCGCAGCTCGGCGATCTCGGCGTCGTCGAGGCCGTGGGCGCGGAGATACTCCTCCGCCGACCCGTAGCGCCGGGCGACGTCGTCGAGCAGGGCGCGCATGACGGGCGCCGGGGACTTGGTGGCGAGATCCTCGAGGTGGACGGCGTCGGGGTGCATCGCGCGCAGCATCTCGACGATCTTGCGATTGCGCCGGGCGGGCAGCAGGCCCTCGGTGCGGGCGTAGTCGGCGATCACGGCGTCCGCGTCGACGCCGGCGCCGGCGAGGGTGAGGGCGATCGTCACGCCGGTGCGGTCCTTGCCCACCGTGCAGTGCACGAGCACCGGCTGGTCGGCGAGGATGCCGCGCACCACCGCGATCACGCCGTCCGACGAGTCGTCGACGAGCCGGCGGTACATCTCGTCGAGGCTGATGTCGTCGCGGAAGAACGACTCGACGGAGCCGAGGAAGAGCGGCACCCGCTGCGTCACCACGTCGAGGCCCGCGATGCGGCTCGGGTCGCGCGCGACCTCGTCGTCAGCCCGCAGATCGATGATGCGGCGAAGCCGGAGATCGGCGAGGGCCCGCGTGCCGGCCTGGTCGAGGCGGGCGAGATTGCCGGAGCGGAAGAGCACGCCGTAGCGCGTCGCCGCGGGACCCGCGCGAAGGCCGCCGACGTCGCGCAGGTTGACAGCACCGGGCACGACGGGGTCGACCGGCGCAGGGTCCGGGGCTCCTCCGGGCGGGCTCGGGGTCAGCGGGTCGCCGGGCGGAGGTTCTGCGATCGTCACCACGCGGCGCCGGCCGCGGCGTCCTTGTCTTCACCGACGAGGTCGTCCCGGGGCGGCGTGCTGTACCGGCCCGCGATGGCGATGCGGTTGAAGGCGTTGATCGACACCAGGATCCAGCTGAGGGCGACGTACTCCTTCTCGCTCAGCACCCCGCCGATGCGGTTGTAGACCTCGTCGGGGATGCCGTCCTCGTGGATGTAGACGTAGGCCTCGGCGAGTTCGAGGCCCGCGCGCTCGCGGTCGGAGAAGACGCCGGACTCGCGCCACACCGGCAGCTGCGCGATGTCGTCCGCCGTGACACCGGCGGCGAGCGCCCGCTCGACATGCACCCGCACGCAGTACGCGCAGCCGTTGCGCTGCGACGCGTGGATCTGCACGAGTTCCTTGAGCCGGTCGTCGATGCCGTTCTCGGCGGCGATGCCGCCCACGGTCTTCGAGAAGGCCGAGAGCGCCTGATAGGCGGGTCGCGCCGCTCGCGAGAGGTGGACGCGGTGTTCTGCCGTCATGACGCCAGACTACCCAGGGCCGGCTGGCGCGGGGCCGGGCGTCGCCGGGGTGGGGCATGATGAGCGGGTGAGCGACCCCATCGACGAGTTCTCGTTCCTCCCAGAGCAGGCCGCGGAGGCCGGAATCGACGCCGACGTGCCGCGCGGCCGGCGCCTGTCGCTGGCGCTCGCCGACGGCCGCACGCTGAGCGCGCTGCGCTATGCGCCCGCAGACACCCCCGAGGCCGCGCCCGTGGTGACGTTCCTCCACGGCGCGGGTCTCAACGCCCACACGTGGGACACCACGATCCTCGCGCTCGGGCTCCCCGCGCTCGCGATCGACCTGCCCGGCCACGGCGACTCGTCGTGGCGCGCTGACGCCGCCTACGTGGGACGCGTGCTCGCCCCCGACGTCGCGGCGGGCATCGACGCCTGGGCCGATGCCCCTCAGCTGCTCGTCGGCCAGTCGCTCGGCGGCCTGACCGCTGCGGCTGTCGCGGCATCCCGCCCGGATCTCGTGCGCGAGCTCATCGTCATCGACATCACGCCGGGCCTCGACCCGAACGCCGGTGCGCGGCAGATCCGCGACTTCTTCGCAGGGCCGGTCGACTGGGCCTCGCGCGACGAGCTCGTCGACCGCGCGCTCGCCTTCGGGCTCGGCGGCGGCACGCGGCGCAAGGCCGAGCGCGGCGTCTTCTTCAACTCGCGCATCCGTCCCGACGGCCGGGTGGAGTGGAAGCACCACTTCGCACGTCTCGCCAACGCGGCATCGGCCGCACCCGCCGCCGCAGCGACCGACGCCCCGCCGCAGGATGCCGTCGCCGCCCCCCTCGGCGAGGCCGGCTGGGAGGATCTGGCCGCGGTCACCGCCCCGACCACGCTCCTGCGCGGCGAGCGCGGCTACGTCACCGAGGCTGACGCCGCGGAGTTCGCACGGCGCGTGCCCGCAGCATCCGTCGCCGTCGTCCCTTCGGGTCACAACGTGCAGGAGGAGATCCCCCTCGAGCTGGGCGCCCGGCTGCGCGCGGCTGCCACCGGCGACTGAGCCCCGCACCCGCCGCGAAGGGAAGCATTAACGCTTCTGTTGCGTTCCGGGTACCGGGTTGCCTCACGGCGTCGCCATGTCCCTAGGCTGATACGCGCACCGGCGACGACCCCCCTTGCCGGGCCGCACCGCACGGGACCCTCCCCCGAAAGGACCTTCATGCTCCGTCGCACCGCCCTCGCCGCAGCGTCGCTGCTGGCCGCCGGTCTGCTCGTCCTCACCGCCTGCAGCGGTGGCGGCGGTGCGGTGCCCACCTCGCCCGGCGAGCCCGACCCCGACGCGTCGGTCGCGATCCGGCTGGTGCTCGAGCCCGGCAACCTCGACATCCGCGAGACCGCGGGTTCGGCGCTGGACCAGATCCTCGTCGACAACATCTACCAGGGCCTCGTCGCCCGCACGCCCGAGCAGGACATCGTCCCCGCGCTCGCGAGCGACTGGACGGTCTCTCCCGACGGCCTGACCTACACCTTCACGCTCCGCGAGGGCGTGACGTTCCACGACGGGCAGGAGCTGACCCCGCAGGACGTCGTGTGGTCGCTCACGACGCGGCGCGACACGACGGCGTGGCGCGATTCGGCCCGGCTGGCCGGCGTCACCTCGATCACCGCGGAGGGTCAGGACATCACGCTGACCCTCAGCCAGCCCGACTCGAGTCTGCTGTGGAACCTCACCGGTCGTGCCGGCATCATCCTCAAGGAGGGTGACACGGTCGACTACAAGACCGCCGCCAACGGCACGGGCCCGTTCGTCCTGAGCCAGTGGCGCCAGGGCGACAGCATCATGTTCGAACGCAACGACACCTACTGGGGCGAGGCTTCCGGCGCCGCCGAGGTCGTTTTCGACTACATCCCCGACAACCAGGCCGCCCTCAACGCGGCGCTCGCGGGCGAGGTCGACGTGCTCACCGGGTTCGACGCGAACCTGAAGGAGCAGGTCGAGCAGAACGGCGACTTCGCCCTCGTGCTCGGACAGTCCACCGACAAGGGCACGCTCGCGTTCAACCAGACCTCCGGGCCGCTGGCCGACAAGCGCGTGCGGCAGGCGATCCGCCAGGCGATCGACCACGACGCCATCATCGAGGCGCTCGCGTCGGGGCAGACCCAGTACGGGCCGATCCCCGAACTCGACCCGGGCTACGAGGACCTGTCGGACGTCGCGCCGCACGATCCGGAGGCCGCGCGGGCGCTGCTGAAAGAGGCCGGCTTCGAGGACGACCTGGAGCTCACCCTCACCATCCCGAGCTTCTACTCCACGACGATCCCGCAGATCCTCGTGTCGGACCTCGACGAGGTGGGCATCACGCTCGACGTGGACTCGGTCGACTTCACCACGTGGCTCACCGACGTCTACACGAACCACGACTACGACCTGAGCTTCGTGCTGCACACCGAGGCGCGCGACTTCGAGAACTGGGCGAACCCCGACTACTACTTCACCTACGACAACCCCGAGGTGCAGGACCTGTACGCCCAGTCGCTGGCCGCCACGGACGAGTCCGAGGCCGCCGATCTGCGCAAGCAGGCGGCCCGCATCGTCGCCGAGGACGCGGGCGCGGACTGGCTCTACAACGGCGCCTCCGTCGTGGCCGTCGGGACTAGCATCACCGGTATGCCCTCGATCAACGTGAACGAGCGCCTGAACATCGCCGAGATCGCCAAGAGCAACGGGTGATCCGGTACACGCTGACCCGATTCGCCCTGCTGCTGCTCGGGCTTCTCGTCGCCAGCGTGCTGATCTTCGTCACGCTCCGGGTGCTGCCGGGTGACATCGCGCACCTCATCGCGGGCGTGGGGTCCACCCCCGAGCAGCAGGACGCGATCCGGCAGCGGCTCGGCCTCGACCGCCCGCTCCCGGAGCAGTACCTCACCTGGATCGGCGGGCTGTTCCGCGGCGACCTCGGCACATCCCTGCTCACGGGCACGAGCGTGGTGGACGAGCTCGCCCAGAAGGCGGAGGTGACCGTCCCGCTCGGCATCCTGTCGCTCCTGATCGCCGTCGTGATCAGCGTGCCGCTCGGCGTGCTGTCGGCCCTGCGTCGCGGTCGCGCCTCCGGCACCGGCCTCAGCGTCGGCGCGCAGACCCTCGCCGCGGTGCCCGTGGTGTGGGCGGGCATGATGCTCGTCGTCGTCTTCGCGGTGTGGCTGGGGTGGCTGCCCGCGCAGGGCTTCCCGCGCTCGGGCTGGAACGATCCATGGGCGGCGCTGCGCTCGCTCATCCTCCCCGCCCTCACGATCGGCATCGTCGAGGGCGCCATGCTGCTGCGGTTCGTGCGCAGCGCGACTCTGCAGGCCGTCGGACAGGACTTCGTGCGCACCGCGGCCGCGAAGGGACTCACCCGCGATCAGGCGCTCATCCGCCACGGTCTGCCCGTCGTCGGGCTGTCGGTGATCACGGTGCTCGGCCTGCAGGTCGCGGGCATCATCGTCGGCGCGGTCGTCATCGAGCAGCTGTTCTCCCTCCCCGGCATCGGACGCATGCTCGTCGCCGACGTCGCCGCACGCGACCTGCCGAAGGTGCAGGGGGAGCTCCTCGCCCTCACGGGCTTCGTGCTCATCGTGGGGTTCGTCGTCGATCTCGTGCACCGCGTGATCGACCCCCGTCAGCGGGAGGCGTCGTGAGCGAGGATCGAGTGCCGGCGACGGATGCCGCGCCCCCCGCCCCGTCCGCATCGCGGCGTCCGTCGCGCTGGGCGTGGCTCGGCCGACTGTGGGCGCTGTCGACGGGGCGGTTCGGCCTCATCGTCGTCGCTGTCGTCGGCCTGACGGCGCTCGTCGCACGGTTCTGGACGCCGTTCGACCCGCAGAAGGTCGACATCGCGAACCGGTGGGCTCTCCCGGGCTGGCCTCACCTGCTCGGCACCGACGGCTCGGGCCGCGACATCCTGAGCCTCCTCATGGCCGGCGCCCGCACCACGGTCTTCGTCGCGATCGGCGCCGGCATCGTGGCGACGGTGATCGGCATCTCGCTCGCCGCACTCGGCGCGCTCACGGCCCGGTGGGTCCGCGAGTCGGTCGCGGTGTTCGTCGACATCCTCATCGCGTTCCCGGTGCTGATCATCGCGATGATGATCTCGGCGGTGTGGGGCGGGTCGCTGTGGGTCGTGATCTGGGCCGTCGGCATCGGCTTCGGCGTCAACATCGCCCGTGTCACGCGGCCGGAGCTGCGTCGCGTGCTGCACAGCGACTTCGTGCTCGCCGGACGCGCCTCCGGCCTCACGCCGGCGCAGAATCTGTGGCGGCACCTGCTCCCCAACGTGGCGCCGGTGTTCATCGTGCAGCTCTCGTGGGGCATGGCGGTCGCCGTGCTGGCCGAGGCGGGCCTTTCGTACCTCGGCTTCGGCGCACCCGTGACCGAGCCGTCGTGGGGCCTGCTCCTCGCGCAGCTGCAGCAGTTCATCGGCGTGCACCCGCTGTCGGTGGTGTGGCCGGGTCTGGCCATCACGATCACCGTGCTGGGCCTCAATCTGCTCGGCGACGGACTGCGCGAGGCGACAGACCCGACCCTCTCGCGGAGTCCGTTCGCAACCCGCCGGGCTCGACTGCACATCCCGGAGGTCGTCTCGTGAGTCTCGAGGTGCAGGACCTCACGGTCGAGATCGACGGCCGCCGGGTCGTCGACGGCATCTCGTTCTCCGTGCCCGACGGCGCGCGCGTCGGCATCATCGGCGAGTCGGGCTCGGGCAAGTCGCTGACGGCCCTCGCGATCCTCGGCCTCCTCCCCGACCGCGCGAGCTCCTCGGGCAGCGTGCGATGGAACGGCCGCGAGATCCTGGGGCTTCCCGACGGCGAGCTCGCCGAGCTCCGCGGCGACGAGATCGGCATCGTCTTCCAGGAGCCGCGCACCGCGCTCAACCCCATCCGCACCGTCGGCCGCCAGATCGCCGAGTCGATCCGCATCCACGAGGGGCCGTCGAAACGGGATGCTGCCGCCCGCGCGGTCGCCGAGGCCTCCCGTGTCGCGCTGCCCGATCCCGAGCGCATCGTGGGGCGCTACCCGCATCAGCTGTCGGGCGGCCAGCGCCAGCGGGTCGCGATCGCGATGGCGCTCGCCTGCCGGCCACGGCTGCTCATCGCCGACGAGCCGACGACGGCCCTCGACGTGACGATCCAGGCCGAGATCCTCGAGCTGCTGTTGTCGCTGGCGCGCGACGACGGCATGTCGCTCGTCTTCATCACGCACGATCTGGCGGTGCTGTCGCAGATCGCGTCGCACGGAGTGGTCCTCGAGCACGGGCGGGTGGTCGAGGCGGGTCCGGTGTCGCAGCTGCTCTCGGCGCCGACCTCCGTCGTCACGCGGGAACTGCTGCGCGATGCGACCGCGACGCTGTGGCGGCCCGAGGGTCGCTCCGACGCGTCCGGGCCGTGGGGCGAAGCCTCGGAAGGAGGCGCACCGTGACCGTGCTCATCCGCGGGCGCGGGCTCACGCGTCGCTACCCGGCCCCCAAGACGCGCCTGTTCGAGAAGCGTGCGTTCACGACGGGACTCGAGGATGCCGACATCGACGTGCGCGAGGGCTCGGCGGTCGGCCTGATCGGCGAGTCGGGGTCGGGCAAGTCGACGCTCGTGCGCCTGCTGCTCGCGCTCGACACTCCCTCGGAGGGCACGCTGGAGTTCGACGGGCGACCCGTCGACGCGACCGCCTCGGCCCGGTCGCTGCACTGGCTGCGACGGCAGACGGGGATCGTGTTCCAGGATCCCTACGCGTCGCTCGACCCGCGCATGAGCGTCGGCCGCATCGTCGGTGAGCCGTTGTGGGCGCTCGGCATCGACGGTGACCGTCGCGCGCGCGTCCGAGAGGTGCTCGAGGACGTCGGGCTCGAGGCCGACATGGCCGACCGTTTCCCGCACGAGTTCTCGGGCGGTCAGCGCCAGCGCATCGCGCTCGCGCGCGCGATCGTGCACCGGCCGCGGCTGCTCGTCGGCGACGAGCCGCTGTCGGCCCTCGACGTCACGGTGCGCGCGCAGATCCTCGAGCTGCTCGGCGACCTTCGCGCTCGCGACGGGCTGACTCTGCTGCTCGTGTCGCACGACATCGGCGTCGTGCAGAACCTGTGCGACGAGGTCGTCGTCATGAAGGACGGCCGCATCGTCGAGGAGGGGCCCACCGAGAAGGTGCTGTTGCAGCCCCAGGTCGCGTACACGCGGCGGCTGCTGGCCTCCATCCCCGTGATTGACGCCGGCTCGTCCTGACCGCCCGCGTCAGTGGCCGCCGATAGGTTCGAAGCATGAGCATGAGCCCCGGAATCGTCCCGCCGTACCTGCTCGCCCGCATCGCCGCCGTGCAGGAGGAGACCTGGGCTCGCGCGGCCGACGCCGCGCACCGCACGCTCGCCGCACCGCGGGACTACCGCCCGGTGCGTTCGCGCCTTCGCCTGTCGATCCAGGAGCCCGGCACCCTCGTCGCCGAGGCGACGCCGGCGCCCGATCGCGAGATCTCCGACGCGCAGCACCGACAGGTGCTGCCGGGTGTCCGGGTGCGCGGAGAGGACGACCCCGCCACCGGTGACCCCGCCGTCGACGACGCGTTCGAGGGGCTCGGCGCGACGTTCGACTTCTGGTGGGACGCGTACGCGCGCGACAGCATCGACGGGTCGGGCAGCTCGCTGCTCGCGACGGTGCACTACGGCCGGGACTACGACAACGCGTTCTGGAACGGCGAGCGCATGGTATTCGGCGACGGCGACGACGAGGTGTTCCGCGGCTTCACCCAGTCGCTCAGCGTCATCGCGCACGAGCTCGCCCACGGCGTGATCGAAGACGAGGGGGGCCTTGTCTACCGCGGGCAGTCGGGGGCGCTGAACGAGTCCATCGCCGACATCTTCGGCGCCCTCGCCGAGCAGCACCGGGACGGGCAGACGGCCGACGAGGCGACGTGGCTCATCGGCGAGGGGATCTTCACCGAGGCGGTGCAGGGCACGGCGCTGCGGTCCCTCGCCGCGCCGGGCACCGCGTACGACGACGACGTGCTCGGCAAGGACCCGCAGCCGGCGCACATGCGCGACTTCGTGCGCACGCGTGACGACAACGGCGGCGTGCACATCAACTCGGGCATCCCGAATCACGCCTTCTATCTCACGGCGAAGGCGCTCGGCGGCCATGCCTGGGAGCGCGCCGGGCTCATCTGGTACCGCGCCCTCACGTCGGGCACGCTGCCGTCGACGGCGGACTTCACGACGTTCGCGCGAGCCACCCTCGCCGCCGCGGCGGCGGAGTACGGTGAGGAGTCGGAGGAGGTCGACGCCGTCCGCGCCGGGTGGACGGGCGTCGGCGTGATCCCGGATGACCGAGAAGCCGAGTCCTGACCCGACCGCCCCGCCGCCCGCCGTGGAGGTCGATGTGGCGCGCACCGGCGGCATCGCGGGCATCACGCGGCGGTGGAGCGCGCAGCCGCCCGCGGCCGAGGCATCCGAGTGGATCTCCCTCATCGACCGGTGCCCGTGGAGCGATATCGTCACCACCTCCAGCGAGGACGCCGACGACGAGCCGGAGCGATCCGCCGCGCCCCCGCGCCCGGCGCTGCGGCGCGCGGATCCGGTGCCCGACGGGTTCGTGTGGTTCATCCGCGCGACGTGGTCGGGGACGGATACGCGCGAGGCCGAGCTGCCCGATGACGAGGTCGTCGGCGCGTGGCGCGAGCTCATCGACGCGGTGCGCGACTGGAGCCGGCAGAGCTCCGGCCCGGGCCGCCCGGAACGCTGAGGTTCAGCGCGCGAAGATGCCCTTCTTCTTCGCCGGCTTCAGCGCCTTCTGCATGTAGATCGTGCCGAGCCAGCGGCCGAACTTGAAGCCGACGCGGCCCATGCGGCCGACCTCGACGAAGCCGAGCTTCTCGTGGAGCGCCACCGAGCCCTCGGCTCCCTTGTCGCTGATCACCGCCACCATCTGACGGATCCCCGCGGCCTCGCAGGCTTCGATGAGGGCTTCGAGCAGCGCACGCCCGAGCCCCTTGCCCGTGGCGGCCTGCCCCAGGTAGATCGAGTTCTCGACCGAGAACCGGTACGCCGACTTGCTCGACATCGGCTGGACGAGGGCGTACCCGAGGATCTGGCCCGACGGGGACTCCGCCACGAGGAAGGGCAGGCCCTGCTTCGCGAGGCCGTCACGCTTCTTGCGCCACTGGGCGATCGTCCAGACGTCCTCGTCGAAGGTGACGACGGAGTTCGTGACGTAGTAGTTGTAGATCTCGCGGATGTCGGGGATGTCGCGGTCCTCGACGGGCCGGATCGTGAACGAGAAGGGGCGCTCGGGCTCAGGCTGCCGTTGCAGGTGCCGCGGCAGCTTGCGCCGGTCCTTCTCGTATTCCTCTTCGAGCATGAGCTCCTCCTCCAGGTCTGCGGTCGCCTGGCGCCCTACGCGGGCAGCCGCCAGTCGACGGGGTCGGCGCCCTGCCGCGCGAGCAGCTCGTTGGCTCGCGAGAACGGTCGCGAGCCGAAGAAGCCGCGACTCGCCGACAGCGGTGACGGGTGCGGCGATTCGACGATCGGCGTGGCGCCCAAGAGCGGTCTCAGGTTCGCAGCATCCCTGCCCCAGAGGATCGCCACGAGCGGCCGGTCGCGCGCGACGAGCGTGCGGATCGCATGCTCGGTCACCTTCTCCCATCCCCATCCGCGATGGGATGCCGGCGCCCCCGGCGCGACCGTCAGCACGCGGTTCAGGAGCATGACGCCCTGATCGCTCCACGCCGACAGGTCGCCGTGCGGGGCGCGGGGGATGCCGAGGTCGGACTCGAGCTCCTGGTAGATGTTGCCGAGGCTCCGCGGCAGCGGCCGCACGTGCGCGTCGACAGCGAACGAGAGTCCGATCGGGTGCCCCGGCGTGGGGTACGGGTCCTGCCCGACGATGAGCACCTTGACCTCGGCGAGCGGGCGCTGGAAGGCGCGCAGCACGCGATCGCCCGCCGGGAGGTAGTGGCGCCCGGCGGCGACCTCCGCGCGGAGCCGCTCGCCCAGCGCCGCGATATCCGGGCCGACGGGCGCGAGCGCCGTCGACCATCCGGCGTCGACGAGTCCGGCGTCGGCGAGCTCGGGCAGGGTCATCGCCATGTCACGCACGCTTCGCCGTGGTCGTCATGACGAGTTCGAGCCCGCCCTCGACGGTGGTGGAGGTGAAGGCGACGGTCACCGCCGCGAGCTCGTGCAGCGACGCCACGTGCGTGCCGCCGCACGGGATCCGGGCCTCCCCACCCGGGAGCTCGCACACCCACGAGCGGCGGTCGGCGAGCGTGTCGCCGTCGCGCTCGATGCGCACGGCGCCGCCCGCGGCGATCCACTCGGCGAGCTGCGCGTCCACTCGGGCCGCGAGGGCATCGAGGTCGTCGAGCGTGTCGGGGTCGAACCCCTTGCGCCGGAGCGACTTGCCGATCCGGTATGCGTCGCGGGAGGCGTCGGGCAGGATGCGCGACTCCTGGATCGCGAGGGCGTCGAAGGCGGGCGCACCGAGCGCGTCGGTCGGCGCGTCCTTGCGCCACGCGTCGGCGAGTGCCGCGTCGAGCGCGAGCGACGCCAGGTGGCACGCGGTGTGCCCCGCCGAGAGTGCGGTGCGGTAGGCGGCATCCACCGTCACGTCGACCGTGTCGCCGGCCGCAACCAGGGCGCCGTTCTCGACGAGGTGCGCGACGACGAAGGTCCATCCCTCCGTTCCCGTGCGCACCGGGACGTCGGGGCCGAGGAGCAATCCGTCGCCCTGGGTCGCGCCGACGACCGCGTCGACCAGGACCAGTTCGACGTCACCGACCCGCAGCGTGCCGCGGTCGGCGGGCTGGTCCGGCCACGCGGTGTCGACAGGGTGGAAGGCGGTCTCGTCGAGCACCACGGCCGTCCGTCCATCGCCGGCGTCGGCGACGTGGAGCACAGTGCCGCGGGAGGAGACCGCGCCGGCCGGATAGGTGACGACGGTGCCGTCGGTGAGGGTCACAGCTCCTCCGTGCCGCGGGGACGCAGCGGTCCTCGGGCGAGCAGATGCTGCGCCGACTGGGCGACGGGCCGCATCGTGACGAGGTCGAGGTTGACGTGGCCCGGTGCGTTGAGCGCGTACGCGATGACGTCGGCCACGTCGTCGGCGGTGAGCGGGTTCGCGACGCCGTCGTACACGCGCTCCGCGGCGGCGCTGTCGCCGCCCAGGCGGTTGAGGGTGAACTCCGGCGTGTGCACCATGCCCGGGGCGATCTCGACGACGCGGATCGGCTCGCCGTTCAGCTCGAGCCGCAGCGCGTGCGCGATCATCGCCTCGCCCGCCTTCGCCGCGTTGTAGCCGGCACCGCCCGCATACGCGGTCTGCGCCGCGGTGGAGGTCACGAAGAGGGTGTCGGCGTGGCCGTCGGATGCCGCGGCCCGGCGCAGCTGCGGCAGCAGCGCCGCGACGAGCCGCTGCGCCGAGAGCACGTTGACGTCGAACATCCACTGCCAGTCCTCGACGCGGCCGTCTTCGACGCGATCGGTGCCGCGCGCGCCCCCGGCGATGTGCACGAGGGCATGGACCGGCCCCGAGTCGGCCAGGAACGAAGTGAGCGCCTCGACGTCGGCGTCGGAGGTCAGGTCGGCCGCGAACGCGACGGCGCCCGTCTCGGCCTCCAGCGCCGCGAGCCGGTCGGCGCGCCGCGCGACCCCGACCACGTCCCAGCCGGTGGCGCGCAGCGCGCGCACCGCCGCCTCGCCGATCCCCGAGCTCGCGCCGGTCACCACTGCACGTCTGTTCGCCATGACGACAACGCTACCCACGTCGCGCCTCACCGCCCTCCCCGAGGGTGGATTCCCCGCCCGACCGCGTTACGTCACATTTCCCCCACGTTGTTGACAAGACCGGGTTCTCCGTACTCTCGAACCCGGCTGGGGGGCACGCTCCCGGCATCCGATCCCGCAGGAGCAGGCCATGTCCGCACCCGAGAACTGGCGTTTCGAGACCAAGCAGATCCACTCGGGGGCTCAGCCCGACCCGGTGACCAAGGCTCGCGCCACGCCGATCTACCAGACCACGTCCTACGTCTTCGACAACGCGGACCACGCGGCCAACCTCTTCGCCCTGGCCGAGTTCGGCAACATCTACACGCGCATCCAGAACCCGACCCAGGCGGTCGTCGAGGAGCGCCTCGCCGCGCTCGAGGGGGGCACGGGCGCCCTGCTGCTCGCGAGCGGCCAGGCCGCGGCGACGTTCGCGGTCCTCAACATCGCCGAGGCCGGCGACCACATCGTGTCGTCGAGCTCCATCTACGGCGGCACGTACAACCTCTTCAAGTACACGCTCGCCAAGCTCGGCATCGAGACGACGTTCGTCGAGAACCAGGACGACCTGGAGGAGTGGCGCCGCGCGGTCCGCCCGAACACGAAGCTGTTCTTCGCGGAGACCATCGGCAACCCGAAGATCAACGTCCTCGACATCCGCGGCGTCGCCGACGTCGCGCACGAGAACGGCGTTCCGCTCATCGTCGACAACACGATCGCGACCCCGTACCTCATCAAGCCGTTCGAGCACGGCGCCGACATCGTCGTGCACTCCGCCACCAAGTTCCTCGGCGGCCACGGCACCACCATCGGCGGCGTGATCGTCGACGGCGGCACGTTCGAGTGGTCGAAGAACGTCGACAAGTTCCCGGGCCTCACCGTTCCGGACCCGTCGTACCACGGCGCCTCGTACACCGCGGCGGTCGGCGACGGTCTGGCGTACATCATCAAGGCGCGCGTGCAGCTGCTGCGCGACCTCGGATCGGCGATCTCGCCGAACAGCGCGTGGCTGCTGATCCAGGGCATCGAGACGCTGTCGCTGCGCGTCGAGCGCCACGTGCAGAACGCGCAGGAGATCGCCGAGTGGCTCGAGAACCACTCCGACGTCGCCTCGGTGAACTACTCGGGTCTGCCGACCTCGCCGTGGTACGCCGCGGCGAACAACTACGCCCCGAAGGGCGTCGGCGCCGTGCTGTCCTTCGAGCTCAAGGGCGGCGTCGAGGCGGGCCGCGAATTCGTCAACTCGCTGACGCTCTTCAGCCACCTCGCCAACATCGGCGACGTGCGCTCGCTCGTCATCCACCCCGCATCGACCACGCACTCGCAGCTCACGCCCGAGCAGCAGCTCACGACCGGCGTCACGCCGGGCCTGGTGCGCCTCTCGGTGGGCCTCGAGAACATCGACGACCTCAAGGCCGACCTCGAGCAGGCGCTCGCGGCGGCCCGCCGGGTGTCGGAGGCCGCTCGCGCCTGATCCCCCTCCTCGGGACACGGACGCCGCGTGCCCGCGCAGTGCGCGGGCACGCGGCATCCGTCATTCCTGCTTCACTCCTGCGGGGTGTCGGGCTCGCCGGCCGCGAAGTCGGCCGCAAGTTCCTCGGCGCTGAGGTGCGCGCCCGGGACCGGACGCGGCAGCGTCGGCACGGCGTCGTCGGTGTGCCACGGCTCACCCGCGCCCTCGGAGCCATCCGCCTCGTCGAAGAGCACGTCGGTGTCGTGGTCGAGATCGTGCTCCTGCGGCGGAACCTGCGCAGGGGGCTCGTGGGCGGGCATGAAGGGCTCAGCGCTGGACATGCGCGCATTCTGCCACGCGCCGGTGCACGCATGAAGACGCACGTCGCCGCACTGCGTGTAACAGTCGGCGTCACCGTGCATGCGCGGGCGAGAATGGACGGATGGACTGGCAGACCTCCGAGGACACCGTGCCGAGCGCGCCGGTGACGGAGGCTGACGCGCGCCTGCTGCTCGGTCGCCCTCCGGCGACCGGCGCGTGGCGCGACGGCGACCCACGGGGCGAGCGGCACTTCGCCGCGTTCGGGGCGTTCCGCACCGAGGGCGGGCGGGATCTTCCCGCGTACCGCCTCGCCTACGAGACCTGGGGCGAGCTCAACTCAACGCGCGACAACGCCGTGCTGGTGCTCCACGCCCTCACCGGCGACAGTCACGTCCGCGGGCCTGCCGGGGCCGGACACCCCACCTCCGGCTGGTGGGACGACATCGTCGGGCCCGGCGCGCCCATCGACACCGATCGCTGGTTCGTCGTCGCGCCGAACATGCTGGGCGGCTGCCAGGGGTCGACGGGCCCGGCATCGATCGGTCCCGACGGCTACGAGTGGGCCTCGCGCTTCCCGTACCTCACGATCCGCGACCAGGTCGCCGCCCAGGTACGGCTGGCCGACGCGCTCGGCGTCGACGTGTGGGCGGCCGTCGTGGGCGGATCGATGGGCGGCATGCACGCGCTCGAGTGGGCGATCTCACGTCCCGAGCGCGTGGAGCGGGTCGCCGTCCTCTCGGCGCCGCCGGTAAACACCGCCGACCAGATCGCCCTCAACTCGGTGCAGCTCGAGGCGATCCGCATCGACCCGCGGTTCCAGGGCGGCGAGTACTACGACGCCGGCGACGGCGACGGCCCGAACCGCGGGCTCGCGCTCGCACGACGGATGGCTCTGCTCAACTACCGCTCCCCTACCGAGCTCAACCAGCGCTTCCAGCGAACATGGCAGTCGGGCGTCAGCCCGCTCGGGCACGGCGGCCGCTTCGCCGTCGAGTCGTACCTCGACTTCCACGGCAACAAGTTCACGCGACGCTTCGACGCGAACTCCTACATCACGCTCGTCGAGGCGATGAACTCGCACGACGTCGGCCGCGACCGCGGCGGCGTCGAGGACGCCCTCGCCCTCATCACCGCCAAGGCCCTCGTGCTCGGCATCGACAGCGACCGGCTCTTCCCCATCGACGGACAGCACCGCATCGCGCGCGGCATCCGCAACACCCTCGACGGTGACCGCGCCGTCGTGCTCTCGAGCGACTTCGGCCACGACGGCTTCCTGATCGAGACGCCGGCCGTCGGCGCGCACCTCGGCCGCCTGCTCGAATCCTGAGCCGCCGCACGCGGTATCACCGTCCTCGAGGCGGTGCTCTCTCACTGGGCAGAGTCCCAAGGAGGGAACAATGAGCACAGAAACCATACCGGGCGCCGAGTCGCCCGAAGACGCGTTCGCCGCGCAGCCCTTCCTCCGCGACCAGCTCGGCGTGAACGGAAGCCACGCACGCGGACTGGACGCAGCCGGCAATGGGGACGGGGAGCGTTCGCGACTACCCGTCGACATCCGGGCGTCGCTGGAAGCGGTGCGACCGGGGCACGGAAGATTCCACGGGGCGAAGTTCTCGCTCGGGTACTTCCCCGCGCACGAGGTGTTCTCCTCGGCGGCCGACAAGTTCGGCTACATGACCAAATCGCGGGTGCGAAAGGCGAGCCGGCTGCCGCTGGACGACAGCACGCGCGCCCTGCTGGCGCAGCTCGGCGATCTCATGGCCGACAGCGGCCGTGAGACGGCCGACGACTCGGCGACCCCGGCGGGGTTCACGTACGTGGGGCAGTTCGTCGACCACGACATCACGCTCGACGTGTCGTCGGCGCTCGACTCGTCTGCGCTCGTGGACGCCACGGTCATCAACAACATGCGTTCGCCCATGCTCGACCTCGACAGCGTCTACGGCCGAGGACCCGCCGTCGACACGTTCCTCTACAGGTCACCCGCCGAGGGAGAGCCGGCATCCGCGTTCCGCCTGCTGCTGGGCGTCAACACGCCCAGCGGGCCGGGCGGCCCCGGCGGGTCTGCCGGCGAGGCCGGCGTGGTCACCCCGACCGCCTCGGACGTGCCGCGCACCTCCGCGCTGACGGCGATCATCGGCGACCCGCGCAACAACGAGAACCTCATCGTGTCGCAGTTCCACTTCGCGATGCTGCGGTTCCACAACGCCATCGTCGACTCACTGGTCGCCTCGGGCTTCACCGGCGATGTCTTCGTCGAGGCGAAGCGGCAGGCCACGCTGCACTATCAGTGGGCGGTGGTCAACGACTTCCTTCCCCGCATCTGCGGTCAGGCCGCGGTCGACGCCGCCCTGGCGTCGGTCTCGGTCGCGGTCGGCAGCAGGTTCGAGATGCCGGTGGAGTTCTCGGTCGCCGCGTACCGCTTCGGGCACAGCATGATCCGCGACCAGTACTGGCTGAACTTCGCGCTGAGGAACAGGCCGATGTCGGATGTCTTCCTGTTCGTCCACGACCCCGACCACCTTCCGGTGCGCTCGAACTGGGTCGTCGACTTCAACGCATTCTTCGAGACGGGCTTCACGGTGCCGATCTTCAACAATGCGCGGAAGATCGACAGCGTGCTGGCGAGCGCGCTCGAGAATCTCGACGGCCAGGGTCCCAACCCGATGATGAAGATCCTCGCGACCCGCAACCTGCTGCGCGGCCTCGTGCTCGGCCTGCCGAGCGGGCAGGCCACCGCCGCGGCGCTCGGCGTGCCGGTGCTCACCACGGCGCAGCTGACCGACGGCCTTCCCGCCGACGAGGTCGCCGTCCTGCAGCAGCAGGGCGGCCTCCTCCTCGCGAAGACGCCGCTGTGGTACTACGTGCTGCGGGAGGCGATGGTCACCACCGGCGGCGAGCACCTCGGTCCGCTCGGCGCGAAGATCGTCGCCGACACGTTCGTGACGATGCTGCGTCGCGACGCCCTGTCGATGCTGAACGTCGGGTTCGCACCCACGCTCCCGAGCGCGGTCGCGGGCGACTTCACCTTCGCCGACCTCGTTCGCGTCGCGAAGGTGATCGGCGAGTGACCGGTCGTCAGCCCGTGCGCTGGTAGCGCCACGGGAGGGCGCCGATCTCGATGCGATGACGGGATCCGGATGCTGCAGCCGCAGCATCCGGATCCCACTCGTCGTCGTCCTGCCACAGCAGGAGGGGTCCCTCGGCACCGCGGCGGGCGACCGTCTCGAAGCGGTCGACACCGCCGAGGCGCGCGTCGCCGACCACGGACCGGGCATCAGGGTGCTGCGCGAGCCCGTGCAGCGTCACCCAGGTCGGCGGGTAGAGCGTGAACGCGCCCCGGCCGTGCCGCGCGAGCGCGTCGGCGGGGGCCACCCACTCCGCGGCGACGACTTCGTCGGGCGACAGCGTCAGCGTGCCGGCACCGGCACGCGCGAGGAAGAACCAGGTGCGGATCCGCAGCGCGAGCCCCGGCGGCGGATCCCAGCACGAGAGCGTCACGAGCGCCTCGGGGTCGAGATCGAGCCCGGTCTCCTCCCGCGTCTCGCGCGCGCCGGCGCGGCGCGCGACCGCCTCCTCGTGCTCGGCGGGGTCGCCGCGATCTCCCGGTTCGAGCTTGCCTCCGGGAAACACCCAGGCCCCGGCGAACGACCCGCGGTCGGGGCGCTCGATCATCAGCACCTCGAGCCCGCGCTCCCCGTCGCGCAGCAGCACGACCGTCGCGGCGACCGGGACCGCCGGATCCGTGGCGTCCTCGGGCCGCCGCGCTCGTGCGCCGCCGATCGAATCGCTCAGCGCACGCAGGGCGCGCTCGGCGGGCGGCGTCGGCTCCGGCATCCGCTCACTCTACTCACCGTTCCCCGGTCCACGGATGGCGGCCGTGCCGGTTCGGGGCGGTCGGGCCGTCACCGCGACCCGGCGCCGCTCGGCCATCAGACTGGCCGCCGCGAGCACGAGCCCGCCGGCGGCGAGCGCGACCCCGACCCACGCCGGCGCGGCGAAGCCCCACCCGGCGGCGATCACCACGCCGCCGAGGAAGGCGCCGAGGCTGTTGCCGATGTTGAGCGCGGAGTGGTTGAGTGCCGCCGCGATCGACTGGTTGTCCTGTGCGACGTCCATCAACCGGGTCTGGATCGTGGGGCTGAGCGCCGACGCGACGAGTCCGGTGGCGAACACGAAGAACCCGAGGGCCCAGATCCACTGGGCGGTCAGCGCGAGCAGCGCCAGGGTGACGGCGAGCCCGACGAGCCCGCCCACGAGCGTGCGCTTGAGGTCCACGTCCGCAAGGTGGCCGCCGATGAGGTTCCCGACGGTCATCCCGAGGCCCATCACGATGAGCACGATCGGCACGACCCACTCCGGCGACCCGGCGACCTCGGTCACGAGCGGGGCGACGTAGCTGTAGACCGCGAAGAACCCGCCGAAGCCGATGGCGCCGACCCCCAGCGCGAGCCAGACCTGTCCGATGCGGAACACCTTCAGCTCGGCACGGAGCGTGCGGGACGGGTCACCCGGGTGCGCCGGCACGAAGAACGCGATGAGCACGGTCGCCGCACCGAAGATCGCCGCGACCACCATGAAGGCCGCGCGCCACCCGAGCTGCTGGCCGAGGTAGGTGCCGAGCGGTACGCCCACCACGTTCGCGACCGTGAGACCCGTCAGCACGAACGCCACGCCCTTCGCCCGCATGCCCGGGCCGAGCACGTCGGCGGCGACCAGGGCGCCGATGCCGAAGTAGGCGCCGTGCGGCAGGCCCGCGAGGAACCGGGATGCCGCCACCCATTCGAACGTCGGGGCGAGGAACGTCAGCGCGTTGAACACCGTGAGGGCGAGCGCGAGCCCGATCATCACGCGATGGCGCGGGTATTTCGCAACGGCACCGGCGATCGTCGGAGCGCCGACGACGACGCCGAGGGCGTACAGCGAGATCAGCCATCCGGCCTGGTAGATCGCGTCCTCCTGGCGGAGGGCCCACAGTGACGGAAGGAGGTCGGAGCCGATGTTCGGCAGCAGGCCCATGACGACGAACTCGGTCATCCCGATGCCGAAGCTGCCGACGGCGAGGGAAAGGAGCGCCCACGTCGCCGCACCCCTCGTCAGATTCGAGGAGGTCACCGCCTCATGCTAACGGCGGTCGCGGCATCCTGCCGAATCGATTCGGCGCCTCGACGACCCACAGCGTCATCGAATGCGGACCGGCGCGTCTCAGCCGGCGTCGGCGTCGCCGGCCTGCCGATCGATGGCCTCCTCGAGCCGCTCGATCTTGCCGTCGAGCTCACCCGAATACCCGGGGCGGATGTCGGCCTTCAGCACGAGCGAGACGCGCGAGCCGTACGGCGCGACCGCGTCGGTCGCGCGCTTCACGACGTCGAAGACCTCGTCCCACTCCCCCTCGATCTCGGTGAACATCGACGTGGTGCGGTGCGGCAGACCGCTGTCGCGCACGACGCGCACGGCGGCCGCCACCGCGTCGTGCACGGAGCCGTCCGCGCGTCCGGTTCCGCTGGGGGCGACGGAGAAGGCGACGAGCATGTTGGACCTCCGGTTCTCGAGGGGGACGACGTCTACTCTGACACGCGCCGTGGCACCGGCCGGCGTACGGGGACTCTGGCGAGACGCACCACGACCCACACGAACAGCACCACGAGCAGCAGGTTGCGCACGACGAGGAGCCAGACGGCCGAGGGCGTCAGCACGAGGATCCAGTCGTACCAGAACGGGAAGATCAGCTGCGTGAGGACGAGGATCGCGACCGTGAGCAGACCGGGGCGCAGCCACCGGCGGCGGTCGATCGCGAGCGCCACGACGACCGGCGCGATCAGCCAGGTCATGTACTGCGGCGACCCGACCTTGTTGAGCACGATGAATCCGAGCACCAGGGCTGCCGCGAGCGGCGGGAACAGGGCGACGAACGACGCGCCGCGCCAGGCCTTGAACGCACCGATCACCGCGAGCGCCAGCATCACGATCGCCAGCACCGGCGTCATCAGCGCGATGACGGTGTCGACCGCCGGGCCGTTCACCTGGAACGTGATGAGGTCCTCGTCGTAGAAGATCGAGGCGCCCGGCACGCCTGCGACCGCGAGCAGCAGGTAGACGCTGCTCACCGGCGCCTCGATCTGCAGGCCGCGCGACGTCTGGTCGCCCACGAAGCCGAGGAGATGCGCACCCCCGCCCGCGAGCAGGACCGCCACCACGACGACGGCCGAGACGGCAGCCGCTCCCCCGACGATCGCGAGCCTGCGGTGCACCGCGATCACGGCGGCGGCGAGCAGGGCCGCGGGCCACACCTTGATCCACGTCGCGACGGCGAGGAGCACCGATCCGAGCCAGGGACGGCCCACGAGCCACAGCGAGCCGGCGACGGCGAGCGGCACCGTGATCGCGTCGAGCCGGAACATCCCGACGCCCCCGAGCGCCAGGATGGCCGCCAGCCAGAACCACGCCGCGAGCATGCGCCCCCGCGACCGCCCCCGGCCGACGAGCACCGCGAACGCGGCGGCGTCGAGCCCGGTCACCAGCAGTCCCCAGCCGAGCGTGTAGTCGACGGCCGGATAGAGCGCGCCGACCAGCAGGATCGGCAGGTGCGCGAGCGGCGGGTAGATCCAGTCCTCGGTGACGCCGGGGATCGCCCCGCCGGCGAACGTGCGCCCGGCCCACCAGCGGTAGAGCTCGCTGACGTCCCATGAGGCGCCGCGACCGTCGACGAAGCCGAGCCAGATCACCACCGCGTGGATGAGGGCGAACGCGATCCACACCCACGTCCGCCGCAACACCCCACCATCCTAGGGAGCCCCGACGAAGTCCCGGACGTGCACGGAATCGGAGAACGTGCCCGGCACGCGGAAGACGGATGCTGCCACCCGGCGCGTCGCACGAGACCTCCGATCCTGTGCTCGCCGCGGGCCGACGTCAGGCGCGGGCGAGCGCCTCGGCGACGGCGCGGGGCAGCGCCTCCGCGACATCCAGCGCCGTGATCGGACCATCGCCGAACGGCGGCGAGCTCGCGGCGCCCGCGATGCTCGCGCCCTGAGCCGCGATCGCGGCCGCCCGGCCGTGCAGCCACGCGCCGGAGGCGGCGAGCGCGGCCAGGGTGGCGGCATCCGTGCGTCCTTCCTGCGCCATCGCTGCGGCGACGAGCGCACCGATCACGCCGGCGAGCACGTCGCCCGTCCCCGCGGTCGCGAGCCACGGCGTGCCGGCCTCGACCGTGGCCGCCCAGCCGTCCGGCGCCACGACCACGGTGACCGCGCCTTTGAGCAGGACCACCGCGCCGGTGGCCTCGGCCGTCTCACGGGCGGCGGCGACCCGGTCGGCGGGCGTGTGCCCGAGGCCGAGCGCGGTCCGCAGCCGTGCGTGCTCGCGGTCGTGGGGCGTGAGGATCCGCGGGGCCGTGGCCTCGGCGGCGAGATCGAGCGCTCCCGCGTCGACGACGACGGGGTCGGTGTCGGACAGCAGCGCCCGCAGAGCCGCGGTGTCGGACGGCGTGCGGGCCGAAGCATCCGTTCCCGAGCCGATCACCCACGCCTGCACGCGGCCGTCGGCGGTCACCGTCTCGGGGCGACGCGCGAGCACCAGAGCGGTCGGGCGGTCGGGTCCGAGGTAGCGCACCATGCCGAGGCCGGTGCGCCAGGCGGCCTCGACGCCGAGGACCGCCGCTCCCGGATAGGCCTCGGAGCCGGTCCGCATGCCCAGCACGCCTCGGGAATACTTGTCATCGTCGGCGGTTGGCCTCCGCAAGGCGCGAGCGGCATCGGCGCGCGTCCACGTCCTCACCATGCGGCCACAGTACCGCGCACCCGATCCGATCCGGAGACCCGATGAGCCGCCTCTTCACCCCTCTCACCCTGCGCGATGTGACGGTGCGCAACCGCCTGTGGGTCTCGCCGATGTGCCAGTACAGCGCGGTCGACGGGGTGCCCCAGGAGTGGCACCACACTCACCTCGCACAGTTCGCGTCGGGAGGCGCGGGGATGGTCGTCGCGGAGGCGACCGCGGTGTCGCCGGAGGGCCGGATCTCGCCGCGCGACACCGGGCTCTGGAACGACGAGCAGCGCGATGCGTGGGCGCCGATCGCCGCCGCGATCCGCAGTCGTGGCGCCGTGGCGGGCATCCAGCTTGCCCACGCCGGACGCAAGGCGTCGACGTGGTGGCCGTTCTCAGGACGCCGCGGCTCGGTCGCGGCCGATGAGGGCGGCTGGGCCACCGTCGCGCCGTCGGCGATCGCCTTCGACGGCTACGCCGAGCCCGTCGCCCTCGACGCTGCCGGAATCGACCGCATCGTGGCGGACTTCGCGGCGGCCGCGCGCCGCGCCGTCGAGGCCGGCTTCCAGGTGCTCGAGCTGCACGGCGCCCACGGGTACCTGCTGCACCAGTTCCTGTCGCCGCTGTCGAACCTCCGCGACGACGAGTACGGCGGTTCGCTCGAGAACCGGGCGCGCCTGCTGCTTCGCGTGCTGGACGCGGTGACGGATGCCGCCCCCGGCGTTCCCGTCATCGTGCGGTTCTCCGCCACCGACTGGGCCGACGGCGGCTGGAACCCGGAAGAGACCGCGACCGTCGCCCGCTGGGCGGCGGCGCGCGGCGCGGACTTCTTCGACATCTCCAGCGGCGGACTCGTCGCCCACCAGAAGCTCACCACCGGGCCGGGCTACCAGGTCGAGCTCGCGGCGCGCGTGCGGCGCGAGGCCGGCGTGCCGGTCAACGCGGTCGGCATGATCGACGACGCCGCGCACGCCGAGCGGGTGCTCGCCGAGGACCTCGCCGACGCCGTCATGGCCGGCCGCGAGTGGCTGCGCGACCCGCACTACGGCCTGCGGGCCGCGTTCGAGCTCGGTGCCGAGATCGACTACTGGCCCGCGCAGTACCTCCGCGCCCGCCTCTGACCCGGAATGCGATGAGCGGATGCTGCGGCCCGGGGCCGCAGCATCCGCTCATCTCGTTCGTCAGAAGAGGCGACGGCGGGTCGCGTCCTGCACCTCGCCGATGAGCTCCTCGATGATGTCCTCGAGGAACAGCACCGCGGTGACCTCACCGGCCTCGTTGCGCACCTGCGCGAGGTGGCGGCCGGCGCGGCGCATCACGGCGAGCGCGTCCTCCAGGTCGGTCGACTCGAGCACCGGCACCATGTGGTGGATGCGCTTCGTCGCGATCGGGAGCGCGACGTCGGTCGCGGCATCCGGTCCCTCCGCGGCGCGGAGGATGTCCTTCAGGTGCACGTAGCCGAGCGGCAGGCCCGCCTCGTCGACGATCACGTAGCGCGAGAAGCCGTGCTTGGCGACCGCGCGCTCGATCTCGTCGGGCGTCGTGACCGCGGGGAGCGTCACGAGCTGCGACAGCGGCACCGCGATGTCGGCGGCCTTCTTGTCGGTGAACTCGATCGCCGAGGCGACGGTGCCCGATGCGTCGTCGAGCACGCCCTCGATGCGGGACTGGTTGACGATCGTCGCGACCTCCTCGAGCGTGAAGGTCGAGGCGGCCTCGTCCTTCGGCTCGACGCGGAACAGCCGCACGATGTGGTTCGCCGTCCAGTTGAGGCTCACGATCACCGGGTGGAACACCTTCGACACCCACACCAGCGGTGTCGCGAGCATGAGCACGGCGCGGTCGGGCACCGAGAACGCGAGGTTCTTCGGCACCATCTCGCCGAACACGACGTGCAGGTACGACACCAGGATCAGCGCGACCGCGAAGGCGACGCCGTCGACGGCCGCCTCCGACCAGCCGGTGAGCCCCAGCGGCTCTGCCAGCAGGTGGTGGATGGCGGGCTCGGACACGTTCAGGATCAGCAGCGAGCAGATCGTGATGCCGAGCTGGCTCGTCGCCAGCATGAGCGTCGCGTGCTCCATCGCGTACAGCGCGGTCTTGGCCGCGCGCGATCCCCTCTCGGCGAGGGGCTCGATCTGCGAGCGGCGTGCCGAGATGACGGCGAACTCGGCGCCGACGAAGAAGGCGTTGGCGATGAGGAGCACCACCAGCCAGGCGATTCCGGCCCAGTCGCTCATCGGCGATCACCCCCCTCGGCCTGGTCCTCATGGGGCATCGGCGTGGGCGTGAACCTCACCCGGTCGACGCGGCGGCCGTCCATGCGCTGCACCTCGATGGTGCCGTCCTCGATCTCGACGCTGTCGCCGACGACGGGGATGCGCTCGAGCACGCTCATGATGTAACCGCCGACCGTGTCGTAGACGTCTCCTTCGGGGATGCGGATGCCGGTGCGGTCGCGCACCTCGTCGGGGCGGAGCTCGCCGGGGAAGAGGACGGTGTCGTCGACCCGCACGATGCCGGCGCGGCGGCGGTCGTGCTCGTCGAGCACCTCGCCGACGATCTCCTCGACCAGGTCCTCGAGCGTGACGACGCCGGCGGTGCCGCCGTACTCGTCGACGACGACGGCCATCTGGTACCCGCGGGCCCGCAGCTCGGCGACGAGCACGTCGAGGTGCACGGCCTCGGGGAAGCGCAGGGGCGCGGTCGCGAGCGCGGCGGCGGGAACGTCCTGCCGTCGCTCGCGCGGCACACCCACGGCCGCCTTCAGGTGCACGATGCCGGTGATGTCGTCCATGTCCTCGCCGTACACCGGGAACCGGCTGTGGCCGGTGCGCCGGGCGAGCTGAATGACGTCCTCGGCCGAGTCGTCGGCCGCGAGCGCGTGGATGCTCGGGCGCGGCGTCATCACGTCGGCCGCCGACAGCCGGGCGAACGTGAGGCTGCGGTCGAGGAGCGACGCGGTGTCCTCCTCGAGCACGCCCGCGCTCGCCGAGCGGCGGACGAGACTCGACAGCTCCTCGGCCGTGCGGGCGCCGGACAGCTCCTCCTTGGGCTCGATGCCGACGGCCCGCAGCACGCCGTTCGCGCTGCCGTTGAGCACGACGATCGCCGGGCGGAACACCGTCGTGAACGCGACCTGGAACGGCATGACGAGCTTGGCGGTCTGCCTCGGGACGGCGAGCGCGAAGTTCTTCGGCACGAGCTCGCCGATGATCATCGAGAAGATCGTCGCGATCGAGACGCCGATGATCGCCGAGAGCGGCCGGGAGACGCCGGCCGGGATGCCCCACGCGTCGAACACGGGAGCGAGCAGGTTGGAGATCGCCGGCTCCATCGTGTAACCGGTGAGCAGGGTGGTCAGCGTGATGCCCAGCTGCGCGCTGGAGAGGTGCGTCGAGGTGATGCGCAGCGCGCTGATCGTCAGCGAGAGCCGGGACTCGCCTGCCGACTGGCGGGCTTCGAGGTCCGCCCGGTCGAGGTTCACGAGCGCGAACTCGCTCGCGACGAACAGGCCGGTGCCGATTGTGAGAAGAAGCCCCACGCCCAACATGACGTAATCCATCACGCATCACCCCCGTTCATCGGGGAGGAGGGTCGGTGGGGCGATTGTCTGCAACTAGGAGGGTCGTCCATCGTGCCGACCATTCTACGGCAGGCGGCCGCACGATCCCGGGGACGCTGGGCCGCCCGCGCTGACGGAGCCTTCGGAATCACGGATGCCGCGGCCGGCAGCATCCGTCATCTCCGCCGTCACTTCGCCATGGCGCCACATACCTGACGCGGCGCCCCAGATATTCACCGCCCGAACAGGAAACACCACCCGTCAGCGCATCGCCTCATCCCTATCGCCACACGAGGCCCTCGGGGGGTCGCGCACGTGTCGACGGCAGGCCCGCACCGCTGAGGATGTCGTAGAGGAGGCGGGGGTTCTTGTGTGCCGGCGTGCGCCACCGCGAGAATGCCCGCACCATGCGATGGAGCTCGTCGCCGCGGTCCTTCTCGGCGATGAGAGCCTCCTCCGGCGACCGTCCCTCGAGCAAGGCAGGGTCGAGGTACTTGCCCACGCCGTCGAACTCCGCGATGTGGTCGAAGTCCTCGAAGTAGTAGTCGACATCGGCGTTGCGCCCGTCCGACAGGCGGAATCTCGTCTGGAGGACAGGCGCAGGAAACCCGAGCCGGTCGATGAGCACTCGCCCCTCGGACTCGCGCACCGAATCGGAGAGATCCGTGGAGAAGCCGAGCGCACGGAGCATCCTCGCCGATCCTCGGCGGCACGCGTTCTCGGCGGCCAGCAGTTCCAACTCGTCCAGGGTGGCGAGTGAGCCACCGTGCCGGCGCCGCCATCGCGCCTGGTCGAGGGCGATCACTCCCTGAGTGAACGTCCCGCTCCGCGCGAGGTCCAGGGCCGTCTGCGCCGGGGTCGTGATCTCATGGCCGCGCCACGCGACGGTCGCACCGTCGTGCGTGGTCGTCCTCCGGCGATAGCCGCCCGAGGATCGACCGCCGCTCGTGCGTGGTACGAGGACGTCGACGAGAAGCGGCCAGGCCCCGATCATGTCGATGCCCCACACCGCGGCGGCCGCGTGGTGCGCGACCACCACGGGCCCTCGCGCGCGATCGATCGTCTCCACCACGCGGATGTAGTGCTGGTCCATCGGTTTCAGCGCGCGCCACGGCTTCCCCGGGACGAACGACCCCGGCGCGACGCGCACGTATTCACCGTTTCGCAGCTCCCGCGCGAGCCGTCGATCGTTGGTCGGCTGCCCATCGCGGTCGCGACGACGATGGATCCTGATCGCGGGTGCACTCCTCGGCTGCATCAGCCCACGATCTCCACCACGCCTGTGCTGTCGCGACATGCTCCGGCGAACGGTGGACTCTTCGCGGGACAGCGCGCGTGGGGAGGAGCCGTCCGTGTCCCCCGCCAGCGGCGCTGGTTTCCTGTGGTGGCCGCACAGATCTGTGTTGCCGCGACAGGGAATTGGCGCCGTTCCCGTCACGGCGGGGATCACGGATGCCGCGGCCCGCGGCATCCGTCAGGCCCTACCAGCTGACGGGCAGGGCCTTGCCCTCTTCGTAGCCGGCCGCCGACTGCAGACCGACGCGGGCACGGTCGTGGAACTCGGGGACCGTCGACGCGCCCGCATAGGTGAACGACGACCGCACGCCGGACGTGATCATGTCGAGCAGGTCCTCGAGACCAGGGCGGAGTGGATCGAGATAGATCTTCGACGAGGAGATGCCCTCGGCGAACAGCTCCTTGCGGGCGAGCTCGTACGGATCGAGCCGGCCGAAACGCTCGTGCACCGCCTTCGTCGAAGCCATGCCCCACGACTCCTTGTAGGCGCGGCCGGCCGCATCGATCTGCAGCTCGCCGGGCGCTTCGATGGTTCCCGCGAACCACGAGCCGATCATGACGGATGCCGCACCCGCCGCCAGCGCCAGCGCGACGTCGCGCGGGTAGCGCACGCCGCCGTCGGCCCATACGTGCGCGCCCATGATGCGGGCCGCCTCGGCGGTCTCGAGCACCGCGGAGAACTGCGGGCGGCCGACCGCCGTCATCATGCGCGTCGTGCACATGGCGCCGGGGCCGACGCCGACCTTGAGGATGGTGGCGCCCGCGGTGACGAGGTCGTGCACGCCCTCGGCGCTCACGATGTTGCCCGCGGCGATAGGGATGCCGAGATCGAGGTCGGCGACCGCGCGCAGCGCCCGCAGCATGCCCTCCTGGTGACCGTGCGCGGTGTCGACGACGAGCACGTCGACCCCCGCGCCGGCGAGAGCGCGGGCCTTCGCCGCGACATCGCCGTTGATCCCCACGGCGGCCGCGACGATCAGGCGGCCCGACGCGTCGACAGCAGGCCGGTACAGCGTCGAGCGCAGGGCGCTGCGGCGCGAGAGGGTGCCGACGAGGTGTCCGTGGTGCAGCACGCACACCGTCTCGGCCTCCGCGGCGACGATCACGTCGAAGGCATGGCGCGCGCTCTCGATGTCGTCGGCGTCGACGGATGCTGCGCGCCCGCGTGCGAGGTCGCCCAGGCGCGCGTCGGGCAGCGCGGTGCCCAGGCGGGTCGCCGGCACGATGCCCAGGATGTCGTCGGCGTCGACACGGCCGGACGACGCATCGGCCACGACGATGCCGTGGCCTTCAGTGGCCGGCAGCAGCCGGGCGGCGTCCGCGACCGTCGCGTCGGGCGGGAGCACGAGCGGGGTGTCCCAGGCGACGGGCTGCGCCTTGACCCAGCGGATCGCGGCATCCAGCTCCTGCAGCGGCATGTCCTGCGGGAGCACTCCGAGGCCGCCGCGACGAGCCAGCGTGGCCGCCAGGCGGGCGCCGGTGACAGAGTTCATGTTCGCCGACACGAGGGGCAGAGTGGCCGTCGTGCCGTCGCCGGGCGCGAGGTCGACATCCAGGCGGCTGGTGATCGCCGAACGCCGCGGGACGAGGAAGACGTCAGAGTAGGTCAGGTCGACGTCGGGGGTTTCGCCGTAGAACTCCATGACCGCCAAGGGTAGTGACAGTTCCTGTGCGGATAATCATGCGGGTTCTTTCAGGTTCCGAGGCGCCTCAGGCCGGAACCGCCCGCGAAGACTGGGCTAGGCTTAACCGTCGCGTGTGCGGGCCGTCGTGTCCCGCGCGCATCCCAGAACTTCACCGATGAAAGCAGGCGATTCAGCGTGTCGAGCCAGGTGACGGGCGTCGGGGTTTCGAACGAGGGAGAGTTCGGAGCCAACGAGTGGCTCGTCGAGGAGCTGTACGAACAGTTCAAGATCGACCGGAACTCCGTCGACAAGGCGTGGTGGCCCGTTCTCGAGGCCTACCACCCGTCCGGCGGCGCAGCACCGACGGAGGTCGCCGCACCCGCTGCGCCCGCGCCGGCGGCCGCGGCTCCGGCGGCCACCCCGCCGGCGGCGTCCGAGCCCCGGCCGGTGACCGCGCCCATCCCGGTGATCGGCACCCAGCCGGTGGCGCGCACGACCGCGCGTCCCGCGGCCCCGCAGCCGATCCCGGCGCAGGCGCCCAAGGCCGAGCCCTCCGCGGCCGACGGCGAGGCCGATGCCGACGTCGTCACGACGCTGCGCGGCATGCCGAAGACGCTCGCCGCCAACATGGACGAGTCGCTGACCGTCCCGACGGCGACCAGCGTCCGCACGGTGCCGGCGAAGCTGATGATCGACAACCGCATCGTCATAAACAACCACATGTCGCGCACCCGCGGCGGCAAGGTGAGCTTCACGCACCTCATCGGGTGGGCGATCATCCAGGCGCTCAAGGACTTCCCGAGCCAGAACGTGTTCTACGCCGAGATCGACGGCAAGCCGTCGCTCGTCGCGCCCGCGCACATCAATCTCGGCATCGCGATCGACCTTCCGAAGCCCGACGGCACCCGCGCCCTGCTCGTGCCGAGCATCAAGCGCGCCGAGCAGCTGACGTTCAACGAGTACCTCACCACGTATGAGGACCTGGTCACCCGCGCCCGCAACAACAAGCTCACCGCGGCCGACTTCCAGGGCACCACGATCTCGCTGACCAACCCCGGCGGCATCGGCACCGTCCACTCGGTGCCGCGCCTGATGAAGGGCCAGGGCTGCATCGTCGGCGCCGGTGCCCTCGAGTACCCCGCCGAGTTCCAGGGCGCGAGCGAGAAGACGCTCAACGAGCTCGCAATCGGCAAGACCATCACGCTCACGAGCACCTACGACCACCGTGTCATCCAGGGTGCCGGCTCGGGCGAGTTCCTCAAGAAGGTGCACGAGCTGCTCATCGGCCAGCGCAGCTTCTACGAGGACATCTTCGCGGCGCTGCGCATCCCGTACGCCCCGATCCACTGGGCGTCCGACATCAACGTCGACCTGGCCGAGCGTGTCGACAAGACGGCGCGCGTGCAGGAGCTCATCAACTCGTTCCGGGTCCGCGGTCACCTGATGGCCGACATCGACCCGCTCCAGTACCAGCAGCGCACGCACCCCGACCTCGAGATCGAGCAGCACGGCCTGACGTTCTGGGATCTCGACCGCGAGTTCGTCACCGGCGGCTTCGGCGGCAAGCGCCAGATGAAGCTGCGCGACATCCTCGGCGTGCTGCGCGACTCGTACTGCCGCACCATCGGCATCGAGTACATGCACATCCAGGACCCCACGCAGCGCGCGTGGTTCCAGGAGAACGTCGAGGTCAAGTACCAGAAGCCCGGCCACGACGAGCAGCTGCGCATCCTCGACAAGCTGAACCAGGCCGAGGCGTTCGAGACGTTCCTGCAGACGAAGTACGTCGGCCAGAAGCGCTTCAGCCTCGAGGGCGGCGAGTCGCTGATCCCGCTCCTCGACGAGATCCTCCAGGGCGCGGCCCAGGCGGGCCTCGACGGCGCCGCGATCGGCATGGCGCACCGCGGTCGCCTCAACGTGCTGACCAACATCGCCGGCAAGACGTACGGCCAGGTCTTCCGCGAGTTCGAGGGCTCGGTCGCGATCGGCTCGAAGAGCGGCTCGGGCGACGTGAAGTACCACCTCGGCACCGAGGGCACGTTCGTCGCCGACAACGAGTCCGAGCTGCCCGTCTACCTCGCCGCGAACCCGTCGCACCTCGAGACCGTCGACGGCGTGCTCGAGGGCATCGTCCGCGCGAAGCAGGACCGCAAGCCCATCGGCACCTTCACATGGCTGCCGATCCTCGTCCACGGCGACGCGGCCTTCGCCGGCCAGGGCGTCGTCGTCGAGACGCTGCAGATGTCGCAGCTGCGGGGCTACCGCACCGGCGGCACCGTCCACGTGGTCGTCAACAACCAGGTGGGCTTCACCACGACCCCCACCGACGCGCGCAGCTCGGTGTACGCGACCGACGTCGCCAAGACGATCCAGGCGCCGATCTTCCACGTGAACGGCGACGATCCCGAGGCCGTCACCCGCGTCGCGCAGCTGGCCTTCGCCTACCGCGAGCGGTTCCACCGCGACGTCGTGGTCGACCTCGTCTGCTACCGCCGCCGCGGTCACAACGAGGGCGACGACCCGTCGATGACGCAGCCCCTCATGACGAACCTCATCGAGGCGAAGCGCTCGGTGCGTCGCCTCTACACGGAGGCCCTCGTCGGTCGCGGCGACATCACCGAGGAAGAGTACGACAAGGCGAAGCAGGACTTCCAGAACCGCCTCGAGATCGCGTTCGCCGAGACGCACGCGGCCGAGACGGGCTCGTCGCCGATCCTCGTGCCCGATGCCGGCGCCGTGCCGGCTGCCGGCGAGCCGCAGACCACCGGCGTCTCGCGCGAGGTCGTGAGCCTCATCGGCGACACGTTCGTGAACAAGCCCAACGGCTTCACCGTGCATGCCAAGCTGCAGCAGCTGCTCGACAAGCGCCTCGACATGAGCCGCAACGGCTCGATCGACTGGGGCTTCGGCGAGCTGCTGGCCTTCGGCTCGCTGCTGCTCGAGAAGACCAACGTGCGCCTGGCCGGCCAGGACTCGCGCCGCGGCACGTTCGTGCAGCGCCACGCGGTGCTGCACGACCGCGCGAACGGCCAGGAGTGGATCCCGCTCACGAACCTCAGCGAGGACCAGGGCCGCTTCTACGTCTACGACTCGCTGCTCAGCGAGTACGCGGCCATGGCGTTCGAGTACGGCTACTCGGTCGAGCGCGCCGACTCGCTGGTGCTGTGGGAAGGCCAGTTCGGCGACTTCGCCAACGGTGCCCAGTCGGTCATCGACGAGTACATCTCGGCCGCCGACCAGAAGTGGGGCCAGCAGTCGAGCGTCGTGCTGCTGCTCCCCCACGGTTACGAGGGTCAGGGACCCGACCACTCGTCGGCCCGGATCGAGCGGTACCTGCAGATGTGCGCGCAGGACAACATGACCGTTGCGCGTCCGTCGACCCCGGCGTCGTACTTCCACCTGCTGCGTCGCCAGGCGTACGCGCGTCCGCGCCGCCCGCTGGTGGTCTTCACGCCGAAGGCGATGCTGCGTCTTCGCGGTGCGACGAGCCCCGTCGAGGACTTCCTCACCGGCCGGTTCGAGCCGGTGATCGACGACGACCGCAGCATCGACAAGTCCGCCGTCAAGCGCGTGCTGCTGCACGCCGGCAAGATCCACTGGGACCTGCGCGCCGAGCTCGACAAGAACCCGAACCCCGAGATCGCCCTCGTGCGCCTGGAGCAGTACTACCCGGCGCCGATCGACGAGCTCAACGCGGTGATCGACTCGTACCCGAACGCCGAGCTGGTGTGGGTGCAGGACGAGCCCGAGAACCAGGGCGCCTGGCCGTTCATCGCCCTCGAGGTCGTGAAGCACCTCAACGGGCGCACCATCAGCCGCATCTCGCGCGCCGCCGCGGCCTCCACCGCGACCGGCTCGCCGAAGGTGCACGCCGCCGAGCAGGCCGAGATCATGCAGCAGGCGCTCACTCTCTGAGCGGCGCCTCCGCCGGTTCGGCCCTGGAGCCTCAGCTGCGTGCTGAGGGGTCCAGGGCCGAACGGCGTTCTGCCGGGGCCGCCGCCGTCTTCACCCCGACGGGGGACCCGGATTCTGCCGCGTGATCGATGGCGACCGCGTCGCCGCCCGGCTGATCCGCCCGCCGCCCCCGCAGGCGCTGGCACACCGTCACCAGGACGGCGGCGAGCGCCAGCGCGGCCGCCGGAAGCAGATTCGCCCCCGCGAGGAACAGCAGCCCCACCGACAGCACGGCGGCGATCACCGCCATGAACCAGCCCGCCGTGAAGCGCGGCAGGATGAGCGTCGCGGCGATCATGCCCGCCGCGTAGATCGACACCATGTTGCTGGTGTGGATGAGGATGAACGTCTCCAGGTCGCCGCCGGTCGCGAGCGCGATCGCGCAGTAGGCCATCGCGATCACGAACGTCAGCGCGAGGGCGCGCCGCGGCACGCCGCCCGGCTCGGCGCCCGGCGCGAGCACGCGGGGCAGATCGCCGGATGCGGCCAGGGACGCGCCGAGCTTGCCGAACGCGGCGAGGTAGGCGTTCATGACGCCCAGCACGACGATCGCGGCGACGGCGCCGACGGCGGTCGGCCCGAACCCCGGCGCGACGGCCTCGGCGAGCGACAGCAGCGGCACCGCACCGGCGCCCGCCTCCTCACCCAGCACGCCCACCGTCACGACCTGCAGCAGCAGGTAGGCGAGGCCCGTCACCACCAGGGCGATGGCTGTGGCGATCGGGATGCTGCGGCGCGGGTCGCGGAACTCGCCCGAGATGTGCGTGCCGACCTCCCAGCCGGCGAACGCCCACACGAACAGGCTGATCGCGGTGCCGACGCCCGCCCAGCCGTGGGGCAGGAACGGCGTGAAGCTCGCCGCCTCGACTGCGGGGAAGGCAGCGGAGACCACGAAGACCACGATGCCGACGAGCAGCCCCGTCAGCACGAACTGCACCCAGCCGGCGACCCGGACCCCGAGCATGTTGACGGCGAAGGGAGGAATGAGGATCGCGAACACGAGGATGGGAACCGCGACGCGATCGATGTGCAGGATCGCGGTGAGGTACTCCGCGCCGAGCACGGCGAGCACCGGGAACCCGGCCGCCACGCCGAAGTAGAACCAGTAGCCCGTCGCGCGCGCCGCGGTGCGGCCGAGCGCGCGGCGCACGTAGCTCGCGACGCCGCCCGGATCGGGGTAGCGCGCCGCGAGCGCCGCGAAGGTGCCGGCGAGCGGCACGGCGAGCACGATGACGGCGAGGACCGAGACGATCGAAGCCGGGCCGGCGACGTCGGCCGCCAGGCCCGGAAGCACCAGGAGTCCGGTGCCCAGCACCGAGGCGATGTACAGCGCCGTCCCCTGGACGACGCCCAGTCCGCCGTGCGTTGCGCTGTGGGTCACCGTCCCAGTCTGCCGAGCGCATCCGACACCCGGCCGCGCCCGCCCGGCCGTCCTCGGGCGGATTCCTGCCAACCCGCACGCGGGGCGTCAGAGGTCGAGCGGGTCGACGCCGGCGCGGGCGAAGGCGGCGGCGGCAGCATCCGTCGACGCGTTCCGATCGGTCGTCACGAGGCCGAGGCGCGTGCGCCGATCGAGGAGGTCGGCGATGCTCAGGGCGCCCTCGACGGCGACGCCCCACTCGAGCTCCTGCGCGGTCACGCCGCGCGCGGCAGAAGGACCCTCGGAGAGCGATGCCGCGTAGGGCGCCTCCGCGCCGAACCGGCGCACCAGGCGCGGGGCCGCTGCGATCTCGGCGAGGCGATGTCGCGGCCACGCTCCGACGAGCGGGATCGAGCGCGTGGGCGACGGCCTCGGTGCGAATCCGGGGTCGCGGCGGATCACCGCGTCGACGGCGTCCTCGGCCATGCGCCGGTATGTCGTGAGCTTGCCGCCGACGATGCTGAGCACGCCGCTCCCCGACTCGATGATCGCGTGACGGCGCGACAGGTCGCTGGTCTCGTGGTCGTCCGCCCCCGCGAGCAGGGGCCGAAGCCCGGCGAACGTCGACAGCACGTCGGCCCGCGCGAGCGGCTCGGCCAGCACGGTGTTGACGGTGCCGAGGAGCATCTCGATCTCGGCCTCGGTCGCGTGCGCCACGTCGGGGATCGGTCCGTCCGCCGGCACGTCGGTGAGACCGATGTAGGTGCGGCCGTGCTGCGCGGGGAGCGTGAAGACGAATCGGCTCGCCGAACCCGCGATCGGCACGGTGAGCGATACGTCCGACCCGCCGAGGCGATCCGTCGACACCACCAGATGAGTGCCGCGACTCGGCCGCAGCCGCACCTCGGGATCGAGCTCGCCCGCCCACACCCCCGTCGCGCTGACGACGGCGCGCGCATTCACCTGCATGGTCTCACCGGTGACGGCATCGCGCAGGGTCGCCGCGCGCCCGTCGACCGACACCGCCTCGACACGGGTGAGAACGGATGCCCCATACCCGGCAGCTGTCCGCGCGACGGCGACGACGAGCCGGGCGTCGTCGATGAGCTGCCCGTCCCAGCCGCGTACGCCGCCGCGGAGGCCGTCTGCACGCACGGCGGGCGCGAGGGCGAGCATCGCGTCGCGGCCGATGGCTCCTGGCGCCCGCAGCAGCGAGCCGGGGGTGCCGACGGCACGGCGCAGGCCGTCGCCGAGCTCGTATCCCATGCCGATATACGCGCCCCGGACCACGTGCCCCGGCTCGTGGAGCGGGACCACCTGGGCCAGCGCGCGCGTGAGGTGCGGCGCGGTGCGGGTCATCAGGATGTGCCGCTCGGACGCGCTCTCGTGCGCGATGCCGACCTGTCCTGAGGCGAGGTAGCGCAGTCCGCCGTGCACGAGCTTGGAGCTCCACCGACTCGTGCCGTGCGCCAGATCGTGCCGTTCCACCAGCACCGTGCGCAGACCGCGGCTCGCAGCATCCAACGCGATCCCGGCGCCGGTGATGCCGCCGCCGACGACGAGCAGGTCGATCTCGCCCTCGTCGGCGAGCGCGTCGAGCTCGCGGGCGCGCCGGGCCGCGGACAGTGCCGAGGAGGAGGGGGTGCGCCCCACGATGCGCATCTGCACCCTGACATGATGCCGCACGGGCAGACCGCGCCTCGCCCGCCACGACGGCGGTGCGATACTGGCCGGATGCCGACGACGCCCGACTCCCCGCTGTCGACTCCGATGCGTCCGCTCGCCGTCCCGGCGCCGCGCCCGCGCGGCGACTGGGACGCCTGGGGGTCCGAGCCCGCGCGCCTGCCCGCCGCCGCGAAGGCCATCGTCGCGACGCTGCTGCCGGGCAAGGCGCACCCGGTGCCGCATCGTGCCCGTCCCGTGCTGCCCCCCTCCCTGCTGAGGGACGACGACCTCGCCGCGCTGACCGCCGTCGTCGGGACGGAGCACGCGACCCGCGACGACGCGGTGCGGATGCTGCACCTCGGCGGCAAGAGCACGACCGACCTGCTGCGGCGCCGCCTCGACGAGCCGCAGGCCGCGCCCGACGCCGTCATCGCGCCCACGGGCCACGACCAGGTCGCCGCGGTGCTGCGCGTGTGCGCCGCCCGCGGCATCGCCGTCGTGCCGTTCGGCGGCGGCACATCGGTGGTGGGTGGCGTCGACCCCGTACGCGGCGCGCACGCGGCGGTGATCGCCCTCGACCTCAGCCGCACCGCGGCGCTCCTCGCCCTCGACGAGGTGTCTCTGCTCGCCACGTTCGGCGCCGGCACGACGGGCCCGCAGGCGGAGGAGCTGCTCGGCGCGCGCGGCTACACGCTCGGGCACTTCCCGCAGAGCTTCCTCTACGCCTCGCTCGGCGGCTACGCGGCCACCCGTTCGAGCGGCCAGGCCTCGCGCGGCTACGGCCGCTTCGACGAACTCGTGCACGCGCTGCGCGTGGCCGCGCCCGCCGGCGACCTCGACCTCGGCCGCTCCCCCGCCAGCGCCGCCGGCCCCGACCTGCGGGAGCTGTTCCTCGGCTCCGAGGGTGCGTTCGGCGTCCTCACCGAGGTCACGGTGCGCATCCGTCCCGTCCCCGCCGCGACCGCGTACCGCGCGTGGTCGTTCCCCGACTTCGCCGCGGGGGCCTCGGCATTCCGGGAGGCCACGCAGCGCGGCATCCGTCCCACCGTCCTGCGCCTGAGCGACGAGACCGAGACGCGCGTGAACGCCGCGATGGGCGGGCACCTCACCCGGCTCCGCGGATGCCTCGCCGTCGCCACCTTCGAGGGCGCGACGGCCGCCGAGGCCGAGGCGACCCGCGACGCGCTCGACGCCGTCTTCCGCGCGCACGGGGCGACCTCTCGCGGTGAGGACCCGGCGCGGTCCTGGGAGCGTGGCCGCTTCGCCTCACCGGCGCTGCGCGACACCCTCATGGACAGCGGCGTCCTCGCCGAGACCCTCGAGACCGCCACGACCTGGTCGAACCTTCCCGCGCTCAAGAGCGCCGTCACGGCGGCGCTCGCCGAGAGCCTCACCGCCTCGGGCAGCAAGCCGATCGTGCTGTGTCACATCTCGCACGTCTACCCGGCGGGCGCGTCGCTCTACTTCACCGTGGTCGCGGCGCTCACCGACGATCCGCAGACCCAGTGGTCGACGGCGAAGGATGCGGCATCCCGCGCGATCGGCGACGCCGGCGGCACGATCACCCACCATCACGCCGTAGGCCGCGACCATCGCCGCTACCTCGAGGCCGAGATCGGCCCGCTCGGCGTCGAGGTGCTGCGTGCGGTCAAGGGCGTGCTCGACCCCGAGGGCATCATGAACCCCGGCGCGCTCGTCGCTCCCGCCGTCGAGACGCCGGGGCACGCGTGAGGGTCGCTCTGCTCGCCAACCCCGCGGCGCGCGCCGGCGCGCACACGGGTGCGGCGACGCACGCGGCAGAGCGTCTGCGCGCACACGGCGTGCAGACGACGATCCTGAGCGGGGGCAGCGCGGCCGAGTCGTCGGCGCTCCTGCGCACCGCGATCGAGGTCGGCGTCGACGCCGTCGCCGTCGCCGGCGGCGACGGCACCGTGAACCTCGCGATCCAGGAGGTGGCCGGCACCGGGATCCCGCTGGGCATCGTGCCGTCGGGCACCGGCAACGACTTCGCGTCGACGCTCGGACTCCGCGAGCTCGATGTCGCCGCGGCCGCCGATGCGATCGCCGGCGGCGTCACCCGGGAGATCGACCTCGCCCGCGTGACCCGCGAGGACGGCTCGACGCGGTACTTCGGATCGGTGCTCGCGAGCGGATTCGACTCGAAGGTCAACGACCGCGCCAACGCGATGCGGTGGCCACGCGGCGGCTCACGCTACAACATCGCGATCCTCGTCGAGTTCCTGACGCTCGCCGGCATCCCGTACGAGGTGGAGCTGGAGCTCGCCGACGGAACGCACGAAGCGGTGCGCGGCGACCTCGTGATGGCGACCGTGGGCAACGGGCGCACGTACGGCGGCGGCATCCCGATCTGTCCGGAGGCCGACCCGGCCGACGGTCTGCTCGATGTGGTGCTCGTGCGTCCCGCCGGGCGGCTGCGCCTGCTGCGCCTGCTCCCCCGCGTCTACCGTGGCACCCACGCGGGCGTGCCCCAGGTGTCGATCCGCCGGGTGCGCAGCGCACGGCTGTCGTCGCCGGGGGTCACGGCCTACGCCGACGGCGACCCGATCGGACCCCTGCCGCTGAGCATCGACGTGGTGCCCGGCGCGCTCACGATCTTCACGCCCGTCGGATGACTCCGCGGGCCGCGGCGTCAGTGCGCCGCCTGGACCGCCCGCAGCTTCGCCAGCACCTGATCGCGGAGCTCTTCGGGTGCGCTCTCCTTGCACGCGCGCGCCAGCACCTCGGTCAGCGTGGTGGCGACGAGTGCCTCGTCGCGGCAGCCCGCACAGTTCTCCAGGTGCTCGGCGATATCGCTCTGCTCGGTCTTGCAGACCTCGTGGCGCAAGTACTCCTCCAGGTCGCGCCGCGCCTTCTCACAGCCGCAGTCCGTCATTTCGTGCTCCTCGTGGCGGCGGTGGCGATGCCCCGCTCTCTTGCGTAGTCGGCCAGCAGCTCACGCAGCATTCGCCTGCCACGGTGCAGGCGGCTCATGACCGTGCCGATGGGGGTCTTCATGATGTCGGCGATCTCCTGGTAGGCGAAGCCCTCGACGTCGGCGAGGTACACCGCCAGCCGGAAGTCCTCCGGGATGGACTGCAGCGCGTCCTTCACGACCGACGCGGGCATGTGGTCGATCGCCTCGGCCTCCGCCGAGCGGGTGCTCGTCGCAGTGGTGGACTCGGCACCTCCCAGCTGCCAGTCCTCGAGGTCGTCGATCGTGCCCTGGTACGGCTCGCGCTGCTTCTTGCGATACGTGTTGATGTAGGTGTTCGTCAGGATCCGGTACAGCCACGCCTTGAGATTCGTGCCCTGCGTGAAGGTCTTCCACGAGGCGAACGCCTTGACGAAGGTCTCCTGCACGAGGTCTGCCGCGTCCGCGGGATTGCGGGTCATGCGCATGGCCGCGGCGTACAGCTGGTCCATGAAGGGCAGCGCCTGCTCTTCGAACTGCGCGCGGGGGTCCTGGTCCGTCTCTGCAGCCTGGTCGGTCGAGTCGCTCATCACGCGCCAGTCTACGGCGGGCTCTTGCAGGCTGCCTGGGACCTGCGCGTCACGATCGGCGAGGGGTGGCGCCTCGTGATCGAGGCGCTCGAGAGTGGCGAACATCCGGCTCCGCTCGGTGAGTGTCTCCCGGCTCCTGTCACCGGGTTCAGTAGGGTAGAACCCGATGACAGCCGACGCGTATTCCCCGTCCTCCGCGCCGATCGAGCGCGGTCACTGGCCCGCGCCCGTCGCGGACGGTGCGCTGCATGCCACGGTGACCGTCCCCGGCTCGAAATCGCTGACGAATCGCGAGCTGATCCTCGCCTCACTCGCCGACGGTCCGAGCCGCTTGACCGCGCCGCTGCACTCCGACGACTCGGCCCGCATGATCGACGCGCTGCGCTCGCTCGGCGTCGGCATCGAGCTGGTGGAGGGCAGCGGCTTGTACGGCGACGACATCGAGGTGACGCCGGTGTGGCCGCTGCGCGGCGACTCCGTCGTGGACTGCGGGCAGGCCGGCACCGTCATGCGCTTCGTCGCGGGCCTCGGCGGGTTCGCCCGCGGCGACGTGACCCTCACCGCGCACGAGAGCGCGCTGCATCGCCCGATGGGCGCGATGATCACCGCGCTGCGCGACGTCGGCGTCGACATCGACGACGGCGGCCACTGGGCTCTCCCCTTCATCATCCGCGGTCACGGCCACGTGCGCGGCGGCGAGGTGACGATAGACGCCAGCGCGTCGAGTCAGTTCGTCTCGGGCCTGCTGCTCGCGGCCCCCCGCTTCGATGTCGGCCTGCAGCTGCGCCACTCCGGCGCGCGGCTGCCGAGCATTCCGCACATCGACATGACCGTCGAGGCCCTGGGCCATCGCGGCGTGCACGTCGAGCGCCCCGGCGTCGGCGAGTGGATCGTGCCTGCCGGCCCGATCCGAGGCAAGGACGTCGCGATCGAGCCCGACCTGTCGAATGCCGCGCCGTTCCTCGCGGCCGCCATGGTCGCCGGGGGCTCCGTCTCCGTCACGGGCTGGCCCGCGCACTCCACCCAGCCGGGCGCGATGCTCACCGACATCCTGTCGCTCATGGGCGCCCGGGTCGTACGCCGCGGCGGCGCACTCACCGTGACCGCGGGCTCCGCGATCCAGGGCGTCGACCTCGACCTGTCGGCGGCGGGCGAGCTCACCCCGACGATCTTCGCGCTCGCCGCCTTCGCCGACTCCCCGTCGACGCTGCACGGCATCGGGCACATCCGCGGCCACGAGACCGACCGCATCGCGGCGCTCGTCGCCGAGCTGCGCGGTCTCGGCGGTGAGGCCGAAGAGCTGGCCGACGGCATCCGCATCGTGCCCCGGCCGCTGCACGGCGGCACCTGGCACGCCTACCACGACCACCGCATGGCGACCACAGGTGCCCTGATCGGCCTGGCCGTGCCCGGCGTCGAGGTCGACGACATCGGCACGACCGCCAAGACGATGCCCGAGTTCCCGCAGATCTGGCAGCGCATGCTCGACGGCGAGCACGCCGACGGCGGGGTCTCCGAGGAGACGATGCGCGCCTCGTGAGGCGGCGCGTGACGGCTTTTCACGGAGCGATCCCGATGACGAGTGCGAGCGAGCCGGCACGACGCGACGAGCGGCGCCGCCCGATGACCCAGGCGATGCCGTGAGCTGGCTCGACGACCTCGACGACGACGAACCCGAGTTCGACGAGACCGACGTGCGGGTGCGGCCGAACCCGAAGGCCAACCGTCCCCGCACCAAGCGCCGGCCCGCCCACAGCGACGCCGAGATCGCGCGCGTGCTCGGCGTCGACCGCGGGCGGTACACCGTCCTCGTCGACGAGGACCTCCCCACCGAGCGCACGGTGCTCGCGGCCCGCGCGCGGGAGCTGCGCAAGACCCCGATCGTCACCGGCGACCGCGCGCGCGTCGTGGGCGACGCGTCGGGCGACGAGGGCACGCTCGCCCGCATCGTCGGCATCGAGGAGCGCACGTCGCTCCTGCGCCGCAGCGCCGACGACACGGACCAGGTGGAGCGCGTCATCGTCGCCAACGCCGACCAGATGCTCGTCGTCGTCGCCGCGGCGGATCCCGAGCCGCGCCCGCGGCTCGTCGACCGCTACCTCGTCGCGGCGCTGGATGCCGGCATCCGTCCTCTCCTCGTCGTCACGAAGACCGATCTCGCCGACCCGGCGGAGTTCCTCGCGCACTTCGAGGGCCTCGACCTCGAGGTGTTCACCAGCGGCCGGGAGGAGATGCCCCTCGAGAGGATCGGCGCCGCACTCGTCGGCCACTCGACGGTGTTCGTCGGGCACTCCGGGGTCGGCAAGTCGACGCTCGTCAACGCCCTCGTCCCCGATGCCAGACGCGCGACCGGCCACGTCAACGTGGTGACCGGCCGTGGGCGCCACACATCGAGCTCGACGGTGTCGCTGCGCTACCGCGGCGACGCGCTCCACGGAGGAGTGGAGGGCAACGGCTGGGTCATCGACACTCCCGGCGTGCGCTCGTTCGGACTCGGCCACGTCGACCCCGCCAACATCCTGCGGGCCTTCACCGACCTGGCCGAGATCGGCGAGGAGTGCCCGCGCGGCTGCACCCACCTCCCCGACGCGCCCGACTGCGCCATCGTCGAAGCCGTCGAGGCGGGCAGGCTCGGCCCGGGCGGCCCCGCCCGGCTCGACTCGCTGCAGCGGCTGCTCGAGACCTTCGCGAAGAAGGCTCAGGAACCGGGCGCCTAGGGCGCCGGAGCCCTCAGCCTAGAGTGGAACGGTGACCACGACGCGCCTCGAACCCGGTTCCCTCGCCCCTGCCTTCACGCTCCTGGACCAGGACGAGCGGGCTGTGACGCTGAAGGACCTCCGCGGCGGGCGCGTGATCCTCTTCTTCTATCCCGCGGCGATGACCCCCGGGTGCACCAAGGAGGCCTGCGACTTCCGCGACAGCCTGGCCCCGCTCCAGGCGGCCGGCTACACCGTTCTCGGCATCTCCCCCGACGAGCCCGAGAAGCTGCGACGGTTCCGGGATCGCGACGGGCTCACCTACGACCTGCTCAGCGACCCGGGCCACGAGGTGCTCGCGAAGTACGCCGCGTGGGGCGAGAAGATGAACTACGGCAAGACGTTCATGGGCGTGATCCGCTCGACGGTCGTGATCGACGAGAAGGGCCGCATCACGCACGCGCTGTACAACGTGCGGGCGACAGGCCACGTCGCCCGCGTGCGGACGCTCCTGGGCGTCTAAGCCCCCGGAGCCTGCCCGCCGGCCTCTTCCTCGCTCCGGCGGCGTGCGGCACGACCCGCGTCGCGCACCGCGAGCACCAGCAGCACCAGGGTGACCACAGCCGGAGCGGCGAGCGCGAGCGCTCCCGCCGGGTCGGCGAAGGCGCCGGTCGCGGCGCCCACGGCCACCGCGAGGATCAGCAGCTGCGTCACGATGCCGCCCGATCGTCCCCACGACTGGCCGCGCCAGATCGCGAATGCGAAGGCGATCACGGCCGCCGCGCCGACGAGCGTCAGCACCGCCAGCGCGATCGCGCTCTCGATCGAGCCGGTGTCCCCGGCGGCGATGGCGACGATCTCCCGCACCGTGAGCGCTGCCAGGCCGAGTCCCTCCAGCCCCACGAGCACCGCGGCGATCCTTCCGGACAGGTTTGTCCGCATTCTCCGTCGACTCCTTCTTCCACCGACAGCGGTTTGTGCGAACCCTCCATGCCCCCCGGGGAACACTCAGCAAGACCTACACAAACCCGCCGATGAACCCTTGATTCAGGTAAACCGCTATGGGACGATTGGTGAAGCCGTGTGCTCCCACAGCGACGTGGGGCGAGATCATCTCGCACATCCCACAGGGTACCGGACCCGAACCGAACCCTTTTTCCCCACCCCTCTGTTACAAGGAGCACCACCATGGACTGGCGCGACAAGGCCGCCTGCCTGACCGTCGACCCCGAACTGTTCTTCCCCGTGGGGAACACCGGACCGGCCGTCGATCAGATCGAGAAGGCCAAGTCGGTGTGCGCACGCTGCACCGTCACCGAGATCTGCCTGCAGTACGCCCTCGAGACCGGCCAGGACTCGGGCGTGTGGGGCGGCCTCTCCGAGGACGAGCGCCGCGCCCTCAAGCGTCGCGCGGCCCGCGCGCGCCGCGCCTCCTGATCGAAGCTTCGCGGAGCGGATGCCGGAGCCCCGGCATCCGCTCCGCTTTGCTGTCTGCTGCGTGCCGCCCATCTTCGAGATCAAGAGATCCGGCGGACTCAGGACGATTGCCGACGCACCGTCCTGTTCTCGCCCGAGCGCGCGATCTGGCGGACGGAGTCAGCCCTTGGCGCGCTCGATGTAGCGCAGCGGGATGTCGATCGTGACCTCCGTGCCGCTGCCCATGATCGTGTGCCAGTCGATCGTGCCGCCGAGCTCGCCCTGGATGAGGGTGCGCACGATCTGGGTGCCGAGTCCGCGCCCGACCTGACCCTCGGGCAGACCCGAGCCGGTGTCGCGCACCCGCACCTCGAGCTTGTCGTCCGAGCGGTCGGCGATGATCTCGACGTCGCCCTCCTGCCCGGCGAGCCCGTGCTCGACGGCGTTCGTGACGAGCTCGGTGAGGGCGAGCGCGAGCGGAGTCGCGTACTCGCTCGGCAGCGTGCCGAATCGGCCGGTCGAGTGCGTCTTGGCACGCGTGTTGGGAGCGGCGGCGACCTCGGCCACCAGCTTGAGCACGCGCGCGAACACCTCGTCGAAATCGACGTTCTGGGCGAGCCCCTCCGAGAGTGTGTCGTGCACCACTGCGATCGCCGACACGCGGCGCATGGCCTGCGTGAGCGCGTCGCGCGCCTCCTCGGTGTGCGACCGGCGGGCCTGGATCCGCAGCAGCGACGCGACCGTCTGCAGGTTGTTCTTGACGCGGTGGTGGATCTCGCGGATCGTCGCGTCCTTGGTGATGAGCTCCTGCTCCTGGTGACGGATCTCCGTGACGTCGCGGCAGAGCACGATCGCGCCGATGCGCGTGCCGTGGTCGCGCAGCGGGATGGTGCGCAGCGACACCGTGACCCCGCGCGCCTCGAGGTCGGCGCGCCACGGTGCGCGGCCGGTGACCACCACCGGCAGCGACTCGTCGAACTGCCGCTTCGTCGGGAGGATGCCGGTCACGACCTCGACGAGCGACTCGCCCTCGAGCTCGTCGTCGAATCCCAGGCGGTTGAACGCCGACAGGGCGTTGGGGCTCGCGAACGTCGTGATGCCGTCGACGTCGAGCCGGACGAGGCCGTCGGACGCGCGCGGCGCGCCGCGCCGCGGCGACGTCGGTGCGGAGAGGTCGGGGAAGTCGCCCGACGCGATCATGCCGAACAGGTCGTCGGCGCAGTCGTTGAAGGTGATCTGCTGGCGCGACGGCGTGCGCGCCTCGCCGAGGTTGGTGTGGCGGGTGATCACGCCGATCACCGTCGCCTCTTTCCCGTTCTTGCGGGCCACCGGCACTGCGCGCACGCGCGTGGGCGTCTCTTCGAACCAGTCCGGTGACGCCGAGTCGACGATGCGGCCCGTCTGGAACGCCTCGCGCACCTGCGTGCGCCACTGCGGCCGCACGCGGTCCCCGACGATGTCGCGGTAGAAGAGGGTCGCCGCTCCGCCGGGGCGCGTGTGGGCGACGGCGACGAAGGAGTCATCGGATGTCGGCACCCAGAGCACGATGTCGGCGAACGCCAGATCGGCGAGGAGCTGGCCGTCCCCCGCGAGACGGTGCAGCCACTCCACGTCCTCTTCGCTGGAGCGGCCCTGGGCGTAAACGAGATCGCTGAGGGTCGACACGGACCTAGCCTAGAGCGCGCGCGTCACCCGGCCCGTCCGCCGGCACGCGCCAGGTCATCGGCGGTCGCGTCCGCGGACCGGGCGACGCCGTCGCGGCGGCCACCGCGGCGCCGGGAGGTCACGGCCCGCTGACGCTCGGGCGCGGGCACGATCGCCTCCCCCACGAAGCGGCGGAGCGCGAGCGTGAACGGCGAGCGGGGCGCCACGTCGGCGATCGGCTGCGACGCGAGGATCGCAGCATCCGCCGATCGCGGGTCCTGCGGCAGGAACCACACGTCCTCGATGCCGCCGAACCGGTCGAGCGTGCGGCGCACCTGCCCGCGGGCGTCGATGCCGAGGGTTCCGGGGCGGAGCCGATTGGCCACGACCGCGACGGGTGTGGCGCCGACCGTGGCGCGCAGGTCGGCGTCGCCGCGCAGGAACCGGGCGACGCCGACCGGGTCCGCGGCGACGACGGCCACCACCAGGTCCGCGGCACGGAGCGCCGCGAGCGTGGCGGCGTTGCGCCTCGGGCCGTCGAGATCGCTCACGATCTCCTCGTCGCGCTCGAGTGACGACGCCACGTCGACGACCGTGTAGTCCGCCCACTCGCGACAGGCGGCCAGCGCGGCGCCGACACGCCGGTCGCTCAGCTCGGGCCACCGCGACGGCCGGTTGATGCCGGTCAGCACGGCGACGCCCGTGCGTCCGAGCGGCACGGCGATGCGGGCGAGCTCGCGCGCATCCAGGCCGCCGAGCTCGGCCTGCCGGCACGCGGCGGCGAACCCCGGACCCTCGTCCGCGAGGCCGAGGGTGAGCGCGAGCGAGGGGGCATGCGTGTCGGCGTCGACCAGCGCGACGTGGCGACCGCCGCGCGCGAGCTCGACCGCGAGCTCCGCGGCGACGGTGGAGCGCCCGGGTGCGCCCGGGGCACCCCACACGACGATCACGCGTGGCTGCGGACGGGTGGGCGTCGCGGCGACCGAAGCCCGGGGAGCGGCCGAGAGCGCCTCGGCGATGCGCCACGGCTCGACGTGGCGATCGAGGGGCGCTTCGAGTCCGCAGGATGCGGCGATGCGCTCCCCCGCGGCGTCTTCGACGAGCGGCACGACCCGCGTCCCGGCGCGATCGCAGAGTGCGACGACGGTCGGCGACATCGTGGCGCGCGAGACGGCGACCACCAGCGCGTCGGCGTCGGCGAGCGCCCGCAGCATCGTCTCGGCGTCGGCGCCCAGCATCCCGTCCGCCGCGGCGAGGGCGGGAGCGGACGCCGGAACGTGCGCGATCACGTCGATCCCCTCGCGGCGCAGCCCTTCGACGAGGAGCTCTGCGTCGTCGACGGCGACGACGACCCTCACGAGCCGGCGCCCGTCGTCGGCACGATCGAGAGGGCCGACTCGTCGGCCATGGCGGCGAGGGTGGCGGGAACGTCGGCGCGGGGGATGACGAGTTCGAGTGCGGCCGCGCCACCGCCGATCATGGAGTCGTCCCGCGTCACCGACACGACGGTGGCGTCGGCGACCAGGATGCGCGGCTCGTCGTAGACCCCCTGCTCGTCGAGCGGTGCGGACCACACCTCGACGATGCTGCCCGCGTCGACCGAGGCGGGCACGTCGACGGCGCTGCGGACGACGACGCTGGTGGTGCGTGCGGATGCGGGATCGCCGACGGATGCCGCCGGCACCAGCTCGCCCTCTTCGATGGTGCGCGTCGCGACCGCGGGCTCATCGAGATCGTCGGCCGTGAGGTACGTGCCGGCGAGCGTCCCGAGGGCGACGTCGACGACCGTCAGGTCGCCGGTGCCGATCGCCTCGCCGGGGACGATCGTGCGCGCCGCGGCGTAGACCGGGACGGTCTGCCGCGCGGCCGACACGACGAGCCAGACGCCGACGACGGATGCCGCCACGAGGAGCACGCCGAGGAAGAAGCGCGCGTCGCCCCAGAAGGCTCGACGCGGCGCGCGGACGGTGTCGGTGGCGGCGGTCATGGGTCCATCGTCGCCGACTCGGCGCGAGGGCGTCCGGCGTTATCCACAGGGGTGCGACGGCCGGGCCCCTTCCGGGGAGGCAGGTCCATAATGGGGGCATGTCAGATGACCCGACGTCCGACGTGCGTCTGCTCGCACCCGCCCAGGTGGGTGAGGTGCTCGGCGTGTCGGTCGATGAGGTCATGGCGCTCGTCTTCGAGGGCCGCCTGCGCGGCGTTCGCGTCGGTGCACCCGCGCGATGGCGGGTCGATGCCGCCAGCGTCGGGGAGTATCTCGACGACCAGGCCGAGGAGGCGCGGCGCATGGCGCTGTGGCGCGAGTCGCAGACCGCCAGCTTCCCCGAGCTGTGGGGTGGGCGGATCGTCCGTCATCCAGACTGAGCCCCAGCAGGCCGACCGGCCGGGCAACGCTCCCGCACCCATCGCCCCTCAGGGAATCGCGGGCGTCTCGTCGGCGCGGATCCACGCGACGGCGACGAACGGCACCAGCCGGTAGCCCGAGACGGCGTCGGCGCGCCTCGGTGCGCCCTGGTCGTGCACCGCGAGGTCGAGGTGGTCGGCACCCGCGCGATCGATCGTCCCGGTGAGCACGCGACCGGAGACGAGATGCACCGCGACCCCCGCCCGGCGCCTCACGAGATCGCGCAGCACGAAGCCGAGCGTGAGACGGTCGGCGAGCGGCGATCGCGCCGGGGCGGGCCGGGCCGAGCGCAGGAGGTCGGCGTGTGTCATCCCGATCGCGCCGATCGATGCGAACGGCACGATGACGGCACCGCGCGGTCCGTCGGAGGGGGCGAGCGCCACCCAGTCCGCGCCGACACCGGTCACCGATGCGCGCAGCGTCGCGCCGTCGGCGAGGTCGAACGACGCGACCGTCGGCGCCCCCGCGTCGCGGGCGGCGAGCAGGGTCAGGCGCTCGGAGAGCTGTACGCGCGAGAGCCGCAGGCGCTCGGCCTCGCTGTCGAGCGCGGCGCGCTCGGCCTCCCATTCGGAGGCGAGCTGATCCTCGAGGTCGTCGAAGAACCGGTCCCAGCGCACTCAGTGAGAGTAGGGCACGGCGGCGGATCGGCCGGCGAGTTGTCCACAGCCGGCCAGGCTCGATTTTCCTGAGAGTTCCCTGTGTGATCTACTGTGCGGAAGACATCCCCCTGTCGAGATTGGCACCCATGGCAACGACGCCCGCGGGCACCGCCCGCGCACCGTATGCGACCCGCAGCGCGCAGCTCGCAGAGTTCTTCGCGCCGCAGCGGACGCCGTCCATCGAGCTCCCTGCCCCGGAGCCGTTCCTGCGCAACCTCACGGTCCGCGTGCTCGAGGTCTTCGCGGGTGTCCGCGAGGTCGACCAGCTCGCGCGCTGGCTCACCGAGGACGCCTACCGCAAGCTCGTCACGCGTGCGAACCTCGCGACGCGGGCGCGCAGCGCGCGCGGCGTCGCGGCCCGGCGCCCGGTGCACACGATCATGTCGGTGCACGAGTCCTCCCCCGCCGACGGCATCGTCGAAGCGGTCGTCGTCGTCCGCGGCCCGGCGCGCACGCGCGCCCTCGCCGTCCGGATCGAGGGCATGGACGGCCGCTGGCGCGCGACGTCTCTCGCCCTGCTCTGACTCTCCCGCCGTCACCCGCGCACGCCCGAAGGCGGCGTGCGCCGAACCGACGGCGCCCCACGACCCGGCGACGGAACCGGCCCCGACGATGCGGCCGGTCCCGTCGTCAGCCTTCGTCGTCCTTGTCGATGAGGTCGAGGAGCGACCGCAGAGCGTCGCGGATCTCGTAGTGGTCGTGCTGACCGGCACGGCTCTCCGCCGAGATCACGCCCGACCGGTGCACCTTCTTGAAGTCGCCCACGGGGAACGAGTACGCCTGTTTGGTCTCCTCGTTCTCGCGATGGTCGATGCCGAGATGCCAGTGGGAGTACTCGGTCCATCCCTCTCGCTCGATGTAGGAGTTCTCCTCATCCGCGGTCGGCGCGGCCTCCGACCAATCGTCGCGTTCATCGCGCACGACCTTGCCGTCCCGGATGAGCGCACGGATGTGGCGCAGCGCCGGCTGGTTCAGTTCGATGGACATGCCGCGAAGGTACGCCGCGCTCCCGCGTCGGGCGAGGGGGTTGACGGCTGCCGCGGCATCCGTCCGTCCCTCACTGCTTATACGACGAGAGGAAGTTGCCGAGCCGCTCGACGGCCTCCGAGAGCACGCGAGCCTCGGGCAGCGTGACGATGCGCAGGTGGTCGGGGGTCGGCCAGTTGAAGCCGGTCCCCTGCACCAGCAGCACGTGCTCGGCGACGAGGAAGTCGTAGACGAGCTTGGCGTCGTCTCGGATCTCGTACACGTTCGGGTCGAGCCGCGGGAAGGCGTAGAGCGCACCCTGGGGCTTGAGGCACGTGACCCCGGGAATGCGCTCGAGACCCTCCCACGCGGCATCCCGCTGCTCGTGCAGACGCCCTTCGGGAGCGATGAGCGCGTCGATCGACTGCACGCCCGACAGCGCCGCCTGCACGGCGTGCTGCGCCGGTACGTTGGGGCAGAGGCGCGTGGACGCGAGCAGCTGGATGCCCTCGAGGAAGCCCGCGGCGTGCTTCTTCGGCCCCGTGATCACGAGCCAGCCGGACCGGTAGCCGGCGACCCGATACGTCTTGGAGAGGCCGTTGAAGGTCAGGCACAGCAGGTCGGGGGCGAGCGTCGCGAGCGGGATGTGCTGCGCCTCGTCGTACAGGATGCGGTCGTAGATCTCGTCGGAGAGCAGCAGGAGCGAGTTCTCGCGCGCGATCTCGACGATCCCCTGGAGGACCTCGCGGCTGTAGACGGCGCCGGTCGGATTGTTGGGGTTGATGACGACGATCGCCTTGGTGCGCGGCGTGACCTTCTCGCGGATGTCGTCCAGCGAGGGCTGCCAGCCGGCGTCGGGCTCGCAGCGGTAGTGCACCGGCGTGCCGCCCGCCAGGCTCGTCATCGCGGTCCACAGCGGGTAATCCGGCGCGGGGATCAGCACCTCGTCGCCCTCGTCGAGGAGGGCCTGCATCGTCATCGTGATGAGCTCGGACACCCCATTGCCGAGGTATACGTCGTCGGGATCGAACTGCGGGAAGCCGGGCACCTGCTCGTAGCGCGACACGACCGCGCGCCGCGCCGACATGATGCCCTTGCTGTCGCTGTAGCCGTGCGCGTGCGGGACGGCCTCGATCATGTCGCGCACGATCTGGAACGGCGCCTCGAACCCGAACACCGCGGGGTTGCCGGTGTTGAGCTTGAGGATCGTGTGCCCCTCGTCCTGCAGCCTGTCGGCCTCGGCCAATGCCGCCCCGCGGATCTCGTAGAGAACGTTCTGGAGCTTGCTCGACTGATCGAGGGGGCGGAGGGGACTCATCGCTTCAGGATATCGGCGGCCGGTCGGTGCCAATCGCCGCCGGGTGGCCCGCGCCGGTGAGACGACAGTCGGGGGGCGCGCCCGCGGGGGGTGGGCGGGGGCTCGTGCGCCGGCCGGGGTGTGACGAACGGAGGGGGGGGGCGGGGGGCGCCGGCCCCCGCCGGGGCCGGACGTGT
>NZ_JBHTUV010000011.1:0-12446 GCF_042793475.1 Microbacterium sp. NPDC056569 | reverse complement strand
GCGGGGGGCACTCCTCGTATCCGGATAGCGGGGGCGGGTCGGGCCACAGGGCGGCCGGGGGGCCCGCGCCGGTGAGACGACCGGCGGCGGACGACACCGGGGGTGTGGCCCGGGATCGCGCCCGCCGACAGTGGTCTCACGAACGGAGACGGGGGACGGATGCCGCAGCCCGCGGCATCCGCATCACTTCTTGCGCTGCTCCGCCGCGCGACGCTGCGCGCGGTTCATCGGGGCCGGCGCGGCGGCCGGGGCGTCGGCATCCGTCCGCTGGCCGAATGCTCCGCGCTGCGGCTCGGCGGCGGGTGCCTGCTGCGGCGCCGACGCTGCCGCGGCGGCCGCGGCGGCCTGGCGCAGACGCGTCGTCGCCGCCTGCTGCACCTGGCCGCGATCGTTGCGCACCTCGACCTCGCCGGCGTCGTTCGACGCCGAGTACTGCAGGCGCTGGGTCTCGACCGGCTGCGCGCCCAGACCCTTGGCCTCGACCTGAGTCACCTGCTCGGCCCCTGCCTCGCCCTGACGGCGCACCTCGACCTCGAGGTTGTAGAGGTAGCCGACCGACTCCTCCTTGATCTGCCCCATCATGGCCTGGAACATCTGGTAGCCCTCGCGCTGATACTCGATGAGCGGGTCGCGCTGGGCCATGGCACGCAGGCCGATGCCGTCCTTGAGGTAGTCCATCTCGTAGAGGTGGTCGCGCCAGCGGCGGTCGAGCACCTGCAGCACCACGCGCCGCTCGAGCTCGCGCGTCGCGGCCTCGCCGAGCGAGTCCTGACGCTTGTCGTAGGCGATGCGCGCGTCGGAGAGGATCTCGCGCTTGAGTCCGTCGGCGGTGATGCCGCCCTTGCGGCCCGCGGCCTCGGCCACGACCTCGTCGATCGTGACGCCGACCGGGTAGAGGGTCTTGAGCTCCGTCCACAGCGCGTCGAAGTCCCAGTTCTCGCTGTGGCCCGAACCGGTGTGGTCGTCGATCACGGCGTTGATGGCGTCTTCGATGAAGTGCTGCACGCGGTCGGCGATGTCGTCGCCCTGCAGCATGTGGCGGCGGTCGGAGTAGATCGCCTCGCGCTGCCGGTTGAGGACGTCGTCGTACTTGAGGACGTTCTTGCGGATCTCGGCGTTGCGCGCCTCGACCTGGCTCTGTGCCGACTTGATGGCGCGCGTGACCATGCCCGACTCGATCGCCACGTCGTCGGGGAAGTTCGTGCGGGCGATGATCGCCTCGGCCGCGCCCGACTGGAACAGGCGCATGAGGTCGTCGGTCAGCGACAGGTAGAAGCGGCTCTCGCCCGGGTCGCCCTGACGGCCCGAGCGACCGCGCAGCTGGTTGTCGATGCGGCGCGACTCGTGGCGTTCGGTGCCGAGCACGTACAGACCGCCCGCCTCGACGACCTTCGTGCCCTCCTGGGCGACGCGGTCGCGCGTCGACTCGTAGACCGTGTCCCACTCGGCCTCGTACTCCTCGGGCGTCTCGACCGGGTCGAGGCCCTTGGTCTTCATCTCCTGCACCGCGAGGAACTCGGCGTTGCCGCCGAGCATGATGTCGGTGCCGCGGCCGGCCATGTTGGTCGCGACGGTGACGGCGCCCAGGCGACCGGCCCGCGCGACGATCTCGGCCTCGCGCGCGTGGTTCTTCGCGTTGAGGACCTCGTGCTTGATGCCCTTCTTGGCGAGCAGGCGCGAGAGGTACTCGCTCTTCTCGACGCTGACGGTGCCGACCAGCACCGGCTGACCGACCTCGTGGCGCTTGGCGATGTCTTCGACGACCTGCGCGAACTTCGCGGTCTCGTTCTTGTAGACGAGGTCGGCCTGGTCCTTGCGGATCATCGGCTTGTTCGTCGGGATCGGGACCACGCCGAGCTGGTAGGTCGACATGAACTCGGCCGCCTCGGTCTCGGCGGTACCGGTCATGCCCGCGAGCTTCTGGTACAGGCGGAAGTAGTTCTGCAGCGTGACGGTGGCGAGCGTCTGGTTCTCGGCCTTGACCGGCACGGCCTCCTTGGCCTCGATGGCCTGGTGGATGCCCTCGTTGTAGCGCCGTCCGACGAGGATGCGGCCGGTGTGCTCGTCGACGATCATGACCTCGTCGTTCATCACGACGTAGTCGGTGTCGCGCTTGAAGAGCGCGAGCGCCTTGATCGAGTTGTTGAGGAACGAGATGAGCGGGGTGTTCGCCGACTCGTACAGGTTGTCGATGCCGAGGTAGTCCTCGACCTTCTCGATGCCGGGCTCCAGCACGCCGATGGTGCGCTTCTTCTCGTCGACCTCGTAGTCGACGCCGGACTCGAGGGTCTTGGCGATCTTCGCGAACTCGACGAACCAGCGGTTCGCCTCGCCCGAGGACGGTCCCGAGATGATGAGCGGCGTGCGCGCCTCGTCGATGAGGATCGAGTCGACCTCGTCGACGATCGCGTAGAAGTGACCGCGCTGCACGAGGTCCTCCTTGCGCCACGCCATGTTGTCGCGCAGGTAGTCGAAGCCGAACTCGTTGTTCGTGCCATAGGTGATGTCGGCGTTGTACTGCTCGCGACGGACCTCGGGCGTCTGGCCCGCGACGATCGTGCCGGTGGTCATGCCGAGGGCGCGGTAGATGCGGCCCATGAGCTCGGACTGGTACGACGCGAGGAAGTCGTTGACGGTGACGACGTGCACGCCCTCGCCGGCGATCGCGTTGAGATACACCGGGAACGCGCCGGTGAGCGTCTTGCCCTCACCGGTCTTCATCTCGGCGATGTTGCCGAGGTGCAGCGCCGCCCCGCCCATGATCTGGACGTCGTAGGCGCGCTGGCCGAGGGTGCGCTTGGCGGCCTCGCGGACGGCCGCGAACGCCTCGGGCATGAGCTGGTCGAGGGTCTCGCCGGCCTGGTAGCGCGCGCGCAGCTCTGCGGTCTCGCCCCGGAGCTCTTCGTCGGTGAGGTGCTCGTAGTCCTCTTCGAGCGCGCCGACGGCCTTCACGACCTGCTGGAGCCGCCGGAGGATGCGGCCCTCACCGGCGCGAAGCAGTTTCTCGAGGGGGTTGGCCACGGAGTGTCTCCATCTTCTGGCTTTCGGGAGCGGCGCAACGGCGCCAGTGCCGCCCGGGTGCATGGCCCCAGGCATACCTGCCTATGTTATCCACCCGTGACCTTGGTGTGCGCTGGGTGTGAGCGCGCGACACGCGCAGGGTCGCGGCATCCGTTCGCATGCATTCCGGGTATGCATATACTCGGTCACTACATACTCGGTATGCCCCCTACGGAGAGGTGCGACATGGTTGTCTGGCGTCGATGGATCTTCCCGATCCTGCTGGTGCTCGTGCTGGGGGCGGCTGCGCTCGCCCTGGTGAAGATCGCGTTCTTCCCCGACACCGCGCCGACAGCCGCCCTGCAGCCCTCCGCGCAGATCGCCGATCCCGTCGTGCCGGTCGAGCGCGCCCAGGTCGCCAACGCGCTGAGCCTGACGGGGACGATCGCACGCGACGGCGCATATCCGGTCCGCTCGGAGATCGACGGCACGGTCACCGCCGTCCATGTCGGCGAGGGGCAGGCGGTCGCCGCTGGGCAGAAGCTGTTCACCGTGAAGCAGGCCGATCCGGTCAAGAACGTCGACGTCCTGGCGCCGGAAGCCGGCGACGTGACCGAGATCGCGGTCGTGAAGGGCCAGCCCGCGTCGATCGGCGGCGAGCTCGCGAAGCTGACGCCGGCGCGGTACCACGTGCGGGCGACCGTCGACCCGGTGCAGCTGTACCGGCTCCAGGGTGCTCCGACCGAGGGCTCCGTCACGATCCAAGGCGGCCCGGCGCCGTTCACCTGCACCGGCCTGAAGGTGGAGGTCGCCGACGACGGGACGACCACCGTCACGTGCGCCGTACCGGCGGACCAGGTCGTCTTCGCCGGGCTGCAGGCGCAGCTCGACATCGACCTCGGCACGGTGTCGGACGTCCTCGTGGTGCCGACGACCGCCGTCAAGGGCGGTGCCGGCTCGGGCGTGGTCTGGGTCGACGGGGGCGACGGGGAGCTCGAGGAGCGCACGATCGCGCTCGGGGTCAGCGACGGCACGATCGTCGAGGTGACCACCGGCCTCGACGAGGGCGAGCAGGTGCGCCAGTATGTGCCCGGCGTCGCCGCGGCCGACGAGCCCGTCTGCTACGACGACGGCATGGGCGGCGAGTTCTGCGAGCCCGCGGGGTGGAACTGGTGAGTCTCATCCGGCTGGAGGGCGTCGCGAAGCACGTGCTGCTGCCCGACGACACGCGTCTCGACATCCTGCGCAGCGTCGACCTCGCGATCGCCGCCGGCGATCACGTGGCGATCGTCGGGCGCAGCGGCTCGGGCAAGTCGACCCTGCTGAACCTGCTCGGCATGCTCGACTCCCCCTCGGAGGGTGCGGTCTGGTTCCACGGCGAACCGGTCCGGAAGATGCGACGCGGGAGGCTCGACCGGCTCCGCGGCCGCAACGTGGGTTTCGTCTTCCAGCAGTTCAACCTGCTCGCGGGACGCACGGCGCTCGAGAACGTCGAGATGCCGCTCGGGTACGCGTCGGGACGCGCGTTCTGGACGCGCCGCAGCGCCGCGACCCGCATGCTGGAGCGGGTCGGCCTCGGCCATCGTCTCGAGTCGACCCCGGAGCAGCTGTCGGGCGGCGAGCAGCAGCGCGTCGCGATCGCCCGCGCGCTCGTGCGGCGCCCGGCGCTCATCCTCGCCGACGAGCCCACCGGCGCCCTCGACGTCGAGACGGGGGCGAGCGTCATGGAGCTCCTCGACGAGATCGCCTCGGAGGCCGATGCGGCCCTCGTGACCATCACGCACGACCTCCATGTCGCCGCGCGTGCCCGGCGGCACTTCCGCCTGGAGGCCGGTGTCCTGACGCCCTTCGACCTCGCGACACCTGCCTCGGCGCCGCACGAGGCGACCGCGCCCGAGCTCGCCGAGAGCGTCGGCGAGCCCGAGGGCGCCCAAGGGCCCGAGCACGTCGACGTGTCCGAGGACGCGGCATCCGTCGACTCCGCCACGTGGGACGAGCAGCCCGAGCGCGCGGAGGTGGCGTCGTGAGCGGCTTCGTGGGAGCACTGGGCGAGGCGTGGTCGGAGCTGCGCCACCACAAGCTGCGGGTGCTGCTGAGCCTCATCGGCATCGCGGTCTCGGTCGGCGCGCTCACCGCCGTGGTCGCGCTCAGCGAGTATCAGCAGCAGCAGATGGCGGAGCAGTCCGACCAGAGCGGCGGGCGCCCGGCGACGGTCTCGCTGTCGGCGTCCCGCACCGACGGCGCCCCGATGGACTGGGAGTCCTTCGACGCGCACGTGGCGAACGTGGCGGAGCGGTACTCGTTCACCTACCTCACCCGCATCGTCGACCCGGTGCAGCTGCAGGTGCAGACCCCCGAGCAGGTGCGCCCGCTCAACGCGCGCCTCGTCGACCCGGCCTACCCCGTCATCCACCGCACTCCCCTGCTCGAAGGCCGCTGGTTCGAGGACTCCGACGCGGAGCTGCTCGCCCCGCCGGTGGTCATCACCGAGGCGCTGTGGGACGTCTACGGCCGGCCCGACCTCGGCACCGGCTTCGCATTGACCCTCACCGGCGACGGCGCGGGCTCCTATCCGGTGATCGGCGTGACTCCGCGGCAGTACGCCGGAGACGAGGAGAAGCGCCTGACGATGATGTTCGACTCCTACGCCGCGCATCGGGATGCCCTCCCCGCGGACGTGAACGTCATGTACGAGGTGTGGATCCCCGAGGGCGAGGTCGCCGGGATCGGCCCGGTGCTCGCCGCGGACCTGCGTGCGGGGCTGGACGACGGCATCCAGGTGAACGTCACGCGCACCGACTGGGCGTCCCGCCCCGAGATGCAGAGCTCGACCGCGGTCTTCGAGCTCGTGACCGGCGCGATCGCCGGGCTCGTGCTCCTGCTCGGCGGGCTCGGGCTCGTCAACATCCAGCTCGTCGCGATGCGCCAGCGCATCCGCGAGATCGGCGTGCGCCGCAGCTTCGGCGCGACGCAGGGCCGGATCTTCACGTCGGTGCTGCTCGAGAGCGTCGTGGCGACAGCGGTCGCGGGCGTGATCGGCATCGCGATCGCGGTCGCCGTCCTCAAGGCCCCGTTCGTGATGGACATGTTCCACGGCCTGCAGGACATCCCGCCCTTCCCGGTGCGCGCGGCCGTCACGGGACTCGTCGCCGCCGTCGCCATCGGCGCGCTCGCCGGCTTCATCCCGGCGCTCATGGCGGTGCGCTCCAACGTCATCGACGCACTCCGCTTCTAGCTGCTCAGGGCTTCCGACCCTCCGACCCGAAGGAGATCCCCATGTCCGTTCGACAGAGCCTGCTCGCGATCCTCGACCAGGGCCCGTGCTACGGCTATCAGCTGCGCGCCGAGTTCGACCGGCGCACCGGATCGACGTGGCCGCTCAACGTGGGCCAGATCTACAACACGCTCGACCGCCTCGAGCGCGACGGACTGGTGGAGAAGGGCGACGTCGACGAGCACGGCCACGTCTACTGGCGGATCACGGATGCCGGTGCCGGCGAGGTGCGGGACTGGCTGGCCTCCCCGGTGCAGCGTGCGCAGGGCACCCGCGACGAGCTCGCGATCAAGCTCGCGGTGGCCGCGACCCTGCCCGGCGTGGACGTGTCGGGGATCATCCAGACGCAGCGCCGCTCGTCGCTCGCGCAGCTGCAGGAGCTCAACCGCGCCAAGTACGCCGGGGCGAACCCCGACGGCCCGGAGGAGCTGGCGTGGTCGCTCGTCGTCGACTCGATGATCTTCGCGGCCGAGGCCGAGGTGCGCTGGCTCGACCACTCCGAGCAGCGACTGGCGCTGCATCCGGACCACGCCATGGCCCTGGAGCTGTCCACCGACAAGCCCAAGCGCGGACGCCCGGCCAGGGCCGAGGCATCCGTCGCCGCCGAGAAGGCGCGATGACCGACACCGTGCTGCGGCTCATCGGGGTGACGCAGCAGTACGGCACGGGTGCGACCGCCGTCTCGGCGCTCTCGGGCGTCGACTTCGAGGTGAGCCAGGGCGAGCTTGTCGCGGTGATGGGACCGTCGGGGTCGGGCAAGTCGACCCTGCTCTCGATCGCCGGGGGCCTCGCGATCCCGACGACCGGCGAGGTGATCGTCGAGGGCTCGTAACTCAGCGAGCAGACGCCCTCGCAGCTGGCGCGCCTGCGTCGCCGCTCGCTCGGGTTCGTGTTCCAGGATTTCAACCTCATCCCGACGCTCACCGCGCTCGAGAACGTCACGCTGCCGCTCGAGCTCGACGGGTTCCGCTCGCGGGCGGCGCGACGCGCCGGACGCGACGCGCTCGCCTCGGTGGGCCTGGAGGCCAAGGCCGGCTCGTATCCCGACGACCTGTCGGGCGGACAGCAGCAGCGCGTGGCCATCGCCCGGGCGGTCGTCGGTGGTCGCCGGCTGATCCTGGCCGACGAGCCCACCGGCGCGCTGGACTCCGTGACGGGCGAGATGGTGCTGAAGATGCTGCGCGCGCGGGTCGACGCCGGGGCCGCCGGCATCCTCGTCACCCACGAGGCCCGCCACGCCGCCTTCGCCGACCGCATCGTGTTCCTGCGCGACGGCCGCATCATCGACGAGTCGCGCCGTGCGAGCGCGGACTCGCTCCTGTCCGGATCGCGATGACGGAGCTGCTCGAGGCGCCCCGCCTGCACACGACGGACGACACGGATGCTGCGCCCCCGCGCCGTGCGCCGGGCTGGGGGCGGTGGCGGGTCGCGGCGCGCCTGGCGCGACGGCAGACCTGGCGCACGAAGGGGGCGAGTGCGCTCGTCGTGGCGCTGGTGGCACTGCCCGTCGCCGGGCTGGCCGGGGCGGCGGCGTTCTGGGAGTCCCACAACGGGTCGCCTCAGGATCGCGTCATGCTCCAGCTGGGGGCGAACGAGTCCTGGCTCGAGGTGACCGGCGGACCCGATCCGACGCGGTGGCAGTCGGTCGATCAGCCGTACGACAACCGGGTGGCCACCGACGAGTCGGGAAACCCGCTGAACCCGTTCCTCCCGCGCCCGACAGAACTGCCGGACTCCGTCCCCGACGACGCGACGGTGCTGCCGGTGCAGCAGTACGGATCCGCCGCGGTCGAGACCGAAGACGGCGTCGCGTGGCTCACGGCGACGTCGGGCGAGGTCTGGGCCCCGTCGTTCGCCGGTCTGTACGTGCCGATCGACGGTGTGGCCCCGACCCGCCCCGACGAGTTCATGGCCACGCCCGGGGCGCTGGAGCGCATCGGCGCCGAGATCGGCGACGCGGTCGACTTCCCCGACGCGGGCGTCACGCTGACCGTCACCGGCACGCTGCGACCCGCCGGCGCCGAGGCGAAGAGCGTCACGCTGTTCCTTCCGCCGAGCATGGCGACCACCGATGACCCGGCCACGAACCGGTGGTACGTGGCGGACTGGCAGCCGGGCGTCGCAGAGCTCGCCGCACTCAATCGCGAGGGGTTCATCGCCTACGCCCGCGACCTCGTGCTGGATCCGCCGGCGGGATCGGCGCGCACGTCGTGGGGCGACGGGTCGCTGCCGCTGTGGAACGTCATGCTCGTCGGGGCGATCGCCGCGACGGTCTGCGGCTACATCACGGTCCTCCTGTCGGGCGCCGCGTTCTCGGTGACCGCCCGCCGGCAGCAGCAGGCGCTCGCGGTCGCAGCGAGCGTGGGCGCGGCCCGCGGCGACGTCTTCCGCGTCGTGCTGCTGCAGGGAACCGTCCTCGGCGTCGTCGGAGGGCTCGTGGGCACCGCGGTCGGGCTCGGAGCCGCCGCGGTCGTGCTCGCCGCGACCGACCGCGGTGCGCTCGGCACCTTCTGGGGCAACTTCGGCTTCACCGTGCCCTGGCACCTGATCGCGCCGATCATCGTCTTCGCCGTGCTCGTCGGCACGATCGCGGCCGTCGCGCCCGCACGGGCGGCGATGCGCGGCGACACGCTCGCGGCGCTCCGTGGCGCGCGCCGCCCCGCGCTGCTCAGACCGCACCGGCCGGTGTGGGGACTCCTCGTCATGGTCACCGGCATCGTCGCCCTCGTCCTGGGCGGCATGTACATGGCGGCGACGGTCGCCACGCGGGGCGACACCGACACCCCGCCCTTCTACGTCGCCGTCTATGCGGTCGCGCTCGGGCCGATCATCTTCCAGATCGGGCTTCTCATCCCGTCGCACTGGGTTCTGGTGCAGCTGTCGAAGGCGGCCTCCCGCCTCGGCCTCGCCCCACGCCTCGCCGGTCGGGATGCCGCCGCGCACCCCTCGCGCGTGGTGCCGGCGTTCGCCGTCATCGGCGCCGGCATCTTCGCCGCGTCCCTGGTGCTGTCGCTCACGGCCATGACCGCGGCCGGCAACGCTCGCCAGCACTGGTACCAGGCACCGGAGGGCGCACTGTCGGTGCAGCTGTGGCAGGTGGGCTCCGACACGTCGGAGAAGCTGCTCGCAGCGGCGGACGAGATCGTCGCCTCGACGTCGCCCGAGGCGACGGCCCTGGTCGAGACGCCGAGAGGGCCGGAGACGGATGCGATGGGAGCGCCCGCCGATCCGGCGGCGACGACGTTCGGCGTGGCCCGCCACAGCTACGACTGGTGCGCGGACGACTGCGACCTCGAGGCGTACGAGCGCGCGTCGGGCATGCTGTCCGTCGTCGATCCGTCCGCCGTGGAGACCCTGCTCGGGGTGCCGCTGGACGACGCGGCGCGCGCGATCCTGCGCGACGGCGGGGCGGTCGTCACCGATCCCGGCTTCCTCACGGCAGCCGGCCACGTGATCGTGACGGAGTGGACGGCGGCCGACTACCTGGAGCTCATGGAGATGGGCGACGGGTCGGCAGTCGAGCCGATGGCGCAGCATCCGCTCTCCGCCGTCCTCGTCGATCCCGGACACCAGCAGCCGCACCAGGTCATCGTCGCCCCGCGCACGGCCGCAGCCCTCGGCGTCGAGCTGGTGCCGAGCGCGATCGTCGCGATCTACGACGAGCCGCTTCCCGCCGCGACGGTGGACCGGCTGACCGGGCAGACCGTCGAGCTGCGCATCGCGGAGGATGCCGGCCTCTACGCCTGGGTCGAGACCGGTCCCGCCCCGGTCGACCCGTGGCTGTGGCTCATCACGGGCGTGGCGGTCGCACTCGTGCTCGCGGCCGCGGCCGTGAGCCTGGGGCTCGCCCGGTTCGAGCGCCGGCCCGACGACGCGACGCTGACCGCGATCGGCGGCAGCCGGCTGCTGCGACGCAACGTCAACGCCTGGCAGGCCGCGATCATCGTCGGCGTCGGAGCGGTCATCGGCACCGCGACCGGCGCACTGTCGGTGTGGGGCTACGCGAAGGCGAATCCCGAGTCGTACCTGCTGGCCGACACGCCGTGGCCGTGGCTGGCGCTGCTCGGACTCGCGCTGCCGGTCGCCGTCACGGCGGTCGCGTGGCTGGTCCCACCGCGTCATCCCGACCTCACCCGCCGCACCGCGATCACCTGACGCGGGACGATCGGATGCTGCCCTCCCGCGCCCTTCGCGGGCGCAGGGAGGCGGCATCCTGTCGCCTCACAGGCGCACCGCGCTACGGTTGACTGTGCACACGAACGCCGACCAGATCGAAGCCGAGGCTCAGACCGAGCCCGCAGCGATGACCTTCTCCGACCTCGGGCTGAGCCAGCCCGTCCTCAAGGCCCTCAAGGACATCGGCTACGAGACCCCCTCGGCGATCCAGGCGGCGACCATCCCGACGCTGCTCGGCGGCCGCGACGTCGTGGGCATGGCGCAGACCGGCACCGGCAAGACGGCCGCCTTCGCGCTGCCGATCATCGACCGTCTCGACCTCGGCCAGAAGACCCCGCAGGCGCTCGTGCTGGCCCCCACGCGCGAGCTCGCGCTGCAGGTCTGCGAGGCGTTCGAGAAGTACGCGGCCCACCTGAAGGACGTGCACATCCTTCCCGTCTACGGCGGCCAGGGCTACGGCGTTCAGCTGTCCGCCCTCCGACGCGGCGTGCACATCGTCGTCGGGACCCCCGGCCGCATCATCGACCACCTCGAGAAGGGCACACTCGACCTCTCGGAGCTGCAGTACCTCGTGCTCGACGAGGCCGACGAGATGCTCAAGATGGGCTTCGCCGAGGACGTCGAGACGATCCTCGCCGAGACCCCCGAGACCAAGCAGGTCGCGCTCTTCTCGGCAACGATGCCCGCCACGATCCGCCGCATGTCGAAGCAGTACCTGCACGACCCGGAGGAGATCACGGTCAAGGCGAAGACGCAGACCTCCGCCAACATCGCGCAGCGCTACCTCGTCACCGCGTGGCAGCAGAAGATGGACGCGCTCACGCGCATCCTCGAGGTCGAGAACTTCGACGGCATGATCGTGTTCGGCCGCACCCGCTCGATCACCGAGGAGATCGCGGAGAAGCTGCGTGCCCGCGGCTACTCCGCCGCCGCGATCAACGGCGACATCGCCCAGCCGCAGCGCGAGAAGACGGTCAACCAGCTGAAGTCGGGCAAGCTCGACATCCTCGTGGCGACCGACGTCGCCGCGCGCGGTCTCGACGTCGAGCGCGTCTCGCACGTGGTCAACTACGACATCCCGACGGATGCCGAGTCCTACGTCCACCGCATCGGCCGCACCGGCCGCGCCGGCCGCTCGGGCGACGCCATCAGCTTCGTCACGCCGCGGGAGCGCGGCCTCGTCAAGATGATCGAGCGGGCCACCCGCCAGGAGCTCACCGAGATCCCGCTGCCGAGCGTCGACGAGGTGAACGTGACCCGGCTGTCGCGCTTCGACGACCGCATCACGGCCGCCCTCGGCGAGGCCGAGCGCATCGAGGCGTTCCGCGACATCGTCGCCCACTACGTGCGCAACCACGACGTTCCCGAGGTCGACGTGGCAGCCGCCCTGGCGGTCGTCGCCCAGGGTGAGACGCCTCTCCTCCTCGAGCCCGACCCTGAGCCGGCCCCGCGACGCGAGCGAGCCGAGCGCACGGACCGCGGCGAGCGCCCCGCGTTCGGCGAGCGCGGCGACCGGCCGGAGCGCCGCACGCCGCGCGAGGGCTTCGCGACCTACCGCATCAACGTCGGCAAGCGTCAGCGCGTCGAGCCGCGCCAGATCGTCGGCGCGCTCGCCAACGAGGGCGGCCTCCGCCGCGACGACTTCGGCGCGATCAAGATCATGCCGGACTTCTCGCTCGTCGAACTGCCGGCGAACCTGCCCGCCGAGGCGCTGGACCGGCTCGCCGACACCCGCATCTCGGGGCAGCTCATCGAGCTGCGTCCCGACACCGGGCGCCCGCAGCGCCGGAAGGACGCCACCGGTGGCTCGTACCGCGACAAGGGCGCCGGCTACGGCGATCGTTCGCAGAGCCGCGGGTCGTACCGCGACTCGGGCTCCCGCGGCTCGTACGGCGACGACCGTCCCGCGCGCAAGCCGCGCCACAAGCGCAGCGACGGCTGACCCGGCCGCGGCGGGGGCGGGCGCCCGCGCCCCCCCCCCCCCCGCGCCCCCCCC
>NZ_JBHTUV010000010.1:123102-209614 GCF_042793475.1 Microbacterium sp. NPDC056569 | reverse complement strand
CGCCGCAGGGTTGCGGCGTCCGGCAGCGGTGCGCGGGTCTCGGTGACGGTCACCCGATCGAATTCCTGCCGGGGTCAGCCGGCGACGAGGGCATCGTTGAGCAGTGCGAAGTACTGGTCGACGCCCCAGCCGATCGACAGCGGCGACGGGTTGGCGGAGGCCGCCAGCGGAGTCGCCTCTTCGAGGATCGCGATGCGGCCCTCGGCGATCGCCGGGATCTGCGACAGCAGAGGGTCGGCCTGCAGCTGCGCGATGATGGAGCCGCTCGCGTCGCCGTAGGTGACGAACACGTCGACGTCGGCGAAGCGGTCGGCCTGCTCGGCGCTCACCGAGGTGTAGAACTGGACGCCGTCCGACTCCTCCTCGACGACGGCGGGCACGGGGAACCCGAGGCCCTCGAGGAAGCCGGGGCGGGTGTCGAGGCTCGTGTAGAAGCCGATCTGGCTGAAGTCCGACGGGTCGATGTACGAGAACAGCACCTTGGAGTCGGCGAGCCCGGGGTAGTCCGCCAGCGCCGCGTCGACCTCGCCGTGGAGCTCCTCGATGAGCGCGTCGCCCTCCTCCGACAGGCCCAGCGCCTTCGAGTTGAGACGGATCATGTCTTCGTAGGAGGTGCCCCACGCGACCTCGGGGTACGCGACGACGGGAGCGATCTTCGACAGGGTGTCGTACTCCTCCTGCGTGAGCCCCGAGTAGGCGGCGAGGATGACGTCGGGCTGCGTGTCGGCGACGGCCTCGAAGTCGATGCCGTCGGCCTCGTCGAACAGGACGGGCGTCTCGGCGCCGAGCTCCTCGAGCTGGTCCTCGACCCACGGCAGCACGCCGTCGCCGTCGTCGTCGCCCCACGTGACCTCCGCCATGCCGACCGGCACGACGCCGAGGGCGATCGGCACCTCCTGGTTGGACCAGGCGACGGTCGCCACGCGCTCGGGCTTGGACTCGACGACGGTCTCGCCGAACGCGTGCTCGATCGTGACGGGGAACCCTGCGCCCGACCCGCCCGCGGCGGTGTCGTCGGTGGTGTCGGCGGCCGAACTGGCGCATCCGACGAGGGCGATCGCGGCGATGGCGAGCGTCGCCGTGGCGGCGACGGGGCGGTTGAGGCGCACGGAAATCCTCCGAGAAGTTTTTAGGTAAGGATGCCCTTAGCGAGGGCGGGTAAGGCCAACCTTACCCAGCAGTTTCCCAGATCGCGAATCCGTCCCGTCACAGTCCGGGGAATGCGAAAGCCCCGGCTGTGGCGCCGGGGCTTTCGATATGACGGATGCTGCGGGCCGCAGCATCCGTTCAGTTCTTGGTCTGATCCGCCTTGCGGACGAGCGCCCACGCACCCGGGATGATCGCCGCCGCGAGCGCGGCCTTGATGAGACCGCCGACGATGAAAGGCAGCAGGCCGACCTCGAGGAGCGCGCCGAACGAGTAGTCCAGGCCCATCACGACGTTGAGGATGAACGCCATGTAGGGGATGCCGAACAGGAACGGCACGACGCTGGCGGCGGCGAAGCCGAGGAACGCCAGCGCAGGACGGCGGTCCCAGGCGCGCTGGGCGAACCAGCCGGCGACGAACGCCGAGAAGATGAACCCGATCACGAACCCGAAGCTGGGCTTGCCCACGGCGGCGACGGTGCCGGTGAAGCCGGCGAACACCGGGAGGCCCGCGAGGCCGACGAGCATGTAGGTCGTGAGGGCCGCCGCACCGCGCCATGCGCCGAGGGCGGCGCCGACGACGATGACCCCCAGCGTCTGGCCCGTGATCGGCACGGGCCACAGCGGGATCTCGACCTGGGCGAGGAGGGCGACGATGGTCGCGCCGGCGATGACGAGTCCGGCATCGAGGGCGAACGCGCGGGCGCGCGAGGACGGGCGGGCGATGACGTCGGCGAGCACGCGACGGGTGCCGGCGGAGGCGGTCGGGACGGCGGCGATGGATGACATGGCACTCAGCCTAGGGGGAGGGCGGGGCCGGTTCTTGGACGGGATCCACGAATGATCCACGGATCCGCTGTCCGGCTCCTACGAGCGCGTGCCCGCGGTGCGCGTGCGAGCCGGAGCGCGATGGCGAGGAGCGCAGCGGCGACGGCCGCGGCGAGAACGCTCGTGCCCGCTACCAGCAGAAGCGCGACAGCCGACGTTCCGGCCGCGGTCGCGAGGGCGACGCGCCAGGCCGAGCGCGTGCTGCGCGGCGAGGGAATCGCCTCGATGCGGGCGAGCGGCCATGCGACGATCGCTGTCGCCGCGAGCGCGAGCGCCAGCCATGCCGGGCGCGAGAGCCACCACCCCGCGCCGTCGACCGCAGGGAGCGGCAGGGTGGTGACCATCGCGCCGAGGGCCGCCAGCCCGGCCAGGCACAGCAGCACGGGCATGTGCCACAGGTAGACGGTCATCGCGCGCGGCGTGACGAACCGCGTGACGGCGGCGGGGACGCGCCGCGCGGCCAGCTCTTCCAGCCGTCCGCGGAACAGCGAGAAGAGAGCGGTGTGGGCGACGCCGACGAGCAGCAGCGCCGTCGTCGGCGGGTTGATGTTCGCCACCAGATCGGGAGAGTGGATGCCGGTCGCGAACGCGGCGGCGAGCGCAGCGACGGCGGTGGCCGCCGCCAGCCGGCGCGCGCGGCGGGACAGGGCGTCGATCCTCCCGTCCGCCAGGAAGAAGCCGAGCTGCTGCAGAGTCAGCCACACGAAGGCGAGGTTGAGGTAGCCGAGCGCGTCGATGCCCGTGCCGAGGCGGATCACGTCGACGACCGCCGCACCCACGGCGAGCACCGCGATCGTCCGGAGGGGCGCGTCTTCGTGCAGCCGAACGAGCGCCGGCAGCAGGGCCTGGCAGACGAGGAACACGCCGAGGAACCACAGCGGCTGCGAGAACCGGAAGCCTGCGAGGGCGATGAGGTCCGGTGGGGTGCCCACGGCCGCGAGAAGCGCGAGGATCACGCCCGCGGTGGCGATCGTGACCAGCGCGGGCAGCAGGAGGCGGTGGATCCGCCCGGCGACGAAGCCCGGACCCTCGCCGCCCCGCGCGCGAGCGCGCCGGAACGCGGTGGCGCCCGAGAACCCGCCGATCACGAAGAAGAGGGGCATCACCTGGAGCACCCAGCTGAGCGGGACGATCCACCACGTCCCGTCGCTGGCGTTGACGAACGACGGGCCGCCATCCCCGACGCCGACGCCGACCATCATGGCGTGCAGGACGACCACGCCGATGACGCACATCGCGCGCACGAAGTCGATCGCGCGGTCCCTGCCGGAGGCGGCGGGCGGGGGTGCCGCGGTGGCGGCGAGAATGGTGGTCATGGATCCTCCTCGGAATGCGTCCCGGGAAGGCTAGGAACGCGGTGAGTCGGAGGACATCGCCTTCTGGGGTGGTCTCGTCCTCACCCCGCAGGGGGATCAGCCGGCGGGCTCGACCAGACCCGCGTCGTACGCGAAGATCACCGCCTGCACGCGGTCGCGCGCGCCGAGCTTGGCGAGCACCTTGCCGACGTGCGTCTTGACCGTCTGCTCCGAGATGAACAGGTCGGCGGCGATCTCAGCGTTGGATCGGCCACCCCCGATGAGGGTGAGGACCTCGCGCTCGCGCTCGGTGAGCTCGCCCAGCATCGCGGCGGCACGCCCCGCGCGCGGCCGCCGTGCCGCGAAGTGCTCGATCATGCGTCGCGTCACGCTCGGCGCCAGGAGCGCGTCGCCGGCCGCGACGACGCGGACGGCATGGACGAGATCCTCTGGCAGCGCGTCCTTGAGCAGGAAGCCGCTGGCGCCGGCCTCGAGCGCGTCGTAGACGTAGTCGTCGATGTCGAACGTCGTGAGCATGAGGATGCGCGGAACGTGCGCGGCGGGGTAGGCCGGACCCAGGATGCGACGTGTGGCGGCGATGCCGTCGAGCTCCGGCATGCGGACGTCCATCAGCACGACGTCTGGGTTCAGCCGCGCGGAGAGGGCGACAGCCTCGGCCCCGTCGGCGGCCTGGCCGACGACGCGGACATCCTCCTGCGCGTCCAGGAGCGCCGCGAAACCCGCGCGCACCATGGCCTGGTCGTCGGCGACGAGCACGCTGATGGTCATTGTGAGCCTCCGTCGATCCGGGCCGGGGGAGCCGCCGGGACAGGTCCCGTGAGCGGGAGGACGGCCCGCACGGTCCAGCCGCCGTCCGCGTCCGGCCCGGCGCTCACCGTCCCGCCCACGAGCGCGGCGCGCTCGCGCATGCCGAGGAGGCCGTGGCCCCGCTCCGGCGCACCGCGCTCGGCCTCGCCGGACGACCCGTTGCGGACGTGCAGACGCACGGCCGCGGCATCCGTCTCCAGGGTGAGCTCGATGCGGGAGTGCGGGGCGTGCCGCACGGCATTGCTCAGCGCTTCCTGCACGATGCGGAAAGCCGCGACGTCGACCGCGGCCGGCACCGCGTCCGGTGCCGGCGCGAGGGAGGCCTCGATGTCGGCGCCCGCGCGTCGCAGCGCCTGCACGAGATCCGGGATGTCGCGCAGCCCCTGCTGCGGCGCCAGCTCCTGCGGCTGATCGTCGGTGCGCAGCACGCCGAGCAGGCGGCGCATCTCGGTGAGCCCCTCGCGGGCGGTGCGGGCGATGTCGTCGAACTCGTGGATCGCCGCGTCGGGCAGACCCGGCACCCGGTACCGCGCGGTGGACGCCTGCACCTGGATGAGAGACATCCCGTGCGCGACCACGTCGTGCAGCTCCCGGGCGATGCGGGTGCGCTCCTCGACGAGCAGGCGACGGGACTGCTCGAGTGCTGCCAGCTCGCGCTCCCGCGTGAGCTCGGCGCCGACGCGCAGCCGGCTGGCGACGAGGACGGCCACCAGCAGCGCGGCGCCCGACACCGACGTGACGATGACCAGGTTCACGATGGCGGCGACCAGGGGATAGGCGCCCGACAGCGTGAAGGCCACCGCGAGGGTTCCGGCGATGGAGAGGATCCAGGCGACCACGGCGAGGCGCCACCCGTGGACGATCGCCAGCACGCCGACGAAGAGGATGAGCGCGAGCATCGCGGGCACCGACCATGGCCAGGGCCACTCCTCGCCGCCGAGTTCGGCGACCGGAAGGGGCAGCGCGATCGCCGAGGTGACGAAGAGCGCGGTCGCCCACCGGGGGAACCGCACCGCCAGCACCGGCGCGGCGCAGGCGAGTGACCCGCACAGGAACGCGAAGGCCGCAGGCTGACGGTAGAGCGTGATCAGCACGGGCACGAGCACCGAGAAGAGGGCGACGGCGGTGAGCGCCAGCGCGCCGAAGGCAGCCGTCCGGACGTTCGGGCGGCGCCACGGCCGCGGCGGGGCGCTCACGGGCGAAGAGGTGTCGCGCACGATGTCATCCTGTCAGCCGTGAGGCGCTCGCACCCGGGGCGGGAGCGGCGCGGCGGGCGCGCAGGGCGACGAGGCGGTCGAGGACGAGCCCGAGCCCGATCGCCAGCACGACCCCGAGCCCCGCGCTCAGCAGCGGCTGGTCCTTCAGCCAGGTGCCTGCCAGCAGCCCGATCGCGATGCTGTACGCGGCCCAGCATGCGCCTGCCGCCACCGTCAGCGCGGCGAACCGCCGCCACGGGTAGGCCAGGGCACCGGCCGACACGTTGACCGCCACGCGCCCGATGGGGATGAAGCGCGCCCCCAGGATGAGCGCGGCCCCTCGTCGATCGAGCGCGCCGCCCGCCCGGACCAAGGCACCTGCCACGCGCGGTCGTCGCATCCACGCGAATCTCGTCGTGCCGGTCCGCCGGCCGATCGCGAAGGCGATGTTGTCTCCGACGACGGCTCCCACCGCCGCCGCGACGCCGAGTGCGACAAGGTGAGGATCACCGGTGGATGCTGCGACCGCCGCCGCTGCGACGAGCAGCGTCTCGCTCGGCACCGGCGGGAAGAAGCCGTCGATCAGCGCCACGGCGAACATCGCGAGGTACAGCCACGGGGACGCAACGGCCTGGAGAACGAGGTCGGAGATGAGATCCACCCCGGAACGGTATGCGCGCGGTACGGGCCGCGGCATCCCTCTGAGGTATCGACCCGGGTCCCTCTGCAGACGTATCCGGGCGAACCGGGGGTGGGGTGCGCCCCGTATACTGGGAGGCTGGCCGTTCGGCCACCTCCCCATCTCCATCGACGGATCGGACTTCCGCTGTGCTCGCCGTGCACGACCTCGAGATCCGCGTGGGCGCCCGCGTGCTCATGTCGGACGTCTCCTTCCGCGTCTCGGACGGCGACAAGATCGGTCTCGTCGGCCGCAACGGCGCCGGCAAGACGACGCTGACCAAGGTGCTCGCAGGCGACCTCATCCCCGCGGACGGCAAGGTCGAGCGCTCCGGCGAGCTCGGCTACCTGCCGCAGGACCCGCGCTCAGGGGACCCCGAGATGCTGGCGCGCACGCGCATCCTCGACGCCCGCGGCCTCGGCACGCTCGCGATCGGCATGCACGAGGCATCCCTCGCGATGGGCGACGGCGACGAGGCGGTCGCTGCGAAGGCGATGCGCAAGTACGCGAACCTCACCGAGCGCTTCGAGGCGCTCGGCGGCTACGCGGCCGAGGCCGAAGCGGCGTCGATCGCCCACAACCTCTCGCTGCCGGACCGCATCCTCGACCAGCCTCTGAAGACCCTGTCGGGCGGTCAGCGGCGCCGCATCGAACTCGCGCGCATCCTGTTCTCGGACGCGCAGACGATGATCCTCGACGAGCCGACCAACCACCTCGACGCCGACAGCGTCGTGTGGCTGCGCGAGTTCCTCAAGGGCTACAAGGGCGGGCTCATCGTGATCTCGCACGACGTCGAGCTCGTCGGCGAGACCGTGAACCGCGTCTTCTACCTCGATGCGAACCGCCAGGTCATCGACGTCTACAACATGAACTGGAAGAACTACCTGCGCCAGCGGGTGGCCGACGAGGAGCGCCGCAAGAAGGAGCGGGCCAACGTCGAGAAGAAGGCCACCGTGCTGCAGCAGCAGGCGGCCCGGTTCGGGGCCAAGGCGTCGAAGGCCGCTGCCGCCCATCAGATGGTGGCGCGCGCCGAGAAGATGCTCGCCGGGCTCGACGAGGTGCGCCAGGAGGAGCGTGTCGCGAAGCTGCGCTTCCCGAAGCCCGCACCCTGCGGCAAGACACCCCTCATGGCATCGGGCCTGTCGAAGTCGTACGGCTCGCTCGAGATCTTCACCGACGTGGACCTCGCCATCGACCGTGGTTCGAAGGTCGTGATCCTGGGGCTCAACGGCGCGGGGAAGACGACGCTGCTGCGCATCCTCGCGGGTGTCGACCAGCCCGACACCGGCCAGCTCGAGCCCGGTCACGGACTCAAGATCGGGTACTACGCCCAGGAGCACGAGAACCTCGACGTCTCGCGCTCGGTGCTCGAGAACATGATGTCGGCGGCGCCCGACATCACGGCGACCGAGGCCCGCAAGGTGCTCGGCTCGTTCCTGTTCACCGGCGACGACGTGCTGAAGCCCGCGGGCGTTCTGTCGGGCGGCGAGAAGACGCGCCTCTCGCTCGCGACGCTCGTCGTGTCGTCGGCGAACATGCTGCTGCTCGACGAGCCCACGAACAACCTCGACCCCGCATCGCGGGAAGAGATCCTCGGGGCGCTCGCGCACTACGAGGGGGCCGTCGTGCTCGTGTCGCACGACGAGGGCGCCGTCGAGGCGCTCAACCCCGAGCGCGTGCTCATCCTGCCCGACGGCGTCGAAGACATCTGGGGCCGCGACTACGCCGACCTCGTCTCTCTCGCGTAGCCCGTCGGCAGCGCGCACGGCGTCGGAGGTCTTGCGCGACGCGCCGGACACGGATGCCGCCACCCGGCGTGTCGCCGCGGCGTTCCGACTCCGTGCTCGGGGTCAGCGGCCCGTGGCGTCGAGGAGGGCGTCCTCGTCCTCGGCGTCGCGATCGCGGCGACGGCGGGGTGCCGGCGGCGCGGGGGTCTCAGCATCCGTCGCGTCGATCGCCGACTGGGCGTCCTCCGCGTCCTCGCGGCGGTGACGGCGCTCGGTGCGGATGACGTAGCCGATGAATACGAAGCCCATGACCGCGAACAGGATCCACTGGATCGCGTACGAGAGGTGCGGCCCGGGGTCGTCCGACGGCGGCTCGAGCGCGCTCGGCGTGGTCGCCGGCGCCGGGTCCTCCGACATCAGGACGCCATAGGCGCTCTTCTCGAGGTCCTCACCCGCGTCCGGCGAGATCGTGTCGGCGACGAGGCCGAGGTTGATCGTCGGCACCTGGCCTTCGGGCGCGGAGCGCCCCGACGACGGCAGCGCCTCGCCCGGCCGCAGCCGCACGATCACCGTCGCCTCGCCGGAAGGGGGAGCGGGGATCGCGTCGGGAACGGGCTGGTCCTTGCCCGGCGGCACCCAGCCGCGATCGACGAGCAGCACGCGCCCGTCGTCGAGGCGGAACGGGACGAGCACCTCGAAGGCAGAGGTGCCTCCGTGCGGACGGTTGCGGACGAGGACCTGCTCGTCGGCCAGGTAGGTCCCGGTGAGGATCACCGGATGCCATTCGTCCTGCGCGGCGAACTCCCCGTCGGCGGGGATGAGCTCGGCCAGCGGCACCGGCGCCGCGTCGTAGTTCTCGGCGACGAGGTCGAGCTGCGCCGAGCGCTCCTGGTTGCGGGTGAACTGCCAGTTCGACAGGAAGGCGCACGCGATCGCGAACACGACGGCGAGGGCGATGTAGATCGCCCACCGGCCCGCCCGGGGCAGATTCTGCATGCTGACGGCGCGGGGGCTCATCGCGCGGCCTCCGTCGGGGTCAGCGGGGAGACCGACACCGGGAAGTCGCGGGCCGCCAGGAACTCGCGGAGGTACGCCACGTGCTCATCGCACGCGACCCAGGTCTTGCGGCGGTCCTCCGCGTGGATGCGGGGATTGCGCCAGTCGATGCGCCATCGCGCCGGGGCGCGGCATCCTGCCCGCGAGCAGATCGCGTCGACGACCTGATCGCGTTCGCCGTCGCTCATGCGGTCCGGTCCGGATCGTCGTCGGTGATCGCCCGGGTCTCTTCGACGCGGATGATGCGGGTCTCGGGCGGCGGTGCGGACGGAGTGGCGGGCAGGGCGGGCTCCGGGTCCTCGCGGCGGTTGCGCCGGCCCTCCTGCCCGACGTTCGCGGAGACGACCGCGATGTACGGCAGGAAGATCGCCGCGGCGCCGAACACCCACGTGTACCAGCCGTACGGCGTGATGACCACCATGAGGATGAAGCAGGCGACGCGGATGCCCATCGTCACCAGATACCGGGTCGAGCGCGCGTCGACGTCGTCGCGTGGGGAACGCGGCAGGGATGTCGCCGACGGGGCGTGGCTGGAACTCTTCACGGTACTTCCAGGGTACGCCGGTTGCACCGGGCGGTCGCCCCGGGAACGGGTCCCGGGGCGACCGGTTCAGGAGCCGTACGCGCTGTACGAGCCGTACTGCCCGTAGACCCCGGCGAGGAACACGAAGAAGAAGATCGCGGCGATGATGCCGAGGACCGTCAGGCCCAGGCCGACCCAGCCGACGATCGTGCCGGCGAGAGCCATGCCGCGTCCCTGCTCGCCGCTCGTCTTGAGCTGGTTGAGCGACATGTGACCGGTGATCACGCCGACGACCGAGCCGATGAACGGGAGGATCACGAAGCTCGAGATCGACGCGATGAGCGACACGATCGCGAGCGTGTTCGTCTTCGCCGGTGCGCCGTACCCGTAGCCCGGGGCGGCTCCGTACGCGGGCGCCGCGCCGTACGCGGGTGCGCTGCCGTACGCGGGTGCCGCGGGTGCACCGTACGCGGGCGGGGGATAGGCGCCCTGGGCGGGAGGGGGGTACGCGCCCGGCGTGGGCGGGGCGGGCTGATCCGCGGCCGGAGCGGGCGGAACCGGCGGGTACGCGCCCGGTTCCGGTGCGGGGTTCTGCGGGGTGTTGTCGCTCACGGCGAGGCCTTTCGTCTGTGTCTGGGACCAGAGTCCCAGCGCCGCCGTGGGGTGTCAAACGGGCCGGTCGTGCGGGCGTCCGCCGGTAGGCTGGTGCGGATCCGCCACAACCCCGGGAGTGCCAGCATGTCCACCGATCGCGTCGTCCTCGTCACCGGCGGAAACCGCGGCATCGGCCGCGCCATCGCGGAGCGCTTCGTCGCCGAGGGCTACAAGGTCGCCGTCACCGCACGCTCCGGCGAGGGTCCCGAGGGCACGCTCACCGTGCGGGCGGACGTGACGGATGCTGCAGCCGTCGACGCCGCGTTCACCGAGGTCGAGACCGCCCTGGGCCCGGTCGGGATCGTCGTCGCGAACGCCGGCATCACAAAGGACACCCTCCTCCTGCGCATGACCGAGGAGGACTTCGACAGCGTGGTCTCCACGAACCTCGGCGGCGCGTTCCGCGTCGTCAAGCGCGCCTCCAAGGGCATGCTGCGTGCTCGCTGGGGCCGCGTCGTGCTCATCTCGAGCGTCGTCGGGCTGTACGGCTCGGCGGGACAGATCAACTACGCCGCCTCCAAGAGCGCGCTCGTGGGCTTCGCCCGCTCCCTCACCCGTGAGCTCGGCGGCCGCGGGATCACGGCCAACGTCGTGGCTCCCGGCTTCATCGAGACCGACATGACGGCCGAGCTCTCGGACGAGACGCAGGCCGAGTACAAGAAGAACATCCCCGCCGGGCGTTTCGCCTCTCCCGACGAGGTCGCCGGCGTCGTGACGTGGATCGCGTCGGACGACGCGGCCTACATCTCCGGCGCCGTGATCCCGGTCGACGGCGGCCTCGGCATGGGGCACTGAACCCACGCCGCAGCGCTCAGCCGATCGCGCGCAGGATCGCCTCGGCGACGGCGCCCGGCTGCGAGAACTGCGGCCAGTGGCCCGTGGGTTCACCCTCGTCGTTGAGCTGGATGATCTGGAGGTCCTCGACGGCCACGAGTTCCGCAGCCCAGTCCGGTGCGGCGGCGATGATCTGGCGGATCTGCGCCTCCGGCATGGTGCCGGTGATCATGGTCATGGGGACGGAGCGCCGTCTGTCGTCGGTGAGCCGCAGCGGGTCGGTGGGGATGCGCTCGGGCACCGAGGCGGTGCGCGCCGCGGCATCGGCACGGGTCTGCGCATCGAGATCGCCGACCTCTTCTTCGTCGAAGAACTCCCACCCCGGGAAGGGAACCACGCCGTCGACGACCGGAAGCTCGGAGATCGAGCCGCCGTCGCCCTGAGGGAAGGTGTCGAGGAAGACGATGTGCGCGATGCGATCAGGGCGCGCGTCGAGGGCACCGTAGACCACGTTGCCACCGCCGGAATGACCGACCAGCGTGATCTCGCCGTCGAGTCGGTCGATCGCCGCCACGGTCGCGTCGATCCACTCAGCCATGCCGATGTCGCGGCTCGCGGCGGCCGGTGCGCCGACCCCCGGCATCGTCAGCGGGTGGGTCCGGTGCCCCGCCGCCTCGAGCGCCGGAGTCACCTCGCCCCATGAGGACGCGTCGAGCCACAGGCCGGGAACGAGGATGATGTGCATGGTCCGACGCTATCGACGACCCCCGACATCGGAACACCCCTCGGGCGCCGTCGCGATGCGGCCTACGGCAGCAGCGGGATGACCTCGGCGAGGTCGATCGGGCCGACGACCACGTCGGCGCGCTCCCGCACCGCGGGCTTCGCGTTGAACGCGACGCCGAGTCCGGCGACGGCCATCATCTCCAGGTCGTTGGCGCCGTCGCCGATCGCCAGCGTGCGGCTGAGGGGCACGCCGCGCTCGTCGGCCCATTCGCGCAGCGCGGCGGCCTTGCCCGCAGCATCCACGATCCCGCCGTCGACGGTGCCACTCAGCACGCCGTCGCGCGTCGCGAGCCGGTTCGCCCGCCACACGTCGACACCGAGGTCGGGCGCCACGGTGTCGAGGATCTCGTGGAACCCGCCCGACACCACCCCCACGACGCCGCCGCGCTCGTGCGCGGCCGCGATGAGCTCGCGCACGCCCGGGGTCGGCTCGATGCGCGCGAGCACGCGCGCGAACGCCGTCACCGGCACCCCCTCGAGGGCTTCGACACGGGAGCGCAGGCTCGTCGCGAAATCGACCTCGCCGCGCATCGCGGCCTCTGTGGCCGCCGCCACCTCGGCTCCGCGCCCCGCCTGGTCGGCGATCAGTTCGATGACCTCGTTGCGGATGAGGGTGGAGTCGGCGTCGAGCACGACGAGGAAGCGGGCGGGAGCAGCGGGCATGCTCCCACGCTAGCCGGACGCGGATGCCGCCTCCGCCGTGTGTCAGCGCTCGACGCGGAACCCCTTGCCGACGACGGTGATGCCGCTGTCGGTGATCGTGAATCCGCGCGCGAGGTCCTTGTCGCGGTCCACGCCGACGGTCGCCCCGTCCTCCAGCACCACGTTCTTGTCGAGGATCGCCCGGTGCACCCGCGCCCCGGCACCGACGTGCACGTGGTCGAACAGCACGGAGTCGGTGATGGTCGATCCGCCGCCGGCGAGCGTCCACGGCCCGACCACGCTGCGCTCGAGATGCGTGCCCGAGAGCACCGACCCGAGCGACACGATCGAGTCGATCGCGTTGCCGATGCGCCCGACCGAGTCGCGCACGAACTTCGCGGGCGGGGAGTTGACCGCCTGCGAGTGGATCGGCCAGTCCATGTTGTAGAGGTTGAAGACCGGGAGCGTCGAGATCAGGTCGCGGTGAGCGTCGAAGAACGAGTCGATGGTTCCCACATCGCGCCAGTAGTAGCGGTCGCGGTCCGTCGATCCCGGCACGTCGTTGCGGTTCATGTCGTAGACGCCGGACTCGCCGCGATCCACGAAATAGGGGATGATGTCGCCGCCCATGTCGTGGTTCGACGTCGGCAGCTCGCCGTCGGACTCGACGGCCTCGATGAGAGCGTCGGTGTCGAAGATGTAGTTGCCCATCGAGGCGAGCACCTGGTTCGGCGCGTCGGACAGGCCGACCGCGTTCTGCGGCTTCTCGAGGAACTCGCGGATCCGCACCGGATCTGCGGGATCGACGTCGATGACGCCGAACTGGTTCGCGAGCGAGATCGGCTGACGGATGCCGGCGACCGTGGCTCGCGCGCCCGATTCGATGTGGGCGGCGAGCATCTGCCGGAAGTCCATGCGGTAGACGTGATCGGCGCCGATCACGACGACGATGTCGGGCTGCTCGTCGTTGATGAGGTTGAGGCTCTGCAGGATCGCGTCCGCCGACCCCGAGAACCAGCGCTTGCCGAGGCGCTGCTGCGCGGGCACGGAGGTGACGTAGGAGTCCAGGAGCGCCGACATCCGCCAGGTCTGCGAGATGTGGCGGTCGAGGCTGTGGGACTTGTACTGCGTCAGCACCACGATCTGCCTCAGGCCCGAGTTGATCAGGTTCGAGATCGCGAAGTCGATGAGCCGGTACTGCCCGCCGAACGGGACTGCGGGCTTGGCGCGGTCCGCGGTCAACGGCATCAGCCGCTTCCCTTCGCCGCCGGCGAGGATGATTCCGAAGACCTTGGGCGCTGCTGGCATGGCACCCACCCTAGGGCCGGCGGGAGATTACGGGTACCCGCTACACGCGGACGTCCACGTGTATTAGGTTTCGTGCCATGCGCGTCGACATCGTGACCAAGGAGTACCCGCCCGAGATCTACGGTGGCGCCGGCGTCCACGTGACGGAGCTCGTCAAGGCGCTGCGCTCCAGCATCGACGTGCGGGTGCGCGCGTTCGGCGCCGAGCGCGACGAGGACGGCACCACGTCCTACGGCGTGCCGGCCGAGCTGGCCGCCGCGAACGCCGCGGTGCAGACCCTCGGCACGGATCTCGAGATCGTGACGGATGTCGCGGGCGCCGACGTCGTGCACAGCCACACCTGGTACGCGAACTTCGCGGGGCACCTCGCGTCGCTGCTGCACGGCATCCCTCACATCGTGACCGCCCACAGCCTCGAGCCCCTGCGCCCGTGGAAGGCCGAGCAGCTCGGCGGCGGCTACGCCGTCTCGAGCTGGATCGAGAAGACGGCGTACGAGGGTGCCGCCGCGATCGTCGCGGTGAGCAACGGCATGCGCGAGGACATCCTCCGCAGCTACCCCTCGCTCGATCCCGAACGCGTGCGGGTGATCTACAACGGCATCGACGTCGAGGCGTGGCATCCCGTCGAGGATCCCGCACTGCTGGCCGAGCTGGGCATCGACCCGGCCAAGCCGTCCGTGGTGTTCGTCGGCCGCATCACGCGCCAGAAGGGCTTGCCCTACTTCCTCCGCGCCGCCGAGCGCCTGCCCGCCGACGTGCAGGTGATCCTCGCTGCCGGCGCGCCCGACACGCCCCAGATCATGGCGGAGGTCGAAGGCCTCGTGCGCGGGCTGCAGGAGACCCGCGAGGGCGTGGTGTGGCTGGATCGGATGCTGTCGCGCCACGAGCTGTGCACGATCCTGAGCGCGGCCACGACGTTCGTCTGCCCCTCGGTCTACGAGCCCCTCGGGATCGTCAACCTCGAGGCGATGGCCTGCGGCGCCGCGGTCGTCGGGACGGCGACCGGCGGCATCCCCGAGGTCGTCGTCGACGGCGTGACCGGTCGCCTGGTGCCCATCGAGCAGGTCCAGGACGGCACCGGCACCCCGACCGACCCCGAGCGGTACGTCGCAGACCTCGCCCGCGTGCTCACCGAGGTCGTGAGCGATCCCGAGCGCGCCCGCGCGTACGGAGCCGCCGGCCGCAAGCGTGCGACGGACGACTTCAGCTGGCAGCGCATCGCCGACCAGACCGCCGCCCTGTACGCGGAGGTGGTCGCCGGCGGCCGATAGGCTGTCAGCATGCCCCAGGTGCTCGAGTTCTCCGACGTCGTCGTCCGCCGAAACGCCCGGAACATCGTCGACCACCTGGACTGGACTATCAACGACGACGAGCGCTGGGTGGTCCTCGGACCGAACGGCGCCGGCAAGACCACCGTGCTGCAGATGGCCGACACTCTGCTGCATCCCACGTCCGGCGTGGTGACGATCATGGGCGAGCGCCTCGGCCGCACCGACGTCTTCGAGCTGCGGCCCCGGATCGGGTTCGCGTCCTCCGCGATGGCGCGTCGCGTGCCGCCGGAGGAGACCGTGCTCAACGTCGTCCTGACGGCGGCGTACTCGGTGCTCGGCCGCTGGCGGGAGGACTATGAGGACATCGACGAGCGTCGTGCGCTGCGCGTGCTCGCGGAGTGGAAGCTCGACCACCTCGCCGACCGCACCTTCGGCACCCTCAGCGACGGCGAGCAGAAGCGCGTGCAGATCGCCCGCGCCGTCATGACCGACCCCGAGCTGCTGCTCCTGGACGAGCCGACCGCCAGCCTCGACCTGGGTGCGCGCGAAGAGCTGCTCATCCTGCTCGGCGGCTACGCGCAGGCGCCCACGACGCCGGCGATGATCATGGTGACGCACCACGTCGAAGAGATCCCCATCGGGTTCACCCACGTGCTGCTGCTGCGCGACGGCCAGGCCGTGGCGTCCGGTCCCATCCGCGACACCCTCACCGCCGAGGCGCTGACCGACGCCTTCGGCGTTCCGATCCGCCTCAGCGAAGACGGCGGTCGCTACGCCGCGCGCGCCGCGCACTGAGCCCCGGATCGGCCGGTTCGGCGACCGCGCAGGAGACTGGTAGAATCTTTCTTTGGTGCGCTCGCACCCCAGACTTTGACCGCCCTGGCAAAATCCAGGGCACCATCCTCAAAGGACCATCATGAAGACTGACCTCCACCCGGACTACCAGGCCGTCGTGTTCCGTGACCTCGGCTCGGGCGAGACCTTCCTCACCCGCTCGACGGTGACCAGCGACAAGACGATCGAGCTCGACGGCGTCGAGTACCCCGTCATCGATGTCGAGATCTCGTCCGCCTCGCACCCGTTCTACACGGGCAAGCAGCGCATCATGGACTCGGCCGGTCGTGTCGAGAAGTTCAACCAGCGCTTCAAGAACTTCGGCGGCTCCAAGTAAGCCTCGAGCACTTCCGGAAGACCCCGCTTCGGCGGGGTCTTCTGCGTTGGCCGCTCAGCGGATCGGCCAGCGGCCGTCGAGGCGCTCATCGGGATCGATCCGCCCGATACGGACGAAGTACTCGGTGAGGCTCTCGGCCTGAGCCCGGGCCCAGCCGATCTGGCGGGTGTGCAGCTCGTGCACGGTCTCGGGCAGCCACGGCGCGAAGCGCTCGGCGAGGGCCTGCGCCACGCGGCCGGCCGCCACCGCGTCGGCCGACGCCTCGTGGGCGGCGTCCAGCCGGACGGCATAGTGGGCGGCGACGACCTCGAGCGTGCGCTTGCCCTTGCGCCACCGGTCGTACGCCTTGTCGACCACCAGCGGGTCGATGACCGGCGACGGATCCTCGATCGGCGTGACGCCGTGGCGCATCGATTCGTACTTCAGCAGCGAGAAGTCGAACGGCGCGTTGTACGCGACGACGGGGATGCCGGCATCGAGCAGTGCGCGTACGGCCGCGACGACTTCGGCCACCACCTCGCCGGCGGGTCGCCCGTCGGCCTGTGCGTGCGCCGTCGAGATCCCGTGGATCGCACTCGCGCCCTCGGGGATCTCGACACCGGGGTCGGCGAGCCAGTCGCGGGCACGGATGACGCGGCCCGAGGCGTCCAGCAGGCCCACGTGAGCCGTCACGATGCGGTCGGCGGTGACGTCGATGCCCGTGGTCTCGAGGTCGAACACTCCGACCATGCGCACCCAGTCCGGCACATCCCACAGCGGCAGCTGTTCGGGATGCGGTCGGCTCATGCCGTTCACGGTATGCGTCGCCTCCGACATCCGGGCGCAGGCGCTCCGCGCACAGCCGGGTCCGGGGGAGTCCTCGTAGACTCGACGGGTGACCGCGCCGAACCCGTACGCCCCGCTCCTCGACGAGATCCCCGTCGAGCGGCGCGAGGTCGGCGTGCTGGGCGGCACGACGGCGTACTGGGTCTACGGGCCCGCCGACGCCGAGACGACCATCGTCGCGGTGCACGGCTTCCGCGGCGAACACCACGGACTCGAGCCCGTCGTCGCCCACCTGCCGAGCGCACGGGTGATCTCGCCCGACCTGCCCGGCTTCGGCGAGACGGCACCCGTTCCCGGCCGCACGCACGACCTCGACCTCTACGCCGAGTGGCTGCGCGAATTCGCCTCGGCGGTCGCCCCGGGCGCGGTGATCCTCGGCCACTCGTTCGGCTCGATCGTCGTCTCGGCCGCCGTCGCCGGCGGCCTCGGGACTCCGCGGGTCATCCTCGTCAACCCGATCGGGGCTCCCGCGCTCGAGGGGCCGCGCGGCATCCTCACGAGGCTCGCGGTCTTCTATTACTGGGCGGGGGCGAAGCTGCCGAAGGGCCTCGGCGAGGCGCTGCTGCGCAACGGCCTCATCGTGCGGGTCATGAGCGTGTCGATGGCGAAGACCAAGGACGCCGGCATCCGTCGATTCGTGCACGATCAGCACGACACCTACTTCTCGCGCTTCGCGGACCGCGACGTGCTGCACGACGCGTTCGTCGCGTCGGTGTCGCACGACGTGCGCGCGTTCGCGCCGCGCATCGCGCAGCCGACGCTGCTGGTGGCGGCGGTGAGGGACGACATCACGCCCATCGAGGCCGAGCGCGAGCTCGCCACGATGTTCCCGGATGCGGCGCTGGTGGAGATCCCTGACGTCGGGCACCTGATCCACTACGAGACGCCGGCGGCTGCCGCAGACGCGATCACGCGGTTTCTCGCGCCTTCCGACGCCGGTACGCGTTGACGTTCATGCGGTTGCCGCAGTTGCCGGTGTCGCAGTAGCGCTTCGAGCCGTTCTTCGAGAAGTCGACGTAGACGCCGTCGCAGTCGTCGGCGGCGCAGATGCGCACTCGGTCGTACTCGTCGGCGCGGATCACGTCGACGAAGGCCAGGGCCGCCTCGACGAGGATGCGCGTGGCGAGGGGGGCGTCGTCTCGCGTGGCATGGATGTGCCAGTCGAAGCCGTCGTGGATCACCAGGCGGGGGAGCGCCTCGCCGTCGCGGAGCATCTCGTTGACCAGGGGCACCGCGCCCTCGCGGTCGACCTCCCAGAGCTGTCGCAGCCGCGGACGGACGGCGCGGATCGCCGCGAGCTCCGCCTCGTCGCGGTGGATCGTGCCCGTGTAGGGGTTGACCTGGAGGTAGGCCTCGAAGTCCTCGAGCGTCTTCAGGGTGTCTTCGCCGTCGAGGCCGGCCATCGTGTTGACGAGGTATGACGCGGCGCGGAGATTCTGCTCCGTGTCATGAATGAAAATCACGTTGACTCCTGACATGCCGTTCGCTACTGTCACCAGTGTAAGCACTCTTCACTCCTGACAGCCGGATGCCGCCCATGACCGCCCCGACCGCGTCCCTCCCGATCATCGCTCCCAGCGCGGCATTCCGCGCGAGTGCCCGCATGCGCACCACGGGCCTCGTGATGGGCGTCGCGTCGGCGCTGGCGTTCTCGTCGAGCGGGCCGTTCGTCAAGCCCCTGCTCGAGGCCGGCTGGTCGCTCGGTGCCGCCCTGCTCGTGCGCATGGGGGTTGCAGGACTCGTGCTCTCACCGGCGCTGTTCCTGGCGATGAAACGCCAGCGCGGCTTCCTCAGGCGGCATTGGCGGCTCATCGTCGCGTTCGGCCTCATGCCGGTGCTCGGCTGCCAGCTCTTCTTCTTCTCCGCGATGCAGCGGATGCCGGTGGCCGTGGCGCTGCTCATCCAGTACCTCGCCCCGGTCATGCTGGTGGCGGCGGTGTGGGTGCGCACGCGCAAGGCGCCGTCGGCGCTCGTGCTGTGGGGCTCCGCGGTCGCGGTGCTCGGCCTGGTGCTCGTCGTGGACATCTCGGGCGCGTCGTTCGACCTGATCGGAACGCTCTTCGCCCTCGCCGCGGCCGTGTGCGTGTGCGCGTACTTCGTGATCGCCGAACGCGCCGGCGACGACCTGCCGCCGCTCGCGCTGGCCGCAAGCGGCCTGCTGACCGGCGCGCTCGTGATGGGGGTGCTGTGCGTCGCCGGCATCATGCCGTTCCAGGCGCCGGCCGTCGACGTCGTGCTGGCGGGCGTGGAAGTGCCGTGGTGGATGCCGCTGCTCTGGGTCGCCGCGATCGCGACGACCGTCGGCTACGCGCTGGGCGTGATGGCGGTGCCGCGCATCGGCTCGCGGGTGGCGTCCTTCGTCGGTCTGTCCGAAGTGCTCTTCGCGCTGATGTTCGCCTGGATCTTCCTCGCCGAGGTGCCCGCGCCCATCCAGTTCGTCGGCGGTGCGCTGATCCTCGTGGGGGTGGTGCTCGTTCGCGCCGACGCGTCGTCGACCGGAAGCCCGAAGGAGCTCGCGGCTACGGCTCCCGTCGCGCCAGCTCCATGAGCGGGGTCACGCGGTGGGCGATGACCTCGCCCATCACGAGTGATGTCTCGGTGCGCTCGACGCCCTCGATCGCGAGGATCCGGGCGTCGGTGTCGAACAGGTGCTGCGTGTCGCGGCACGCGACGCGCACCAGCAGATCGACCTGACCGGACAGGCCGTGGGCCTGCACGACCTCGGGAACGCGGGCGAGCTCCACGGCGATGCGGGGCAGCTCGGCCTGTCGCACGATGACGCTGATGAAGGCCTCGATCGGGAAGCCCAGCGAGGCGGATGAGATGGCTCGCTCGTACGACAGGAAGACCCCCGCCTTCTCCAGTCGCGACATGCGCGCCTGGACGGTGTTGCGCGAGAGGCCGAGACGTTCGGCGAGTGCGACGACGGTCGCGCGGGGGTCGGCGGAGAGCGCTGCCAGCAGCTCCAGGTCGACGTGATCCAGGGCACTCATAGTGCGAAACGTTAGCACGCCTTTGGGCGGGATCAGTTGTCAACATGCTCAAGAAGTCCGTGAATGCTTGAGCGAGGTGCGACGCGGACGTACCGTTGAAGAAGTCGGCGAAGAGGCCGGCGCACGCCAAGCGGTCCCTCACGAGGGGGCCGGCAACGAGGAGTGATGACGATGACGCACACCCTGACACCCACAGCGGATCTCGCCACCGACATCGAGGATGTCGCGCGACTGCTGACCCCCGACGGCGAGCGCATCGCCGACCCCGAGCTCGATCGCTGGGTGGCCGACGTCGACGCCGCGACACTGCGCGGCCTGTACCGCGACATGGTGCTGCTGCGGCGCATCGACACCGAGGGCGTCGCCCTCCAGCGGCAGGGGCAGCTCGGCCTGTGGCCGCCGTGCCAGGGCCAGGAGGCGACGCAGATCGGCACCGCGCGGGCTCTCCGCGCCGACGACTTCGCGTTCCCGAGCTACCGCGAGACCGGCGTCGTCTACGCGCGCGGCGGCAAGCCCGCCGATTTCGTGCTCGCGTGGCGCGGCGAGGAGCACTCGACCTACAACCCCTACGACATCAACACCGCGACGCAGCAGATCATCATCGGCGCGCAGGCGCTGCATGCCGTCGGCTACGCGATGGGTGTCCAGCGCGACGGCACCGATCAGGTCTCGGTCGCCTACTTCGGCGACGGCGCCTCCAGTCAGGGCGACGTGAACGAGGCGATGGTCTTCGCGTCGTCGTTCCGCGCCCCGGTCGTGTTCGTGTGCACGAACAACCAGTGGGCGATCTCGGAGCCGGTCACGGTGCAGGCCAAGTTCCCGATCGCCGGCCGGGCGCCGGGCTTCGGCATCCCCAGCATGCGCGTGGACGGCAACGACGTGCTGGCGTGCTTCGCGGCCATGCGCTGGGCGCTCGACAACGCTCGCCGCGGCAACGGCCCCGCGTTCATCGAGGCGGTCACGTACCGCATGGGCCCGCACACCACGTCCGACGACCCCACCCGCTACCGCGACAAGGAAGAGGTCGAGAAGTGGCGCCGCCGCGACCCGATCGCGCGCGTCGAGGCGCTGCTGCGGTCGCGCGGCGAGTTCGACGACGCGTTCGTGGCGAGCGTCGAAGCGGACGCCGACGCCCTCGCGGCCGGTGTGCGCGAGGCGGCGCAGACGGCGAAGACCCGCGATCCCCTCACGGTGCTCGACAACGTCTACGCCGAGCCCCACTCGGGCCTCGACGAGCAGCGCGAGTGGTTCGGCGCCTACCTCGACGGGTTCGCGCCCGCGGCCGAGGGGGTCTGACGATGACGCAGCTGACGATGGCGAAGGCCATCAACGAAGGACTCCGCCGCGCGATGGCGGACGACGACAAGGTCCTCGTCATGGGCGAGGACATCGGCAAGCTCGGCGGCGTGTTCCGCATCACCGACGGCCTGCTCGACCAGTTCGGCGCCCAGCGGGTGATCGACACCCCGCTCGCCGAGGCCGGCATCATGGGCACCGCCGTCGGGCTCGCCTTCCGCGGCTACCGCCCCGTCGTCGAGATCCAGTTCGACGGCTTCGTGTACCCCGCGTTCGACCAGATCGTGTGCCAGGTGGCGAAGCTGCACTACCGCACGCGTGGCAACGTGAAGATGCCGATCACGATCCGCATCCCGTGGGCGGGTGGCGTCGGCGCGGCCGAGCACCACTCGGAGTCGCCGGAGGCGTACTTCGTGCACACGTCGGGACTGCGGGTCGTCGCGGTCTCGAACCCGCAGGACGCCTATGTCATGCTCCGCCAGGCCATCGCGTCTGACGACCCCGTGGTGTACTTCGAGCCGAAGCGGCTCTACCACACCAAGGGCGAGGTCGACCTCGACGTGCAGCTCGCGGACGCCCCGCCGATGGGCCTCGCGCGCGTCGCCCGCGAGGGCAGCGATGTGACGCTGCTGACCTACGGCTCGCAGGTCGCGACCGCGATGGACGCGGCGACCGCCGCCGAGGACGACGGCGTCTCGATCGAGGTCATCGATCTGCGCTCGATCTCGCCGGTCGACTATCGCACGGTGACGGCGTCCGTCCGCAAGACCGGCCGCGTCGTCGTCACGCACGAGGCCGCGCGCGAGGCGGGCGTCGGCGCCGAACTGATCGCCAGTGTCACGGAGCGCTGCTTCAACTACCTCGAGGCGGCGCCGCAGCGCGTCACCGGGCACGACATCCCCTACCCGCCCGCGAAGCTCGAGAAGCACCACCTGCCCGACCTCGACCGCATCCTCGACGCCGTCGACCGCGTCATGGACAAGCCCAACAGCCTGTCGGGGGTGCTGGAGCAATGATGCGCGACAGCGCGTCGGACGCGAAGCGTCCGATGAAGGAGACAGTCTCATGACGCAGGACTTCATGCTCCCCGACCTCGGCGAGGGCCTGCCCGAAGCCGAGCTCGTGCAGTGGCTGGTCGCCGTCGGCGACACGGTCACCCTCAACCAGACGATCGCCGAGGTCGAGACGGCGAAGGCGGTCGTCGAGCTCCCGTCGCCGTACGCCGGCACCATCACGGCGCTCCACGCCGAGGCGGGCGATGTCGTGGCGGTGGGCTCGGTGCTGATCTCCTTCGACATCGGCGGCACGGATGCTGCGCCCTCCGCGCCCGTCGCAGAGGCCGAGGCATCCGCACCCGCGGCCGCCACGAGCGCACATGCCGACGCGACGAAGTCCGAGCCCAACCTGGTCGGCTACGGAGCCGCGCCCCGGGGCGCAGGGCGACCGCAGCGCCGGGCGCGCGTCGCGGGCGCCGTGGCGGCAGCATCCGACACCGCCGTCCTCGAGGCTGCCCCGCACGACGCGATCCAGTTCGCCGACATCGTGGAGCGCCCGGTCGAGCGTCCGCGCTCGACGCCGCCGGTGCGGAAACTCGCGAAGCAGCTCGGGGTCGACCTCGCGCTCGTCGAGGCGAGCGGGGCCTCGGGCGTGATCACGCGCGCCGACGTCGAGGAGTACGCGACGCGTGTGGGTGCCACGGCGACCGCACCTGCCGCCGCCGAACCCGTCGAGACGTTCGAGATGCCCCCGGCCGCCGAGGCGGGGGAGCGGACGACGCGCACTCCGATCCGCGGAGTGCGGCGCATGACCGCGGACGCGATGGTGCGCAGCGCCTTCACCGCACCGCACGTCACGACGTTCCTGACGGTCGACGTCACGGCGACGAGCGAGCTCATCGCTTCGCTGAAGGCCGACCGCGACCTGCAGGAGCACCGGATCGGGATCATGGCCGTCGCCGCGAAGGCCGTGTGCCTCGCGCTCGGCCGTCACCCCGGCCTGAACTCGAAGTGGGACGACGCGGCAGGCGAGATCGTCGAGCACCACTACGTCAATCTCGGCATCGCCGCGGCGACCGGCAGGGGCCTCGTCGTGCCCAACATCAGGGACGCCCAGCAGCTCACCCTGGTCGAGCTGGCCGACGCGATCCGGCGGCTCGCCGAGACCGCGCGCGCCGGGAAGACATCGCCGGCCGACATGATGGGCGGCACGTTCTCGATCACGAACGTCGGCGTGTTCGGCGTCGACGCGGGAACGCCGATCATCAACCCCGGGGAGGCCGGCATCCTCGCGCTCGGTGCCGTGCGGCGCCAGCCGTGGGAGCACCGCGGCGAGATCGCGCTGCGCGACGTGATGACGCTGGCGCTGTCGTTCGACCACCGGCTGGTCGACGGCGAGCAGGGGTCGCGCTTCCTCGTCGACGTCGCCGACATCCTCCGCGAACCCGGGCGGGCGATGCTGCTGCGCTGAGAAGGCCGCTGACCGGCCGGCACCTTGGGGGCCGGCCGGTCAGTCCTCCTTCGGGTAGAACAGGCCGAGGCCGTGCTTCTGCAGCACCTCGTACGCCTCGGCGTAGGTCTCGGGCTCCGCGGAGCCGGGTGCCTCGTACCGTGCGATGAGCAGCCCGAGCAGGCCGCGTCCGGGCGGACTCAGCGGCTTGTGCTTGTGGGGACCGTCCTTGAGGTCCGAGAGCTCGTCCTCCGCGGGGTTGGGGGGCACGTACATCGGGTGCACCACCGGCCAGCTCGCGGGGTCGCGCGGCGTGTCGAGGTTCACCACCGGGAACAGGTCCCGCGCCTCGGCGTCGCGCCGGGTGAGCGGGCGCAGGCCGTGCAGCCGCGCGAGCGTCGCGAGCACGGCGGCGTGGTGCATCTCGTCGTGCACGATGGTCCCCGCGCGCGTGTACGCCGAGACCGCGATCGCCGGGACCCGCACGCCGAGGCGGTCGAACGCGAAACCCATCTCGCCCGGCTCGTCGCCGGCGACCGGGGGTGTCGCGGTCGGGGGCGGCACGTGGTCGTACGTGCCGCCGTGCTCGTCGAACGTGATCAGCAGCAGCGTGTTCATCGCGTTCGACCCGTCCGGGGTCGCGCTCTCCTTCACGGCGTTGTAGACGTCGGCGACCAGCTGCTCGCCGGCGCGCACGTCCGACACCGCGGAGTCGACGACCGGTGCGCCGTCGACGTCGCTCTCGCGGAGGGATCCGAAGGGCGGGTGGAAGTCGTTGTGGTTGTACACCAGCCGCGGCTCGATGAAGGCGTACGCCGGGAGTCGGCCGGCCTTCGCGTCGTCATAGAACTCCGACATGTGGCCGAAGCGCCTGGTGCGCCAGTACTTCTCCAGCACCGGAGCGTGCAGGATGCCCGTGAGCGACACGAGCTGCATCTCGTCGAAGTACACCTTCCACGGGATGCCCGCGTCCTCGAGGCGGTTGAAGATCGTGGGAGCCGCCGCGGCGTCGAGCCACTTGTCGTAGCCCCCGCCGTGTTTGTTGGTGACGAAGCCGTGCGACGTCGACGCGTGGAAGAAGGACCGGTTGCAGTAGGTCTGCGACGGCACCGCCGCGAACCACGCGTCGAAGACGGCGAACCCCTTCGCGAGCGTCGACAGCACCGGGAGCTGCTCAGGGGAGAAGCCGCCCATGATGTGGGACGCCTCATCGATGGTGGGCTCTTCGCCGTGCCGCAGGCGGGTCAGGTTGTTCCAGTAGTCGTGGAGGAAGCCCTCCATCGTCGGCGCGCTTCCCGACGGCGGTGCGTTGAAGGGCGCCGTCATGTCGCCCACCTGGCTCGCCGCGTTCTCCCGGGGGTCGACGACGCCGAACAGCTGGGTGTTGACGTGCGGGAACTCCTCGCCGGGGTCGGGGTCGGGCCGCGCCATGACGTCGTCCGTGGGTCCCGTGTAGGCGTGGACCGAGACGCGCTCGCCGGAGGGCGCGGTGTTCGCGTAGTCGCCGAAGGCGAGGCCGTCGAACGTGGCGCCGTCGGGCAGGGTGTCGGGCGTGTACAGCCACCCCAGGAGGTTGTCGAACGACCGGTTCTCGCCCATCAGCACGACGACGTGGTCGAACCCGGGCTCCGACCGCGGCGGCACCGCGCCGAGGTCGACCGATCCCTCCCGGTAGCCGATCGTGTGGCCGAGGGATGCGCCGGCAGCGGCTCCGACGGCTCCGCCCACGACGAGGCCCGCGGCGGCCACGCCGCCGAGCTTCAGGAAGTCCCGACGCGAGCTCGCATCGGGAGGCGCGGGGGAGCGGCTCGCGTCGGGCGCAGGGGATGCGCTGGACGACTCGGTGCCGTCGACGCGACCCGCCCCGTCTGCGTCGTCCTGCCGGCTGTGCCCCGCCATGGTGGGTCCAGACTAGGGCCTCGCCGCGGGTCAGGCGGTCAGCGAGGCACGCGCCATCGTGCGGAGGATGGTGCGCACATCGCGCTCGCCGGGGCGCGACCGGGACGCGCGCACGGTGTGGGGGGTCGAGTTGATGAGGCCGAAGCACGCGTGCGCCCGGACGCGCAGGTCGTCCTCCTCGCGATCGGGATGGACCGTCGACAGGATGCCGATCCAGACCTCGACGTATTCGCGCTGGAGGCGCCGCACCGTGTGGCGGTCGTCGTCGCTGAGGCTCGCCAGGTCGCGGTCCTGCACCCGGATGACGTCGGCGTCGCGCAACGCGAACTCCACGTGGAAGGCGATGATCGCGTCCAGCTGCTCGTCCGCCTCATGGTGGGTCGACAGCACCGCGCGCCCGCCCGCGAGGAGCCGTTCGCTCACCTCGACGAGGATGGCGCCGAGCAGGGCCTGCTTGTTGGCGAAGTGGCGGTAGAGCGCGGGCCCGCTGACCCCGACCGCTCCGCCGATGTCTTCGAGGCTGACGCCGCTGAAGCCACGCTCGGCGAAGAGGGCCGCCGCTTCGTGGAGGATCGCCGCGTGGCGGTCGGCCTTCGCGCGATCGCGATCGGTGACACCGTTCGTCATCTGCTGCTCCGCTTGTAAATCCAGTTAAGGCTCGCTAACCTGAACCTCAGTTAGTGAACACTAACCAATCCGATCGCGTCCCGACAACGGACGTGATCCGATCGTGACGTCGAAGAGGATGCGCGGGAGATCCGGATGAGCGTGCTGAGCAGTGCCGCCGTGCACGACGATGCCTTCGTGCGCACGCGCGACGCCCAGCGGAAGCTGGCGGAGGAGCTGCGGGAGCGGCTGGCCGCAGCATCCGTCGGCGGACCCGCCGCCTCGCGAGAGCGGCATGTCGCACGCGGGAAGCTGCTGCCGCGCGACCGCGTCACGCGTCTGCTCGACGAGGGGAGCCCGTTCATCGAGGTCGCACCGCTCGCTGCGGAAGGTCTCTACGACGGTGAGGCGCCCGCGGCCGGCGTGATCGCGGGGATCGGGCTGGTGCACGGCCGCCACGTGATGGTGGTGTGCAACGACGCGACGGTCAAGGGTGGGACGTACTACCCGCTCACGGTGAAGAAGCACCTGCGGGCGCAGGAGATCGCGCTCGAGAACCGTCTGCCGTGCGTCTACCTCGTCGATTCCGGCGGGGCCTTCCTGCCGATGCAGGACGAGGTGTTCCCCGACCGCGACCACTTCGGCCGCATCTTCTTCAACCAGGCGCGGCTGTCAGCTGCCGGCATCCCGCAGATCGCTGCCGTCCTCGGCTCGTGCACGGCCGGCGGCGCCTACGTGCCCGCGATGAGCGACGAGACGGTGATCGTGCGCAACCAGGGCACGATCTTCCTCGGCGGCCCGCCGCTCGTGAAGGCGGCGATCGGCGAGATCGTCACCGCCGAGGAGCTCGGCGGGGGAGAGTTGCACGCCCGCCGCTCCGGCGTGGTCGACCACCTCGCAGAGGACGACGAGCACGCGCTCGAGATCGTGCGCGACATCGTCGCGACGCTGCCCGCGCCGGCCGAGCCCGCATGGGAGGTCGTGCCGTCCGTCGAGCCGGCGGTGGAGGCATCCGATCTCTACGGCGTCGTGCCGGTCGACGTGAACCAGCCCTACGACGTGCGCGAGGTCATCGCGCGCCTGGTCGACGGCAGCGAGCTGCACGAGTTCAAGCGCGAGTACGGCGACACGCTGGTCACGGGCTTCGCGCGCATCCACGGGCACCCGGTCGGTGTCATCGCGAACAACGGCGTGCTGTTCAGCGAGTCCGCCCAGAAGGGCGCCCACTTCATCGAGCTGTGCGATCAGCGCGGCGTGCCGCTGCTGTTCCTGCAGAACATCTCGGGCTTCATGGTCGGGCGCGACGCCGAGGCCGGCGGCATCGCGAAGGACGGCGCCAAGATGGTCACGGCGGTCGCCACCACCCGCGTGCCCAAGCTGACCGTCGTGATCGGCGGTTCGTTCGGCGCCGGCAACTACTCGATGTGCGGTCGCGCGTACTCGCCGCGGTTCCTGTGGACCTGGCCCGCGAGCCGCATCTCGGTGATGGGCGGCAACCAGGCGGCCTCGGTGCTGTCGACCGTCAAGCGCGACCAGCTCGAGGCACGCGGCGAGGAGTGGTCGACCGCGGACCAGGCGGCGTTCGAGGCCCCGATCCGCGCGCGCTACGAGGAGCAGGGCGACCCGTACTACGCGACCGCGCGCCTGTGGGACGACGGCGTCGTCGACCCGCTCGACACCCGCGACCTGCTGGGCCTCGCCCTCGACGTCGTCTCGCGCACCCCGCTGGCCGAACCCCGCTTCGGCGTCTTCCGGATGTGAGGAACATGTTCGATTCCGTCCTCGTCGCCAACCGGGGTGAGATCGCCCGCCGGGTGATCCGCACGCTTCGGCGCCTCGGCATCCGCTCGATCGCCGTCTTCAGCGACGCCGATGCCGACGCACCGCACGTGCGCGAAGCCGACGCGGCCGTGCGCATCGGCCCGGCGGCGGCCGCGGAGTCGTACCTCGACATCGACGCCGTCGTCCGAGCGGCCGTCTCCAGCGGCGCGCAGGCCGTGCACCCCGGCTACGGGTTCCTGTCGGAGAACGTCGCATTCGCACGCGCATGCGCCGAGGCGGGCATCGTCTTCATCGGGCCCGGTGAGCGCGCGCTCGAGGTGATGGGCGACAAGATCCGCGCGAAGGAGCACGTCGTGGCGCACGGCGTGCCGACGGTGCCCGGCTTCAGCGCTGCCCGAGAAGACGGCACGGCGATGACGGATGCTGAGATCGCGGCCTCCGCCGAGCGCACCGGCTTCCCCCTCCTGGTGAAGCCGTCTGCGGGCGGCGGCGGCAAGGGCATGCAGGTGGTGCGGTCCGCCGCGGAGCTGCCCGAGGCGCTCGCGACGGCGCGGCGCGTCGCCTCGGCCGCGTTCGGCGACGACACCCTCCTCCTCGAGCGGCTGATCGAACGGCCGCGGCACATCGAGGTGCAGGTGCTCGCCGACGGGCACGGGACCGTCGTCCATCTCGGCGAGCGCGAGTGCACGCTGCAGCGCCGGCACCAGAAGGTGATCGAGGAGGCGCCGTCGCCGGCCGTCGACGCCGACATCCGCACGCGGCTGGGCGCCGCGGCGTGCGCGGCGGCGGCATCCGTCGACTATCGCGGTGCGGGCACCGTCGAGTTCCTGGTCGCCGCCGCCCGGCCCGACGAGTTCTTCTTCATCGAGATGAACACGCGCCTGCAGGTGGAGCACCCGGTCACCGAGCTCGTCACCGGGTTCGACCTGGTCGAGCAGCAGCTGCGGATCGCCGCGGGGGAGCCGCTCGCGTTCTCGCAGGACGACGTGCACCTCGACGGCCACGCGATCGAGGCGCGCGTGTACGCGGAGTCGCCGGAGCGCGGCTTCCTCCCTGCGACCGGCGAAGTGCTGGCGTGGCGGCCCGCCGAGGGCGTGCGCACCGATTCGGCCGTCGAGACCGCCAGCCTGGTGACAGCCGACTACGACCCGATGATCGCGAAGGTCATCGCGCACGGCACGGATCGCGCGGACGCGCTCGCACGGCTCGACGCCGCGCTCGCCGCGACGGTGGTGCTCGGACTCGACACCAACCTCGGGTTCCTGCGCGCCCTCCTGGCCGAGGGCGGCGTGCAGACCGGCGACATGGACACGGGGCTCATCGACCGGATGCCGCCGTACTCGAGCGGCGCACCGACGCTCGCCGTGCTGCGGGCGGCCGCGTCGCTCGACTCATGCCGCCCGGGTCGACCGCGTTCTGTGCGAATCGGTGCGGCCTGGCAGGAGCTCGAGGGCTGGCGGGCGGGTGCCCCCGCCGTGCCCGCGATGCTCCGGCTCCTCGACGAACACGGCGTCGTGCACTCCGCACCCGCCGGCGGAGGTGGCGCGTCCGGCCGCCTCGGCGCGCCGGAAGCGACCACACTTGCCACCTCTGCGGCCGCCCCGGCGGCGCGCACCGCGATCGACGCCGACGGATGGGTCTGGGTGCACGCCGACGGTGCCACGCACCGCCTGCGCCCGCTGACCCGCCGCGCCGCGATGGAGCGGCGCCTGGCGGGCCGCGAACGCGAAGCCGCAGCATCCGATCCCGAACTGCGCGCCCCGATGCCGGGTGCGGTCGTCGCGGTGCATGTCGCCGACGGGGCGGCGGTCGCCACCGGGGACCGCATCGTCACGATCGAGGCGATGAAGATGGAGCACCCCGTGCTCGCCCCGCACGACGGCGTCGTGCGCGTCGACGTCGGCGTCGGCGTGCAGGTCCGCCGCGACCAGGTGCTCGCCCACGTCTCCCTCTCGGACGCGGCGGCCGCGGCATCCGTCTCTCCCGACGACTCCACCGCGGGCGCCCACGACGCGCCCGCGCCGACCTCCTGACACCCGAGGAGCAGCAATGGACACCTACGACACGTACGACCTCTCGGACGACGAGCGCGAACTCGCCGCCCTGGTGCGCCAGTTCGCCGACGAGGTCGTCGCGCCCGTCTCGTACGAGGCCGACCGCACGCACACCCTGCCGATGGACGTCGTCGCGCAGATGGGGGAGATGGGGCTGTTCGGCCTGCCGTTCCCCGAGGAGTACGGCGGTCAGGGCGGCGACTACTTCGCGCTGTGCCTCGCGATCGAGGCCCTCGGCCGCGTGGACCAGTCGCTCGCGATCACCCTCGAGGCGGGTGTGAGCCTCGGTGCGATGCCGGTGTTCCGCTTCGGCACCGAGGAGCAGAAGCAGGAGCTCCTGCCCGACCTGCTCGCGGGCACCGCGCTCGCCGCGTTCGGGCTCACCGAGCCGGAGGCGGGGTCGGACGCCGGGGCCACCCGCACGACCGCCCGCAGGGACGGCGACGAGTGGGTCATCAACGGCTCGAAGCAGTTCATCACCAACTCCGGCACCGACATCACTCGGTTCGTCACGGTCACCGCGGTGACCGGCGAGACGGACGGCCGCAAGGAGATCTCGACCATCGTCGTGCCCAACGGCACCCCGGGCTTCACCGTCGAGCCGGGTTACGACAAGGTCGGCTGGCGCGCCTCCGACACGCACCCCCTCACCTTCCAGGACGCGCGCGTTCCCGTGGCGAACCTGCTCGGCGCGGAGGGGCGCGGCTTCGCGAACTTCCTCCACATCCTCGACGAGGGCCGGATCGCGATCGCCGCGCTCGCCACCGGTGCGGCCGAGGGATGCCTCGACGCGGCGGTCGACTACGCCAAGAAGCGGACGGTATTCGGCGACGCGCTCTCGACGCGGCAGGGGATCCAGTTCCTCCTCGCCCGCATGCAGCAGCGCGTGCACGTCGCGCGGCTCGCGTGGCATCACGCGGCCCGCCTGCGGGATGCCGGCAAGCCGTTCAAGACGCAGGCGGCCATGGCGAAGCTCACCGCGAGCGACGCCGCCATGGACAACGCCCGCGACGCGACCCAGATCTTCGGCGGCAACGGGTTCATGAACGAGTACCCGGTCGCGCGGCACTACCGCGACTCGAAGATCCTCGAGATCGGCGAGGGCACGAACGAGGTGCAGCTCCTGGTCATCGCGCGGGCGCTCGGCGTGGCGTGAGGGTAGCGTGACAGACGTGACCCCCGACGCCTCCGAGAACGACGCTGCGGCCGGCAGCGCGCGCGAGGTCGTGCAGCGGGGCCTCTACTACGACGAGCTCGAGCTCGGCGCGCGGTACCTGCACCGCCCCGGCCGCACGGCGACCGAGGCCGACAACGTGCTGTTCTCGTCCATCACGATGAACACGCAGGCGCTTCACCTGGATGCCGCGTTCTCCGCGTCGCAGCCGTTCGGCCAGCGCCTCATGAACTCGATGTGGACCCTCGCGACGATGGTCGGGGCATCCGTCTCGCAGATCACGCAGGGCACGCTCGTGGCGCAGCTCGGCCTCACCGACGTCTCGTTCCCGGCGCCGCTGTTCCACGGCGACACGCTGTACACCGAGAGCGAGGTGCTCGACAAGCGGCTGTCGGCGTCGCGACCGGGGCAGGGGATCGTGACCCTGCGGCACATCGGCCGCAACCAGCGGGGCGAGGTCGTCGCGCTCGCAACGAGGACCGCGCTCATCTGGTGCGCACCGCAACCGGGCCGCGAGCCCGCCGAAGGAGGAACCCCGTGAGCTTCGACCTCGGGCCCGCGCTGCTGTTCTGCCCGGCCGACCGCCCCGAGCGGTACGCGAAGGCGTTCGACCGGGCCGATGCGGTGATCCTCGACCTCGAGGACGCGGTGGCACCCGCCGACAAGACCGCGGCGCGCGGCCACCTCATCGAATCCGAGCTCGACCCCGCACGGGTCGTCGTGCGCGTGAACCCGCCCGAGACCGACGCCTTCACCGCCGACCTCGCGACGCTGTCGCAGACGGACTACCGGCGCATCATGGTCGCGAAGTCCGAGTCTCCCAAGCGCATCGGGCGCATCGACGCCCGGTTCGAGGTCGTCGCGCTGTGCGAGACGGCGAAGGGGGTCGCGCAGGCCGACCGCATCGCCGCCCTCGACAACGTCGTCGCGATGATGTGGGGCGCGGAGGACCTCGTCGCGAGCATCGGCGGCACCTCCAGCCGCAAGCCCAACGGCCGGTACCGCGACATCGCACGCTATGCCCGGTCCCGCGTGCTCCTCGCAGCCGCCGCGCGCGGAAAGGCGGCGATCGACGCCGTGCACCTCGACATCGAGGACGCGAAGCGCCTGGCCATCGAGGCGGCGGATGCTGCGGCCTCCGGCTTCCGCGCCACCGCCTGCATCCACCCGAGCCAGGTGGCCGTCATCCGCGCCGCCTATCGCCCCGACGAGAAGACCGTGGCGTGGGCGCGAGCCGTCCTCGCGGCCGCCGACGGCGAGCGCGGCGTGTTCTCCTACGACGGGCGGATGGTCGACGAGCCGGTGCTGCGCCACGCCCGCGGCGTGCTGGCCCGCGCGGACGGATGAGCCCGGAGTCCGAGCTCACCACGCGGATCGGCACCGTCGCCCGCCGCGAGCTCGCGGTGCACGGCATCACCCGCTACGACCAACTGACCGAGCGCACACGCGGCGAGCTGCTGGCGATCCACGGTGTCGGGCCGAAGGCGGTCCGCATCCTCGACGAAGAGCTCGCCGCCCGAGGTCAGGCGCTCGCCGGCTGACGGACGCGCTCGTCCGCGATCTCCGGAGCCTCGGTGACGAGCCCCGCGTAGGTGACGAGCCGCAGGTGGTCGCGCTCGTAGACGAAGTCGTGGGTCGCGCCGTTGGCGAGGCGCTCGCCCTCGAGCGGCAGCTCGCCGGCGGTCGCGTGGCGCATCACCTCGCGGATGAGCGCGCCGTGGCTCACGACGATGAGCGAGGCCGAGGCGGGAGCGGTCGCGCGACGGTGCTCCCGCACGATGCCGCCGAGGGCGGCGATGGCGCGTGCGCGCAGCTCGGGCCACGGCTCGGCCCCCGGCACCTCGGCCGTGTGCCAGTCGCCCCAGCGGGTACGGAACTCGTCGATGCCGACGCCCTCGGCCTCGCCGTACGCGCGCTCGCGCAGACCGGCGTACGTGCGGGGAGCAGCGAGACCGAGCTCGGCGGCGATGATCTCCGCCGTCTCGCGGGCGCGGGCGAGGTCGCTGGACACGATGGTGACCGGCAGGCCGCCGTCGAGGCGATCGCGCAGCAGCGAGGCGGTGGCGCGCGCCTGCGCCCGGCCGGTGTCGTTGAGGGGGATGTCTGTCGAGCCCTGGATGCGCCGGTCGCGGTTCCAATCGGTCTCGCCGTGGCGGATCAGGGTGAGCGCGGTCATGCTCTCGACCCTACCCGGGCCGCCTGGACGTCAGCCGCTTCACGCGAGCGAGGGCAGCCCGTCGGCGAGCGCCCGCAGCACCTCGCTCGTGCCGGCGTCGATCTTGACCGTCGCGCGGGCGTCGGCGCGCGTCACGCCGCGGTTCACGATGACGACGGGCAGGCGGCGGCGGCGCGCCCGCTCGAGCAGGCGGATGCCGGAGTTCACGACCAGCGACGACCCGGCGACGATGAGCGCCTCGCTGGTGTGCACGAGCTGCTCGGCCTCGCGGAACTTCTCGGCGGGGATGAACTCGCCGAAGAACACGACGTCGGGCTTCAGCATCCCGCCGCACACGCTGCATTCGGGAATGCGGAAGCCCTCGGTGCTCTCGGGGAGCACGTCGCCGTCGGGGCCGAGCGCGACGTTCTCGGGCACGCGGATCCACGGGTTGTCGTCCTCGACGCGGCGGGCGAGGTCGCGGCGGTCGAAGACCTGGCCGCAGTGCGTGCAGAAGATGCGGCGCATCGTGCCGTGCAGCTCCACGACGCGGCGGCTGCCGGCGCGCACGTGGAGGCCGTCGACGTTCTGCGTGACGACCCCGGTCGCGATCCCTCGCGCCTCGAGGTCGGCGAGGGCGCGGTGGCCGGGGTTCGGCTCGGCCGAGGCGAAGGCCCGCCAGCCGAGGTGGCTGCCCACCCAGTAGCGGCGGCGCGATGCGTCGCTCGAGAGGAACTGCTCGACCGTCATCGGTGTGCGTACGGGCGCGCCCGCACCGCGGTAGTCGGGGATCCCCGAATCGGTCGAGACGCCTGCGCCCGTCAGCACGGCGATCCGCCGGCCCGAGAGCGTGGCGATGGCCTGGGCCACGGCATCCGTCGTCCGGGCGTCCAATCCGGTCGCGATCGTGGTCACGGTGCACCCCCTTCGCGTCGAGTGTAGGCCCCGCGGTTTTCCGGGATGTTACGGCGTCTGCGAGAGTAGGCGGGTGGCCATCGAACGGATCTCCGACGCCTCCGATGAGCGACTCGCCGACTTCCGCGATCTCACCGATGTCGCGCTGCGGCGTGTGATCGAGCCCGAGGGCGGCCTGTACATCGCCGAGTCGGCGAAGGTCATCGGCCGCGCGATCGCGGCCGGCCATCGCCCGCGGTCCGTGCTCGTGCAGGAGAAGTGGCTCCCCGACGTCGCCGACCGCGTGACGGATGCTGCGGTGCCGGTGTACGTGGTGACGCCAGAGATCGCCGAGTCCCTGACCGGGTACGCCGTGCACCGGGGTGCGCTGGCGTCGATGCATCGCCCCGAGCTCCCGCCGGTGGCCGACGTCGTCGCGGGTGCGCGGCTCGTGGTCGTGCTCGAGGACATCGTCGATCACACCAACGTCGGCGCCATCTTCCGCGCGGCGGCCGGGCTCGGCGCCGACGCCGTGCTCGTGAGCCCCAGGTGCGCCGACCCGCTCTATCGGCGCAGCGTGCGCGTGAGCATGGGCACGGTGTTCCAGGTGCCGTGGACGCGGCTGCCCGAGTGGGGCGAGGCCCGCGAGGTGCTGCACGACGCGGGCTTCGAGCTGGCTGCGCTCGCCCTCTCCGACGACGCCGTCGCACTGGACGCGTTCAGCGCGCGGCGCCCCGAACGTGTCGCGCTCATGCTCGGTGCCGAGGGCGACGGCCTCTCCCGTCGCGCGCTCGAGGCGGCCGACACCGTCGTCACGATCCCGATGGCCGGTGGGGTCGACTCGCTCAACGTCGCCGCGGCGAGCGCGGTGGCGCTGTGGGAGCTGCGGTCGCGCTGACCCGGCCCCGCGACGCGCCGATGTCAGGCGCCCTCAGGCGCCGGGACGGACCATCAGCTCGGTGAGATCCGCGTCGCGCGGGAGGTCGAGTGCGGCGAGGATCGCGGTCGCGACCGAGGCCGGGTCGATCCACTGGGACGCGTCGTACTCGGCGCCCTCCTGCTGGTGCACCTTCTCCTGCATCGGGGTCGCCGTGCGCCCGGGGTACACCGTCGTCACGCGGACGCCGTTCGCCCGTTCCTCCTCGCGGAGGGCATCGGCGACGGCTCGCACCGCGAACTTGCTCGCCCCGTACGAACCCCACTCGGGGCTCACGCGCAGTCCCGCGCCGGAGTTCACGAACACGACGCGCCCGCGTGCGGTGCGCAGCGCCGGGAGCATCAGCCGGGTGAGCTCCGCCGGCGCGACGGCGTTGACGTTGAGCTGGCGCTGCCAGGTCGCGACGGGCGTCTCGCCGATCGCGCCGAGCTCCACGACGCCGGCCACGTGGATGAGCGAGTCGAGGCGCGGCGGCACGCTCTGGTGGCTGAACGCCCACGACAGGCGCGCAGGGTCGGCGAGGTCGCCGACGAGCGTCTGCGCGCCGGGGAGGCGCTCGCGCAGCTGGGCGGCCCGGCCGGCGTCGCGCACGAGCAGCCACAGGTCATCGCCGCGCGCGGCGAGCCGTTCGGCCAGCGCCGCGCCGATGCCGGAGCCCGCCCCCGTGATGAGGTGCGTCGCCACGTCAGACCTCTTCGCCGCGCGCAGGCGCCGGGTCCGGTCCCGGGGCCAGCGTGATCACCGGCAGCGGGTCGGGTCGCTTGGCCGTGACGTGATCGCCGGACGACTGGTGGCGCAGGCGCCGCAGCACCCACGGCACCAGGTACTCGCGCGCCCACATGACGTCGACCGCCCGTGCTTCGCGCCACGTGCGGATCGGAAGCGGGTCGGGCTGCATGGGCTGGAGGTCGTTCGGCACGTTGAGCGCGCGCAGGACCATACGGGCGACCTCGTGGTGGCCGAGTGCGTTGTAGTGCAGGCGGTCGTCGTCGAAGAAGCGCATGTCCTGCACCTCTTTGAGCGCCCATTGGTCGGCGACGATGCAGTCGTACTTGTCGGCGATCGCGCGGATGTTCTCGTTGTAGATCGCGACCTTGCCGCGGATGCCGCGGAACACCGGGGTGAACGCCGTGTCGATGCCGGTGAACACCACGACCGTCGCACCGTCGCGCGAGAGACGCACGACGGCGTCCTCGAAGAGCTGCGCGACGTGGTCGGGGTCGCCGTTCGGGCGGATGACGTCGTTGCCGCCCGCCGAGAAGGTCACCAGGTCGGGCTTGAGCGCGATCGCCGGCGCCACCTGCTCGTCGACGATCTGGCCGATGAGGCGTCCGCGGATCGCGAGGTTCGCGTACGCGAAGTCCTCGACCTGCTCCGAGAGCACCTCGGCGACGCGGTCCGCCCACCCGCGGAACCCGTTCGGGGCCGACGGCTCGGGGTCGCCCACGCCCTCCGTGAAGGAGTCGCCGATCGCGACGTAGCGGCGCCACGGGTGCGGCTCGGCGTTCGCGACGTAGGGGCTGCGGGGATCTTCTCTCGTGGACATCCGTCTTCCGTTCCTCGGCTCGTGACCGACGATCAGGCTATCGCGGCCCGCAGGCTTCGACGCCTGCCCGAGCTTCGCCCGCGCCTGCTCCCATCCGTTCGTTCGTCACAGATGTACGCCGCACTCCGGCATCGGCGTACATCTGTGACGAACGAACGGGGGTGGATGCTGCGACTCAGGGAGGAACCGGACCGTCATGTCGTGCGGGTCGTCTATCGTGGTGACTCGTTGTCTACGGGGGAGGTGTGATCGGTGACGGACGAAACGACGATCGAGTCGCCGCCCGCTCCACCCGAACACCCGCTCACCGAGCCCTCCGCCGCCGGGGGGCTCACCACCGGACCCCACGGCGCCGAGGCCCACATCGGCAGTTTCGCCGCCGAGCACCTGTCGCCGACGTACCCGCAGCGCGCGCCGTGGGGAACCGCTCAGCGCCTCCGCGCGTGGCAGGCCGAGGCGCTCGACCTGTACTTCGGGCTGGACGGCCCGGACGGTCCCGGCGGCGGTCCCCGCGACTTCCTCGCCGCGGCGACGCCAGGCGCCGGCAAGACGACGTTCGCCCTCCGTCTCGCGAGCGAGCTGCTGCGTCGGCGGGTCGTCGACCGCATCGTCGTCGTCGCTCCCACCGAGCACCTCAAGTCGCAGTGGGCGGACGCGGCGGCGCGTGTCGGCATCCGCCTCGACCCGGCCTTCAGCAACCGTCACTTCGCGCCCGCCCGCCAGTACCACGGCGTGGCCGTGACGTACGCGCAGGTCGCGGTGAAGGCATCCGTCCATCAGCGCCTGACGATGGACGCGCGCACGCTCGTGATCCTCGACGAGGTGCACCACGGCGGGGACGCGCTGAGCTGGGGCGACGCGCTCCGCGAGGCGTACGCGCGGGCGACCCGCCGGCTGCTGCTGAGCGGAACGCCGTTCCGCAGCGACACCGCGCCGATCCCGTTCGTCGAGTACCACCCCGATGCCAAGGGCATCCGCGTCTCGCGCACCGACTACGCCTACGGCTACGGCCGCGCACTCGAAGACGGCGTCGTTCGTCCCGTGCTCTTCATGGTCTACGCCGGGCAGATGCGCTGGCGCACCAAGACCGGCGAGGAGATGGAGGCGCAGCTCGGGCAGGACAACACGAAGGACATCACCTCGCAGGCCTGGCGCACGGCGCTCGACCCGGAGGGCGACTGGATCCCCGCGGTGCTGCGGTCGGCCGACCGCCGTCTGACCGAGGTGCGCGAGCACGTCCCCGATGCCGGCGGCCTCGTGATCGCCACCGACCAGACCGCCGCGCGCGCCTACGCCGCGATCCTGCACCAGATCAGCGGCGAGGCGCCGACGGTGGTGCTGTCGGACGAGGCGGAGGCCTCGAGCCGCATCGAGGAGTTCTCGAAGTCCACCAGCCGCTGGATGGTCGCTGTCCGCATGGTGTCGGAGGGCGTCGACGTGCCGCGGCTCGCCGTCGGCGTGTACGCGACGAGCGCGTCCACGCCGCTGTTCTTCGCCCAGGCCATCGGGCGCTTCGTGCGCGCACGTCGTCGCGGCGAGACCGCGAGCGTCTTCCTGCCGAACGTGCCGCAGCTGCTCGCCCTGGCGAACGAGATGGAGCGGCAGCGCGACCACGCGCTGGACCGCGACTCCGACGGCGAGGACGAGTGGAACGCCGAAGACGACATGATGGACGCGGCGGAGCGCGAAGACAAAGCCTCCGACGCGCTCACCGAGGAGTTCTCGTACCAGGCGCTGGGCTCGCTCGCGCACTTCGACCGCGTGCTCTTCGACGGCAAGGAGTTCGGCCAGCTCGCGGTGCCCGGGACCCCCGAGGAGGAGGAGTTCCTGGGGATCCCGGGCCTGCTCGAACCCGACCAGGTGCACGACGTGCTGATGTCCCGGGTGTCACGGCAGTCGCGGCACCGGACGGCGCGGGAGGCCCGTGAGTCCCAGGCCGCGCCCGAGGAGGAGCCGGCCCTGCCGCAGGCGCTGCACCGCACCCTCAAGGAGCAGCGGCAGCTGCTCAACAGCCTCGTCGGCCTCTACGCCCGTCAGACCGGCGAGGCGCACGGTCTTGTGCACGCGGAGCTGCGCCGCATCTGCGGCGGTCCCGCCGTGTCGCACGCGACGGTCACCCAGCTGCAGTCCCGCATCGACGTCCTGCGCAAGCGCGTGCGCTCCTGACGCCCGGCACCCGCCGGCCTAGACTCCGGGCATGACCGCGAGGTACTCGTTCGTGTCGCGCTGGCAGCTGCCGGTGCCGTCCGAGCGCGCCTGGACGGAGCTGGAACGGATGCTGCGCCCCGGCGCCGGCCGCCGCTGGTGGTCCGCGCTGACGCTGCCGATGCCGCCGCGACGCCTGGTCGCGGGGGAGCGCATGGTGCTCGCCGTCCGCAGCCCCCTCGGATATTCCCTCCGCGTGCTGCTCGAGCTGCGCGACATCGAGCCCGGTCGTGCGATCGGCGCGACGAGTGAGGGCGACCTGCGGGGGAGCGGGCGCGTGACCGTCGACGCCGACGGGGCGGCGGCATCCGTGGTGACCTTCCACTGGGACGTGGAGACCCGGCGCACCTGGATGAACGCCACCGCCTGGCTGCTGCGTCCCGTCTTCGAACGCGCGCACGCGCACGTGATGCGCGCCGGCCAACGCGGGATGCTCGCGGCGCTCGAGGGTCGGTGAGGTTCGGAACCCCGAAATGCTGGCAATCCTCGGTTGTGCAGCTCCCGCGCGGACGGCGGTGGCTAGCGTTGACGGGTCCCGCAGCACCCCCGACTGGAGGCCCGAGTGAGCACGCCCGCCGCACCGACCGAACGCGATCGACGCCGCTGGGCGCGGTACCTCGTCAACGAGCGCGCCGAGGCGCGCGTGTACCGAGAGCTCGCGGGCCGCCGCACCGGGGAGGAGCGCGAGATCCTCCTCGCCCTCGCCGAGGCCGAGGGGCGCCACGAGGCGCACTGGCTGCAGCTCCTGGGCAGCGAGCCGGCGCGACTGCCGCAGGCCGATGTGCGCACGCGCATGCTCGGCTGGATGGCCAAGCGCTTCGGCTCGATCTTCGTGCTCGCCCTCGCCCAGAACGCCGAGGCCCGATCGCCCTACGACGACGAGCCGTTCGCGACCCCGACGATGGCGGCCGACGAGAGGATCCACCACGAGGTCGTGCGAGGGCTCGCCGCCCGCGGACGCCGCCGCCTCTCGGGCACGTTCCGCGCGGCCGTGTTCGGCGCCAACGACGGCCTCGTGTCGAACCTCGCGCTCGTCATGGGCATCGGCGCGACGGGGGTCTCGAGCCAGTTCGTGCTGTTCAGCGGCATCGCGGGCCTCCTCGCGGGGGCCCTGTCGATGGGCGCGGGGGAGTTCGTGTCGGTGCGCTCGCAGCGGGAGCTCCTCGCCGCCACGGAGCCGAGCGACTACGCCGACGGCGCGATTCCGCACCTCGACATCGATGCCAACGAGCTCGCCCTCGTCTATCGGACCCGTGGCATGCCGGAGGCCGAGGCGTCCGCGCGCGCCCGGCGGGTGGTCGAAGCCGCGCACGCTCTCGGCCAGGGACGCACCGACACCGGCCCCATCTCCGTCGCCGACCACGAGGACGTCGTCGGCAGTGCCTGGGCGGCCGCGCTGTCGAGCTTCCTGTTCTTCGCGTCGGGGGCGATCATCCCGGTGCTGCCGTGGATCTTCGGCCTCTCCGGCCTCACCGCCGTCGTGGTGGCTCTCGCGCTGGTCGGGGTCGCGCTGATGTCGACGGGTGCGGCCGTGGGACTCCTCTCGGGCGCTCCGCCGCTGCGCCGGGCGCTGCGCCAGCTGGGCATCGGCTTCGGCGCGGCCGCCGTCACCTACGTCCTCGGTCTGGTGTTCGGCGTCTCGATGGGATGACGCGCCCGGGCGCGTCCGGCGATTCGTTGAACGTGCAGTGACGTGGTAATGTCATTCCTCGGTTGCGAAACCGAAAACCACCTGCGCGGGTGGCGGAATAGGTAGACGCGCTAGCTTGAGGTGCTAGTGCCCGTATAGGGCGTGGGGGTTCAAGTCCCCCCTCGCGCACACAGTGAAGAAGGCCCCCGAAAGGGGGCCTTCTTTCGTCGAGAGGATAGGTTTGTCCGCATGCCCGAAGCCGAACTCCCCGAGGTCGCCGCGCTCGCGCGGGATCTGATCCGCTTCGACACGACGAACCACGGCGGCGGCCGCGCCGCCGGCGAGCGGGACGCCGCGGAGTACGTCGGCGCCTACCTCGAGACGCTGGGCCTGAAGCCCGAGTTCTACGAGCCGATCCCGCGTCGCACCAACGTGATGGCCCGGGTTCCCGGGCGCGACCGCGGCAAGCCCGCCCTCGTGCTGCACGGCCACCTGGACGTGGTCCCGGCGATCGCCGAGGACTGGAGCGTCGACCCGTTCGCGGGCGTCGTGAAGGACGGGATGCTGTGGGGCCGCGGCGCCGTCGACATGAAGGACATGGACGCCATGATCCTGACGTCGGTCGCCGACATCCTCCGCGCGGGCGAGCAGCCCGAGCGCGACCTCGTCCTGGCGTTCTTCGCCGACGAGGAGAACGGCGGCGTCGAGGGCTCCGCCCTCGTGGTCGAGAACCGCCCGGAGTGGTTCGCGGGCGCCACCGAGGCGATCAGCGAGGTCGGCGGCTACTCGATCCCGATCGGCGACCGCCACGCCTACCTGCTGCAGGTGGGGGAGAAGGCGCTCGTCTGGATCCGGCTGGTCGCGCGCGGCCGCGCCGCCCACGGCTCGAGCCTGCACTCCGACAACGCGGTCACACGTCTCGCCGAGGCCGTGGCGGCGCTCGGCCGCACGGCGTGGCCCGTCACGCTCACCGACACCACGCGGGAGATGACGCAGCGCCTCGCCGAGCTCACCGGCCAGGACGCCGCCGACCCCGATGCCGTCGCCGCGGCCGTGGGCGCAGCATCCGGATTCCTCCGCTCGACGCTGCGGACGACGACCAACCCGACCGGTCTCGTCGCCGGCTACAAGCACAACGTGATCCCCGACCGCGCAGAGGCCCTCATCGACGTGCGTGTGCTCCCCGGCACCGAGGAGGCCGCCCTCGCCGACATCCGCCGTATCGTCGGCGACGGCGTCGAGGTCGAGATCGTCCACCAGGACATCGGCCTCGAGGTCCCGTTCTCGGGCGACCTCGTCGACGCGATGGTCGCGGCGCTGGGCCGCCACGATCCGGGTGCGCCGGTCGTGCCGTACCTCATGGGCGGCGGCACCGACAACAAGGCGCTGGCGGCGCTCGGCATCGCCGGATACGGCTTCGCGCCCCTGCGCCTGCCGTCCGATCTCGACTTCACGGGCATGTTCCACGGCGTCGACGAGCGCGTGCCGATCGACGCGCTGGTGTTCGGCCAGGCCGTGCTCACCGATCTGCTCCGCACCTACTGAGATTCCGACGGATGCTGCGGCCCGCCGCATCCGTCATGCCACGTCTGAAAGGCGCCCATGCTTCTCGAAGCGATCATCCTCGGCTTCGTCCAGGGACTGACCGAGTTCCTGCCGATCTCGTCGAGCGCGCACCTGCGCATCCTCGGCGAGTTCCTCCCGTCGGCGGAGGACCCGGGGGCGGCTTTCACCGCCATCACGCAGATCGGCACCGAGGCGGCCGTCGTGGTCTTCTTCTGGCGCGACATCGTGCGCATCATCGGGCACTGGTTCCGTGCGCTGTTCGGCCGCATCCCGCGCAACGACCCCGACGCGAAGCTCGGCTGGCTCATCATCGTCGGATCGATCCCCATCGTGGTGCTCGGCCTGCTGTTCCAGGACCAGATCGAGACGGTGCTGCGGTCGCTGTGGATCACGGCGGGCATGCTGATCTTCTTCGGCGTGCTGCTCGGCATCGCCGACCATGTCGGCGCCAAGAAGCGCAAGCTGCAGGACATCACGATCGGCCACGGCGTGATCTACGGCTTCGCGCAGTCGCTCGCGCTCATCCCGGGCGTGTCACGTTCCGGCGGCACCATCACCGCCGGCCTCTTCATGGGCTACGAGCGCGCCGCCGCCGCCCGATACGCGTTCCTGCTCGCGATCCCCGCGGTCTTCGGCAGCGGCTTCTTCCAGCTGTTCAAGAGCCTGGACGAGCCCGGGGTGTTCACGCTGGGCGAGACCGCGGTGGCGACGGCCGTCGCGTTCATCGTCGCGCTCGGGGTGATCGCGTTCTTCATGAACTGGATCTCCAAGCACAGCTTCCTGCCGTTCGTGGTCTACCGCGTGGCGCTCGGCTCGCTGCTCCTCGTGCTCCTCAGCATGGGGGTCATCAACCCCTGAGGGAGACGGATGCTGCTCAGCGGCGCGGGTCGTCGCGGCCGGGCTTGCTCGGCCCGTCGCCCGGCTTGCCGTCGGTGCGTCGCAGGTACCGTTCGAACTCCTGAGCGATCGCGTCGCCCGAGGCCTCGGGGGAGTCCCACGTGTCGCGCGTGCGCTCGAGCTGGTGGATGTACTCGGTCATCTCCTCGTCGTCGGCCGCCGCCGCGTCGATCGAGGCCTCCCAGGCCGCGGCCTCGGTCGCGAGGTCGCCGCGCGGGACGGTCGCGCCGGTGATGTCCTCGAGCCTGTCCAGGAGCGCGAGCGTCGCCTTGGGCGACGGCGTGTGGCCCGCGACGTAGTGCGGCACGCTCGCCCACAGGCTCGCGGTGGGGATGCCGGAGCGCTCGGCTGCGTCGCCCAGCACGCTGAGGATCCCGACGGGCCCCTCGTAGGTGCTGCGCTCGAGGTGGAGCGTGCTGCGCAGGTTCTCGTTGTCGCTGCCGGCGAACACCGAGATAGGCCGCGTGTGCGGCACGTCGGACATCATGGAGCCGATCGCGACGAACCCGGTGATGTCTTCGCGCAGGGCCACGTCGATGAGCTCCGACGAGAACGCCTGCCACGCGCGGGCGGGCTCGACGCCGGTGAGCAGCCACAGCTGCGTGCCCCGGGTCGCCTGCGCGGGACGCAGGAGCGTCGCCTCGGGCCAGCGGAGCGTGCGGCGTCCGTCGCCGTCCGCGGCGATGTGCGGACGCGTGTACTGGTAGTCGAAGTAGAGCTCGGGATCGACCGAGAACACCGTCTCGTACGAGCCGCCCTCCCGCAGCTGGGTGATGGCGGACGACGCGGCTTCGCCCGCGTCGTTCCAGCCGTCGAACGCTGCGACGAGAACACGACGACCCAGTCCGTCCACGAGACCCCCTTCGCCCGCAGCCGCTGCGGGTTCCTTCCAGGATAGGCCCCCACCCCCGAGGAGGGCCGGAGACCCCTCGGTAGGATTGCACGGTGAATGCGCCCCGACTCGCCGCCGTCCTGTGGGACATGGACGGCACCCTCGTCGACACCGAGCCGTACTGGATGGCCGCCGAGACACCCCTCATCGAGAGCTTCGGCGGGACGTGGTCCCACGAGCAGGCGCTCGGGCTGGTGGGCCTCGGCCTCGAGGACTCCGCCCGCATCCTGCAGGGAACCGGCGTGCGCATGAGCACCGACGCGATCATCGACCACCTCACCGAGGACGTCATGCGTCAGCTGTCGGCCACGGGCGTGCCCTTCCGCCCCGGCGCCCGCGAGCTGCTGTCGAGCCTGCGGGACGCCGGCGTCAAGACCGGGCTCGTGACGATGTCGATGCGCCGCATGGCGCAGACCGTCGTCGACCTGATCGACTTCGACGCGTTCGACGTCGTGATCGCCGGCGACGACGCCACGCGGCCGAAGCCCTTCCCCGACCCGTACCTGCAGGCGTGCGAGGCACTGGGTGTGGCTCCCGAGGAGACCGTCGCCATCGAGGACTCGCCCAACGGCCTGCGCTCGGCGGTGGCCTCCGGCGCGTCGGTCATCGGCGTGCCGCTCATGGTGTCGCTCACCGGCGCCGGCGCCCACACGCTGTGGGAGAGCCTCGAAGGGCGCACCGCCGCGGACGTCGCCGAATTCCACGCGGCGCATCGCGCCCGTGTCCATGCCCCGCACCCCGCCGAGGAGACCGCCCGATGACCGAGATCCTGGACCACACCGGCGAGCGCCCGAGCGGCCCGTTCCGGCTCGGCGACCGCGTGCAGCTCACCGGACCCAAGGGGCGCCTGCACACCATCACGCTGCGCGAGGGCGGCGAGCTGCACACCCACCACGGCGTGCTGCGGCACTCGCAGCTGGTCGGGCAGCCCGACGGCTCCGTCGTCGCCAACAGCGGCGGGCACGAGTACCTGGCGCTGCGTCCGCTGCTGCGCGACTTCGTGATGTCGATGCCCCGCGGCGCGGCCATCGTGTACCCGAAGGACGCCGCGCAGATCCTCGCCGAGGCCGACATCTTCCCGGGGGCCACGGTCGTCGAGGCCGGCGTGGGCTCGGGTGCCCTGTCGCTGTGGCTCCTGCGCGCCATCGGGGCCGAAGGTCGTCTCGTGTCGTTCGAGCGTCGCGACGACTTCGCCGCGGTCGCCCGCGCGAACGTCGAGACCTTCATCGGGCACGTCCCGCCCCACTGGGACGTCGTCGTGGGCGATCTCGCCGACGAGCTGACCGACACGGTGGCCGCGGCATCCGTCGATCGTGTCGTGCTCGACATGCTCGCCCCCTGGGAGTGCATCGACGCGGTGGCGGAGGCGCTCACTCCCGGAGGCGTCGTGGTCTGCTACGTCGCGACGGCGACCCAGCTGAGCCGCGTCGCCGAGTACATCCGCGGCACCGGGCTGTTCACCGAGCCCGACGCGAACGAGACCATGGTGCGCGGCTGGCATGTGGAGGGCCTCGCCGTGCGCCCCGACCACCGCATGGTCGCGCACACCGGCTTCCTCGTCTGGGCGCGGCGGCTCGCGCCCGGGGCCGTCCCGCCGGAGGTGAAGCGCCGTGCGTCGAAGTCGAGCTACGGCGACGAGGACGTGGAGCTGTGGACGCCCGGCGCCGTCGGCGACCGGCAGATCACCGACAAGAACCTGCGCAAGCGGGTGCGCGAGGCGGAGCGCGCCGCCGAGGGCGCGCGCCAGGCGGCCGGACGGTCGGACGCGCCCGACGAGTCCGCCTAAACTAGCCCGGTGCGCAAGATCCCCGCTGCCCTCGTTGTCCTGGGATTGGTGACCGTCGGCCTCGCCGGATGCTCGCTGCCCGGCTCGTCCGCGTCCGACTGCTCGCGGCCTTCCGTGTCGAACCCCGAGGTGATGGACCTCATCACCGTCACCGGCGACACCGAGGACACGCCGAAGGTCGACGTCTACACGCCGCTCAAGGCGTCGGAGCTCGCCTACGAGGACGTCGTCACCGGCGACGGCACGGCGATCGTTTCCCCCGACCAGACCGCGGTGCTCGACGTCGCGCTGTTCAGCGGCGCGACCGGCGAGCTGCTCGCCTCGACGCCGTACGACGGCGACCTGTCGCGCGTGGGCGCGGTGTCGCAGTTCTCCAGCTTCCCCGGCTTCGAGGAGGCGCTCCACTGCGCCACCGAGGGATCGCGCGTCGCCATCGCGCTGTCGCCGGACGACCTCGCCGAGGGCGTCGCCGAGCAGGCCGGGCTCGATGAGGGCGACAGCCTCGTCGCCGTCGTCGACCTCCGCAAGGTGTACCTGGCTGCGGCAGACGGTCAGAACCAGTTCAACAGCGGCTTCGGCCTGCCGAGCGTGGTGCGCGCGCCCGACGGCCGCCCGGGCCTCATCATCCCCGACGGCGCGGCGCCGAGCGATCTGACGATCCAGACCCTCAAGAAGGGCGACGGCGAGGAGGTGACCGGCGAGCAGCCGGTGCGCGTCCACTACACCGGTGTGGTCTGGGGCGAGAGCGAGCCTTTCGACACGACGTGGGACGGCGAGCCCGCAGCGCTCACCCTCGACGCGGTGGTGCCCGGCTTCGCGGCGGCCCTCGAGGGCCAGACGGTCGGCTCGCAGGTGCTGGTCGTCGTGCCGCCGGACCAGGGCTACGGCGATCAGGAGCAGGCGGCGATCCCGGCCGGCTCGACGCTCGTCTTCGTGATCGACATCCTCGGCCTGGACGCGCTCCCGCAGGAGTGACCCGGGGATCGGCGGGGTCGCCGCGGGCGGCCATAGGATAGGCGGGTGCCTGCCACTGCCGCCGCGAAGATCCCGCCCGAGGAGCGCCTGGTCAACCTCGTGGTGGCGCTCATCGCGACGGATCAGGGGCTCACGAAGGACACCATCCTGACCTCGGTCGCGGGCTATCGCGAGCAGAGCCAGGCCGGCGCGTCGAAGGATGCGCTGGAGAAGATGTTCGAGCGCGACAAGGAGTCGCTCCGCGGTCTCGGCGTGCCGATCGAGACGATCGGCGACTGGGCCGACCCCGACGACCTCCGTGAGGCGCGATACCGCGTGCCGAGCGCCGAGTACGAGCTCCCGGAGGACATCGAGTTCACGCCGGCAGAGCTGGCACTGCTGACGCTCGCCGGCGGGGTGTGGAGCGAGAGCTCGATGTCGGACGACGCGCGCAGCGGTCTGCGCAAGATCCGCGCGCTCGGCGACCTCGTCGACGAGCCCATCATCGGCTTCTCACCGCGCCTGAGCCTGCGCGACCCCGCCTTCCCGCCGCTGCAGCAGGCGATCGAGTCGAGCCGCGTCGTCACCTTCCCCTACCTGAAGCCCGGCGAGGCGGCGCCGCGCCTGCGCCGCGTGCAGCCGCTCGCGCTCGTCGAGTACGAGGGCCGGTGGCACGTCTTCGGCATCGATCTCGACGTCGACGCCGATCGCACGTTCCTCCTCACGCGGATCGTCGGCCCGGTCGCGCTCACCCGCGCGTCGTTCGACCCCGCCCTGCGCGAGGGCGCGGGCGAGCGGGCGCTCGCCGGCCTCGACGAGGTCGCCGAGCGCAATTCGGCGCTGCTCGAGGTGAATCCCGGCACCGAGGCCGCGCTCCGGCTTGCGCGTCGCGCGCAGCCGGCCGAGCAGGGCATCCGCGTTCCCTACGTCGACGCGCACATCTTCGCCGACGAGCTCGCCTCGTACGGGCCCGAGGTGCGCGTCGTCGAACCCGCGGAGCTGCGCGACCGCGTCATCGACCGGCTCGCGGCGACGCGCGCCCTGCACGGAGGCGCCCCTTGAGCGCCCGCCGACCGCTCGTCGCGACGGATCGCGCGGCCCTCATGCTCCAGCTCGTGCCGTATCTCATCGGCAAGGGCGAGGTCTCGCTGGTCGAGGCGGCGGATGAGTTCGACGTCTCGCCCGAGCAGATGCGGTCCATGGTCGAGAAGCTCACCGTCATCGGCCTGCCCGGTGATCGCGGCTACTGGCAGATGGCGAACGACCTCTTCGACATCGATTGGGACCTCCTCGACGAGCGCGACCTCATCGTCATCACGAACTCGGTCGGTCTCGAGCGCGCGCCGAAGCTCACGGCGCGCGAGGCGGCCGCGCTGCTGGCCGGCCTGCAGCTCGCCCGGTCGATCCCAGGGGTCGGCGACACCGAGCTCTACGCGGGACTGCTCGCGAAGCTCGCACGGGGCGCCTCGGGGATCCCGGCCGAGGTGATCCTCGCCACGGAGCCCGTCGACGTCGTGCGCGACCTCGTCTCCGACGCGCTGCGCCGCGGCGTCGCCGTGTCGTTCACCTACAAGGCCCCCGATGCGGCACCCACGACGCGCACGGTCGACCCCGTCAAGGTGCACATCGCGAGCGGGCAGTGGTACCTGCAGGGCTGGTGCCACCTGCGCGAGGCGATGCGCACCTTCCATCTCGACCGCGTGAGCGACCTCGAGCTCACCGACATCGCGAGCACCCACGCGGGCGAGCAGGCGCCGGACTGGTTCGACACCGATGCCGGTGACGTCGTCGCACGCATCCGCTTCGCGGACGACGTCGCACCGCTCCTCGGCGAATACCTCGACCGCGCGTCGCTCGAGACCGAGGACGCCGTGACGGTCGCGACCATGCGGGTCGCCGACGAACTGAGCCTGCGCCGTCTCGCGGCCCGCCGTGGCGGCCTCGTCGAGGTGCTGGAGCCCGCCGGTGCACGCCGGGCCGTGGCGGACTGGGCCGAGGCCGGCTTGGCGCAATACCGATAAGGGCGGCAGACGGCCGTCCGGAGCATATTAGACTGGGCGGCATCCCCGCTGACGCGAACGACGGAGCACCTCATGTTGGGCAATCTGAACGGCTGGCACCTGATCATCCTGCTGGTCGTCATCCTGCTGCTGTTCGGTGCGGCGAAGCTGCCGGCCCTCGCCAAGAGCATGGGCCAGTCGGCCCGGGTGTTCAAGGGCGAGATGAAGGCGATGAAGGACGACGACAAGGCGGGCGACGCCTCGACCACGACGAACGTCGCGGACACTCCGGTCGCCGACAAGACGACCCCCGCTACCCCCGGCACCACTGACGGCATCCGCGATCAAAAGTCGTAGCGGATGGTAGCCGCAACCGGCTCCGCGTCCGTCGACGGCCCGGAGCTGCCGAAGCGCGACAAGCGGATGTCGCTCGGCGCGCATCTGCTCGAGCTGCGCAAGCGTCTCGTCTTCGCGGCGATCGGCCTGCTCGCGGGCATGGTGGTGGCCTTCGTCATCACCGACCCGATCATCCACTGGATCACCGAGCCGATCCGTGTCATCGCCGAACAGCGGGGTGACGACTTCTCGGCGCTGAACTTCGGCACCGTCACCTCCGCCTTCGATCTGCGCATGCGGATCGCGTTCTCCATCGGCCTGTTCCTCTCGGCGCCGATCTGGCTGTGGCAGATCTGGGCGTTCATCATGCCCGGGCTCACCCGCAAAGAGATCAAGTACACGGTCGGGTTCGTGGTCGCCGCGGTCCCGCTGTTCTTCATCGGCTGCTACGTCGGCCTGCTGATCGTGCCGCACGTCATCGAGCTCATGTGGGGCTTCACGCCCGACGGCGCCGTGAACTTCTACGCGGCCGCCGAATACTACGACTTCGTGTTCAAGCTGATGATCGTCATCGGCGTCTCGTTCGTCCTGCCGGTGTTCCTCGTCGCGCTCAACCTGGCGGGGATCATCTCCGGCCGCGCCATCCTCAAGGGCTGGAGGGTCGCCGTCATCGTCGCGACGGCGTTCGCCGCGCTGGCCACGCCGGCCGCCGACGTCGTGAGCATGCTGATGCTGGCGGGCATCCTGATCGTCCTCTTCGTCGCGGCGGCGGGCCTGTCGATGCTGTTCGATCGACGCAAGGCCAAGCGCGACGCCACCCTGCTGCCGCCCGAGGTGTCGTGAGCGACCCCGCTCCCGCGGAGCGCTACGCCCGGGCGAGCGCGTCGGCCCGGCTCGATCGGACGCATCCGATCACGGCCGACTTCGCCGCGTCGCAGCGGTTCACGCTCGACCCGTTCCAGATCGAAGGATGCCGAGCCCTCGAAGAGGGACGGAGCGTTCTGGTCGCGGCGCCCACCGGGGCGGGCAAGACGATCGTGGGCGAGTTCGCCGTGCACCTGGCGATGCGTGAGCCCGGAGACAAGGCGTTCTACACGACGCCGATGAAGGCGCTCTCGAACCAGAAGTTCCGCGAGCTCCAGGACGTCTACGGCGAGGGCGAGGTGGGCCTGCTCACCGGCGACACCAACATCAACGGCAACGCACGCATCGTCGTCATGACGACCGAGGTGCTGCGCAACATGCTGTACGCCGACTCTCCGGCGCTGCGGGGCCTCCGCTACGTGGTCATGGACGAGGTGCACTACCTGGCCGACCGCTTCCGCGGCGCGGTGTGGGAGGAGGTCATCATCCACCTCGCGCCGAGCGTGCGGCTGGTCTCCCTCTCGGCGACCGTCTCGAACGCCGAGGAGTTCGGCGACTGGCTCGACACCGTCCGCGGCGACACCGAGGTGATCGTCTCGGAGACGCGCCCCGTGCCCCTCGAGCAGCATGTGCTGGTGCGGGGCGACCTGCTGCCGCTGTTCGACGACCGCGCCGGCATCGCGACCGCGCAGGTCAATCAGGAGCTCATGCGCATCCGCTCCTTCAAGGGCCAGAACTTCGAGCGCAATCATCGGGTGCAGGCGTCGAACAGTGCGCGGCAGGCGGGGTACGAGGCATCCGGTCGTCGTCCGCACCGCGGCGGGAAGCGCCCGGTGCGGTCCGCGAACGTGCAGAGGATCGAGCGCCTCGACCGTCCCGACGTCGTCGAGCTGCTGTCGCGCGCCAACCTGCTGCCGGCGATCTTCTTCATCTTCAGCCGTGCGGGCTGCGATGCGGCGGTGCAGCAGGTGCGCCGCGCCGGGGTGCGGCTGACGTCGCAGGACGAGCGTCGCGAGATCCGCGCGGTGATCGAGGAGCGCACCCGCACCCTGCTCGAAGAGGACCTGGCCGTACTGGGCTTCTGGGAGTGGCGCGAGAACCTCGAACGCGGCGTCGCCTCGCATCACGCCGGGCTGCTGCCTGCGTTCAAGGAGGTCGTCGAGGAGCTCTTCCAGCGCAAGCTCGTGAAGGTCGTGTTCGCGACGGAGACCCTCGCGCTCGGCATCAACATGCCCGCGCGCACCGTGGTGCTCGAGAAGCTGGAGAAGTTCAACGGCGAGGCCCGCGTCGCCATCACGTCGGGGGAGTACACCCAGCTCACGGGGCGCGCGGGGCGCCGCGGCATCGACGTCGAGGGGCACGCGGTCATCCAGTGGACCGAGGGTCTCGACCCGCAGGCCGTCGCCGCGCTCGCGTCCCGACGCACGTACCCGCTGAACTCGAGCTTCCGGCCGACCTACAACATGGCCGTCAACCTCATCGACCAGTTCGGCCGTGCCAAGGCGCGCGAGATCCTCGAGTCGTCGTTCGCCCAGTTCCAGGCGGATCGCGCCGTCGTCGGGCTCGCCCGGCAGGTGAAGGAGCAGGAGGAGTCGCTCGCCGGCTATGCGAAGGCGATGACGTGCGACCGCGGCGACTTCGCCGAGTACTCGCGCATCCGCCGTGAGCTGAGCGATCTCGAGAAGCTCAACCGCAAGGACGCGAACGCCTCGCGGCGCACCCGCGACGAACGGCAGCGGCACATCGCGAGCCTGCGCAAGCAGATGCAGCGGCATCCGTGCCATCAGTGCCCCGATCGCGAGCACCACGCACGGTGGGCCGAGCGGTACTGGAAGCTCAAGCGCGAGATCGACAGGCTGCGGCGCCAGATCGAGACCCGCACCGGCACCGTCGCGCGCATCTTCGACCGCGTCGTCGATGTGCTCGGCGCCCTCGAGTACGTGTCGATCCAGGGCGACGGTGCGACGACGCTGACCCCCGCCGGCCGCACGATGCGCCGCATCTACGGCGAACGGGACCTGCTCGTCGCCGAGTCGCTGCGCCGCGGCATCTGGAAAGACCTGGATGCGGCGTCCCTCGCGGCGCTCGCCTGCTCGCTCGTCTACGAGCCCCGGCGCGACGACGGCGGCCCGGGGGAGCGGGGGCTCCCGCGGGGTGCGTTCCGCCCGGCGTTCGAGGCGACGCTGTCGCTGTGGCAGGAGCTCGACGACCTCGAGCAGGAGCATCGGCTGCCCGGCACCGAGCCGATCTCGGCCGGCCTCGCGCAGGCCATGCACACGTGGGCGCGCGGCGGCATGCTCGACCGCGTCCTCATCGAGGCCGACATGGCAGCCGGCGACTTCGTGCGCTGGTCGAAGCAGACCATCGACCTGCTCGACCAGCTGTCGATCGTCGCCGACCAGCCGATCGCGGGCACGGCACGCAAGGCGCTGGATGCTGTGCGCCGCGGCATCGTCGCGTACTCCGGCGTGTAGAGCCGCCGGCGCGGCGAAGGATCGCCGGTCTGCTCGCTTAGGCTGAATCCGTGCCACCTCGCCCGATCCTCCCGCTATGGGCGGCGGTTCTCCTCTCTGCGCTGGCCGGGGTGCTGTTCGACCTGGCGTTCCCGTCCGTCGCGTGGTGGCCGATGGCCTTCGCGTCGGTCGCTCTGGCGCTCGTGACGCTCATCGGGCGCCGGGCGGGCGGGGCATTCCTCACAGGGCTGGCCTACGGCCTGTCGTTCTATCTGCTCAACGTCGACTTCACCGCCGAGTGGGTCGGGCCGCTTCCCTGGCTCGCGCTCTCCCTGCTCGAGGCGCTGTTCGTCGCAGGCGGCGCGGTGCTCATCTCGCTGGCGTACCGGTGGACGCCCGTGGTGGTGCCGCGCCGGAGCCGGATCCTGTTCACCCCGGTCCTCGTCGCCGGGTTGTGGACCGCGAAGGAAGCGGTGATCGGAGGCTTTCCGTACGGCGGCTTCCCGTGGGGACGCGTGGGCACGTCGCAGGTGAGCGGCCCGTTCGCCGAGGTCGTCTCGTGGACGGGCACCGCGGGGCTCACGTTCCTCGTCGTCGCGGTCGTCGCGGCCGCGGTGGAGCTCGTCCGGTCTCCGCGGCGGGCGCGAGGAGGCGGCATCCGTCCACTCCTCCCGGTGGGAGTGCTCGTCGTCATCGCCACCGCTCTCGTCCTCGTCCCCGCGTGGGCGACGACGCCCGCCGGCACGATGCGCGTCGCGAGCGTCCAGGGCAACGGCCCCGCCGGCTACTTCGACGAACGCGAGGCGGGCGACATCCTCGAGTCCCAGTACGAGGCCACGAAGCCGCTGTTCGCAGCGGAGGGCGTCGACGTCGTGCTGTGGCCGGAGGGCAGCGTCGACGTGGACCCGGAGGGGTCTCCTGTCGCCGCAGCCGCACTCGACCGCGTGGCGAGGCAGGTGGGCGCGCCGCTGATCGCCAATCGCATCGACCAGCGCGGCGACGAGTACTTCAACATGTCGTTCGTCTGGCGTGAGGGCGCCGGCATCGAGCAGACGTACGACAAGCGCAACCCGGTGCCGTTCGGCGAGTACGTGCCCGACCGGGAGTTCTACGCGTCGATCGCCCCCGACCTCATCGGCATGATCGGCCGCGACTACACGCCCGGCACGAACCCGCCGGTGTTCGACATCGACGGCACCGTCGTCGGGCTCGCCATCTGCTTCGACGTCATCTACGACGCACTCGTGTGGGAGGGTGCCCGCGACGGTGCGCGGGTGTACCTCTTCCAGACCAACAACGCGGACTTCCGGGGGACCGACGAGAACCTGCAGCAGCTCGCCGTCGCGCGGCTCCGGGCGATCGAGACCGGGCGCTCCGTGGTCAACCTGTCGACGGTGGGCACGAGCCAGGTGATCGCGCCCGACGGATCCACCGTCGACGGGCTCCCGGCGGATGAGCCCGGGCACATGCTCACCGACGTCGCGCTCCGGACCGGCCTGACGCCGGCGGTCATCGTCGGGCCATGGCTGAACGCCCTCGTGTCATGGGGCAGCGTCGTCGTGCTCGCAGGGCTCGGCATCGTGGCGCGCCGGCGCTTCCGCGGGCACGCGAAAACGCCGGCCCCGTAGGGCCGGCGTCGCGCGTGCGCGGGTCAGGCGCTGAGCTTGTCCACCGTGACGGCCTCGCCGGCGCCGCGGCGGGCGCGGACGTACGCGAGGCGCTCCTCGAGGAGCTCTTCCAGCTCGGGGATGGTGCGGCGCTCCAGGAGCATGTCCCAGTGGCTGCGGGGCGTCTTGTCGCCGGAGTGGTCGACGGTCGCGGTGCCCTCACCCACGCGCAGCAGCGCCTCGGCACCGCACGTGCGGCACTCCCACGCCGGCGGAACCTCGGCGTCGGCCGCGAAGGTCAAAGTCGTGTCACGTCCACACGACGTGCACGAGTAGATGTGCTGTGCGCGCTCATGGAATACGACGCCCTCTTCGCTCTGTAGGCTCTGGGCGCCGAGTCGGATGCCGCGCAGACTGCGGTCTGCCATTTTGTGGTCCTCTCGTCGCTGTACAGGTATAACGAAGTGACCTGAGCGGATCATCCGAAGCGACCCTGTTCATCGACCTTTCACAGTGGATGCACAGGGGGAGATGCGGACCGTTACCTCCCCATGTTAGGCGAGAGCGGCGAGGGCGATGTCGGCGCGGTCCGTGACGATGCCGTCGACGCCCTTCTCGACGAGACGGAGCATGTCGTCGGGCGCGTTGACGGTCCACACATGCACCTCGATGCCGTGCCGATGCGCGGCCGCGATGAGCCGGGGCGTGACGATGCGCAGACGCCCCTGCCGCTCGGGCACCTGAAGGGCGTCCACACCCGCGAGAGCCCGCGCGATCAGCCGGTCCGACCGCGAAGACACCGCCGCCAGCACACGGGCGATGGTGCCGCGACCCCCGGATGTGGCGGGACGGATGCTGTGCCCCGCGGCGTCGCCCACGGCCCGTGCCGCGGTCAGCGCCTCGCGCCGCCGCTCGTCCGAGAAGCTCGTCACCAGCACGCGGTCGGCGAAGGGCGCGATCGCGGTGCCGACGGCGGACGCGGCATCGGCCGCCTTCACGTCGAGGTTGAACCTCATGGTCGGGAACGAGGCCAGGGCCTGCGCGAGCGTGATGAGCCCGCCCCGGCCGGCCATCAGGTGCTCGAGCTCGCGCACCGACACGTCGGCGATCTTGCGGGGATCGCCGGTGACCCGCGACAGATCATCGTCGTGGAAGAGCACGACGACCCCGTCGGCCGTTCGGTGGCAGTCCGACTCGACGTAGTGCGCGCCGGCGGAGTGGGCGGCGGCGACGGCGGCGAAGGAGTTCTCGGCGATGCCGCTGCGGGCGGCGTCGGGAGTGACCAGCCCCCGGTGTGCGAGGACGCGCGGCGTCGGAACGCCTTCGAACCACGGGTGGGTCACGGGGTGGGCGGGGTGACCGCCGGTGGCGGGCCGCCGATCGCGGCGGTGCCGGAGCCGGTGCCGCCCGACGAGGTGGCCGCGCCACCGGTGGACGGCGTGCGGCCCTTGGTCGCAGCATCCGCCATCACTCCCGCGAACGACCCGGTCAGACCCTTGAGGGCCTCGGTGAACTCGCTGGGGATGATCCAGAGCTTGCTCGACGCGCTGTCCGCGATCTTCGGCAGCGTCTGCAGGTACTGGTAGGCGAGCAGCTTGTCGTCGGGGTTGCCGGTGTGGATGGCGTCGAAGACGGTCTGGATCGCCTCGGCCTCGCCCTGGGCGCGCAGCACCGCGGCCTGCTTGTCGCCCTCGGCCTTGAGGATCTCGGCCTGCCTGCGACCCTCGGCCTCGAGGATCTGCGACTGCTTCGAGCCCTCGGCGGTCAGGATCGTCGCGCGGCGCTCACGCTCGGCGCGCATCTGCTTCTCCATCGAATCCTGGATGGAGTGCGGCGGGTCGATGGCCTTGAGCTCGACGCGCGAGACGCGCAGTCCCCACTTGCCGGTCGCCTCGTCGAGGACGACGCGCAGCTGTCCGTTGATGTTGTCGCGACTCGTCAGCGCCTCTTCGAGGTTGAGCCCGCCGACCACGTTGCGGAGGGTCGTGACGGTCAGCTGCTCGACGGCGCTGAGGTAGTTGGCGATCTCGTACGTGGCGGCCCGGGCATCCGTGACCTGGAAGTACACGACGGTGTCGATGGAGACGACGAGGTTGTCCTCGGTGATCACAGGCTGAGGCGGGAACGACACGACCTGCTCGCGCATGTCGAGAAGCGGACGCAGCCGGTCGATGAAGGGGACCAGCAGGTTCAGACCGGGGCTCAGCGTCTTGTGGTACCGGCCGAGGCGCTCGACGATTCCGGCCGTCGCCTGCGGGATGATCCGGATGGACCGGAAGATCACGACCAGCACGAAGATGAAGACGGCGATCGCGAGGATCCACCCGATCGCCGTCGGGATGGCCGAGGTGAAGTCGTTCATGCGAGCGGGTCCTCCGGAGCGGGGGTGAGCGGAGCGGGGGAGTCGGAGCGGACGATCGCGGTCGCGCCGTCGATGCGGCTGACCCGCACCCGCGTCCCGGGCTCGAGGTCGCCCGATTCGGTGCGGGCTGTCCAGATGTCGCCGTTGGCGAGCTTGACCTGGCCGCTGTGCGCGCCGACCGACGAGACGACGGTGCCGGCCAGGCCTATGAGGGCGTCGACATTCGACGGCGTCGGGTCCTCGCCGCGGCGCAGGCGTCTCAGCAGCGGTGGCCGGAGCAGGAGCACGAGGGCGGCGGCGACGCCGGCGGCGATGATCACCTGCAGCCAGATGGGGGCGCCGAGCAGGTCGGTCACGAGGCCTGCGAGCCCGCCGATGCTCAGCATCAGGAACGTGAAGTCGAGAGTCAGCATCTCGATCACGAGGAAGACGAGGATCAGCACCAGCCAGCCGATCCATGCCCACTGTTCGACGACCTCGATGAGCTCCACGGTGCGCCTCCTCAGCTCGAACCTAGCAGGTAGGGTCTACACGTGACTCAGACTCTGACCCCGCTTCCCGAGAGCTCGCTGAGCGGCAGGACCGCGCTCGTGACCGGCTCGTCCCGCGGCATCGGCGCGGACACCGCCCGTTACCTCGCACAGGCAGGGGCGAACGTCGTCATCAACTACCGCAACAAGGCTCCGCGGGCCGAGAAGCTCGCCACGGAGCTCCGCGAACTCGGCGTGCAGGTCCTCGTCGTCGGCGCCGACCTGACCGACCCGGCATCCGTCCAGGCGATGTTCGACGAGGTCGCGAACACGTTCGGCTCGCTCGACATCCTCGTGCTCAACGCATCGGGCGGCATGGAGTCCGGCATGGCCGAGGACTACGCGCTGCTGCTCAACCGCGACGCCCAGGTGAACGTGCTCGAGACCGCGCTGCCTCTCCTCGGCGAGGGCTCGCGCGTGGTCTTCGTCACGAGCCACCAGGCGCACTTCATCCGCACCACTCCGACGATGCCCGAGTACGAGCCGGTCGCCCTCTCGAAGCGCGCCGGCGAGGATGCCCTCCGCGAGCGCATCCCCGCGCTCGCCGGGCGCGGCGTCGAGTTCGTCGTCGTGTCGGGCGACATGATCGAAGGCACGATCACGGCGACGCTGCTCGAACGCGCGAACCCGGGTGCGATCGCCGCGCGTCGCGAGGACGCGGGCAAGCTCTACAACGTGTCGGAGTTCGCCGCCGAGGTCGCGCAGGCCGCGCTCGCCCCGGTGCCGGCCGGCAACACCCGCCTGGTCGGCGACGTCTCGTCGTTCGAAGCGGAGTGACCCGATGAAGGCGAACGACATCGAGACCCTCGTCTCGGTCGGGCGTCCCGAGATCGCCGCAGACGGCTCCTTCGTCGTCTTCGCGACCTCGCGTCCCGACATCGCGGCCAACCGGAACGTCGGCCAGGTGTGGCGCGTCGACCTCCCCGGCGGTGCGCCCCGACGCCTCACCCGCGGCACCGCCGACAGTGCGCCCAAGCTCGCGCCCGACGCCAGCCGGATCGCCTTCCTGCGCGGCGACGCCAAGGGCAAGCCCCAGGTGCACGTGGTCGCCGCTGCCGGCGGCGAGCCGGTGCAGGCGACCGATGCGGTCCTGGGCGTCGAGGACTTCGCCTGGTCGCCCGACGGCGCGACCATCGCGTTCATCGCGCGCGTGCCCGAGAAGGGCCGCTACGGCAGCGTGGAGGGATTGGATGCTGCCGCCGAGGCGCCGCGGCACATCACGGGCGTGCGCTGGCACGCGAACGGCCTCGGCTACCTCGGCGACCGCCCCGCCCATGTGTTCGTGATCGCCGTGCCCGAGGTCGACGCCGAGCCGTTCTACGAGCCCGCCGCCGCCGTGCGCCCCGACGACGAGACGCCCCCCAAGAAGACGCTGGTCGCCGCCGAGGCGCGTCAGCTCACCGAGGGCGCGGCATCGCACGGCGGAGTCGTCTTCACCGCTGACGGCAGCGAAGTGCTCACAGTGCCCGACGAGATCGAGCGGGACCGCCGCGATCTGCGGGATCGCCTGGTCGCCGTCGCCGTCGACGGCGCGGGGCAGCGCGAGGTGCTCGGCACCGACTCCGGCATCGCGATCTACGAAGCAGCGGCCGCCGCGGACGGGACGATCGCGCTCCTCGCCCACGAGGTCGGCGACGGCGTCGACTTCATCGCCCCCGGCGTGGGGCTGTGGCTCGTCGAGGACGGCGGCGCACGCCGCGTCACCGACGCCGATGCCCTGAACCTCGGTGAAGGACACCTGCGGGTCGACGGCGAGGGCTTCCTCGTGCAGGACGCCCAGCGCGGCCGTGTGCGGCTGCTGCGGATCGCCCGCGACGGTGCTGTCACCGAGGTGCTCGGCGGAGACGTCGAGGTGGTCGGTCACGCGACCGGCGGCGGCCGTGTCGTGGCTGCGGTGTCCCTGCCGGACTCGTTCGGCGAGCTCGTCCTCGTCGAGGACGGGGCCGCGCGCACCTTGTCATCGTTCGGAGCGCGGGCGGCAGCATCCGGAATCGTCCTCCCGCGCGAGCTGACGGTCACGGGACGCGACGGCTACCCGGTGCACGGCTGGATCGCGACGCCGGAGGGCGAGGGACCGTTCCCGGTCATCCTGCAGATCCACGGCGGGCCCTTCGCCTCGTACGGCGTCCACCTGTTCGACGAGACGCAGGTGCTCGTCGACGCCGGTTACGCGGTCGTCTACTCGAACCCCCGCGGCTCCGCGGGCTACGGGCGCGCGCACGGGCGCAGCATCCGTCAGCAGATGGGCACGGTCGACTTCGCCGACGTCATCGACTTCCTCGAGGGCGCGATCACGGGCGACGCGCGCCTGGACGGCGAGCGGGTCGGCGTGCAGGGCGGCTCGTACGGCGGCTACCTCACCGCGTGGGTCATCGCGCACGACCACCGGTTCGCCGGCGCGATCGTCGAGCGGGGCTTCCTCGAACCGCTGTCGTTCCAGGGAACGAGCGACATCGGCTCGTTCTTCGGCGACGAGTACGTCGGGGTCTCGGCCGAGGACATCGCACGCCAGAGCCCGATGGCCGTGGTCGGTCAGGTCACGACGCCGACGCTGGTGATGCACTCGGAGCTCGATTTCCGCTGCCCGCTCGAGCAGGCGACGCGCTACTACGCGGCCCTCAAGCGTCAGGGCACCGAGGCCGAGCTGCTGGTGTTCCCCGGCGAGAACCACGAGCTCACGCGCTCGGGCCAGCCGCGGCACCGCGTGCAGCGCTTCGATGCCGTGCTCGACTGGTGGAGCCGGCACCTTCCGGTCGGCTGATCCGAGCGCGGACAGAAGTCGGCCCCGGGAGCGTTTCGCTCCCGGGGCCGACGGCGTTTTCGGCTCGGATCAGATGTCGCCCTTGAAGGTGAAGGCGCGCACGATGTTGATGACGCCGAGCACGACGAGCGCGATGCCGAGGATCCACCACAGCGCGAAGACGTACAGCGGCGAGAAGAGCAGGACGATACCGGCGATGATGCTCAGGATCGCGAAGAAGATCGACCAGCCCTTCGACGCCGCGTCGCCGAGCGTCGACAGCGCCACGATGCCCTCGACGATCCACAGGATTCCGATGAGGATGCCGAGGAACAGCGCGAGCCACGCGGTGGTCTGACCGAGGTTGAACAGGGCCACGACGCCGGCGATGATGAATAGCACGCCGAGCAGGATGTGGCCGACGCGCGCCCAGCCGCCCTTCGTCTTCGAGAAGATCCCGAGACCGGCGTAGACGAGACCCGCGGCAATCGCGTAGATCGCGATGATCGCGGTGACGACGGCGGCGGTCTTGCCCGGCCAGACCAGGATCAGGATGCCGACGATGAGTGCGAGGACGCCGCCGACGCCGAGCGCCGTGCGGATTCCGTTGACGGCCGACTTCTCGGCTTCGGATGCAGTGGACATGAGGGGCCTTTCTGAGAGTTCCCTGTACGTTGTGCGGCTAAAGCTTAGACCCCAGATCGAACTTGCAAGCGACCGTGAACGTGTGTTGCCCGATGCCCATCGCCCCGGCGGGTCGCCGCGCGCTAGCGTGAGCGTGCGTAGCGTGCGCGTCCGGTGCGGCGTGCAGGAGGAGGGTTTCGATGGCCGTCGTGTCGAGAGGGTTCGGAGCGCGTCGTCGGGAGAGCGATCCGCGGCTTCCACCCGGCCAGTACCTGACCGAGGACTTCCCGGTGCTGTCGGCCGGGCCGACGCCGCGGATCGAGCAGGACGACTGGCGCTTCGGGATCCGCACCGAGGGCGGCGACGCCGTCTCGTGGACGTGGGACGAGTTCCTGGCGCTGCCCATCGAAGACGTCCACACCGACATCCACTGCGTGACGCGCTGGTCCAAGCTCGGCACCTCGTGGCGCGGCGTGTCGCTCGACACGCTGCTCGACACCGTCGAGACCGACGCCGAGTACGCGATGGCGCACTCGTACGGGGGATACACGACCAACGTGCCGATGGAGGATCTGCTCGGCGGCCAGGCGTGGGTAGCGTTCGAGTTCGAGGGTGAGCCGCTCGACCCCGAGCATGGCGGCCCGGCGCGGCTGCTGGTTCCGCACCTGTACTTCTGGAAGAGCGCGAAGTGGGTGCGCGGGCTCACCCTCATGCAGGACGACGAGCCCGGGTTCTGGGAGCAGAACGGCTACAACATGCACGGCGACCCCTGGACCGAGGAGCGGTATTGGTGACGGTCGGCGGCTGGCGGCCCGGGCGCGTCGTCGAGGCGGTGCCCGCGACGCCGTCGGCGCGCATCCTGCGACTTCAGGTCCCGGGCTGGCCGGGCAACGACGCGGGTCAGCACGTCGACATCCGGCTCACCGCCGAGGACGGCTATCAGGCGGTGCGGTCGTACTCGCTCGCCACCTACGGCGCAGCGGAGACGATCGAACTCGCGGTGGACGAGGTCCCCGACGGCGAGGTGTCGCCCTACCTGGTCGAAGACGTCCTTCCGGGCGACGAACTCGAGGTCAAGGGCCCGCTCGGCGGCTACTTCGTGTGGCGGCCCGGGGGAGAGGTCCCCGTGCAGCTCATCGCCGGCGGGTCGGGGATCGTGCCCCTGATGGCGATCGCGCGGGCGGCGACGGACGCCGGGGCGGCAGCATCCGTCCGTCTGCTCTACTCCGTCCGCACGACGACTGACGCGATATATCGCGAAGAGCTCGAACGCCTGGCGGCCGAGGGGGGAGTGGGGCTCACCTGGAGGTACACCCGAGAGGCCCCCGAGGGCTGGTCGGGCCGGGTGGGGCGGGTCGACGACGACGCGCTGCGGTCTGCGACCTGGGAGCCGGGACGCGAGCCCATCTCGTACGTCTGCGGACCGACGGGGTTCGTCGAGCACGTCGCCGACGCGCTCGTCGGGTTGGGGCATGAGCCCGCTCGGATCAGGACCGAACGCTTCGGAGGTGCATGATGCGTGCTGAGAACGCGACGAGCGTCGTCGACGGCAACGCCGCGGCGGGAATGCTGTGGGACGTGTTCGGCGCGGACGTCACCGCGCTGGTCGGGGTATGCGGCGGGTGTGGCGACGCCTCGCCGCTCGCCGAGGCCGTCGTGGAGATCGACGAGACCGCGGCCATCGTCCGGTGCCGTGCCTGCACGCACACGCTGTTCACAGTGCTGCGCGATCGGGAGCGGGTCCGGCTCGTGCTGGGCATGCTCCACGAGATCGCACGCCCGTGACGGCGCGCGGAGGTCAGCCCAGGAGCAGGGTCACGAGGATCAGCACGGGAACGCAGCCGAGGGTCGTGAGGAACACGGTGTCGCGCGAGATCGTCTCGCCGACGTCGTAGCGCTGCGAGTAGTTGAAGACGTTCTGCGCCGTGGGGAGGGCCGCGAGCACCGTGACGATGAGCACGTCGTGCGCCGAGAGGCCGAAGACGAACTCGGCGACCGCCCACGCGATCACCGGCATCGCGACGAGCTTCAGCGCGGTGGCGAGCACGATGTCGCGCCGCCGACCCGACGCCCCCAGCACCCGCTGCCCATGCAGCGAGATGCCGTAGGCGATCAGGAGGATCGGCACGCAGGCGTTCGCGATGAGCATCGCCGGCTCCATCACGATCGGCGGCAGCTCGATGCCGAGCACCGAGACGAGCGTGCCCAGCACCGAGCCGACGACGATCGGGTTCGTCGCGACGCGGCCCACGGCGCGCCAGAGCGATGCGCGGGCGGTGGTGACAGCATCCAGGATCGCCATCGTGATGGGGGTGAACACCAGCAGCTGCAAGAGGATCACCGGCGCGGGATACGCCGCGCTGCCGAGCAGATACAGCGACAGCGGGATGCCGATGTTGTTCGAGTTGACCTGCCCCGCGCTGAGGGCGCCGATCACGGTCTCGCCGGCGGAGCGCCGCCAGATGAGGCGGGCGACCAGCGCGTAGACCAGGATCACCGCCACCGCGGCGATGGCCGAGACCGGCAGCAGGGCCGAGAACAGCGTGCGCACGTCGGCTTGCGCGAGCACCACGAACAGCAGGAACGGCGACAGCACGAAGAACGTGAGCCGTGCGAGCACCGGCCGCGCGTGCTCGCCGAGCAGGTCGATGCGTCCGAGGATCCACCCCACGAGGATCGCGACGCCCACCACGACGAACCCGGTGAGCGACTCCAGCATGCTTCGAGCCTAGGAAGTCGTTGTCCGGGGAGCGAATCGCGTGCCGCTGGGTGACAGACTGGCACGCGCCGAACCAAAGGAGCACCGGATGCCTGAACCCCGTGACCGCGCGACCCGCAAGGCCGATCTGCTCGCGGCGCTGACCTCACCGGCGGCCGACGTCTGGGTGGCGACGGCCTCGCCCGAGGCGGCGCCGCACCTCGTGCCGCTGTCGCTCGCCTGGATCGACGACCGCGCCGTGATCGCGCTCGAGGGCGACTCGGTGACGGCGCGCAACATCGGCGCGTCCGGGGTCGCGCGACTCGCGGTCGGCCCGACGCGTGACGTGGCGATGCTCGACGTCGTGCTCGAGCGCTCGGCGGGCGTGGACGATGACGCATCGCTCGGCGAGGCCTACGCGGCGCAGGCCGACTGGGACCCGCGCGGGCTTCGCGGCTACGTGTTCCTCGTGCTGCGGCCGACCCGCATCCAGGCATGGCGCGAGTCGAACGAGCTTTCCGGCCGGGTGCTCATGCGGGACGGCGACTGGGTGGTCTGACCCGGCGTCGCAGCAGAACTACAGCCGTGTCCGGTCGGCTGGTTCACCTTGCGCCGATAATGCACATTATGTCAACTCGTACACGACATCCTCGCGTCTGAGGCGAATTGGCCTCTCCCCTCGGCCTCCCCTTCTGTGGCGCGGCGAATGGCCGCCCACGGGATGAACAACCATCGCTTGACCTGATCCGACACCTCAGCAACTAGCGAGAACGGTTCTCACAATCCCCTGGTCGCCTGTGGAACATGCGTAGCTCCCGTTTCCGGTGGTCCAAGGTGCGCGAGCTTAGCCGTGAGCCGCTGCTTCGCGCGGGAATAGCGGGTGCGAGCGCTCGATGGGTTGAGACCCATGACGCGGGCTGCCTGCGCGATGCTGAACCCATCCCAGTGGACCAGAATCAACAGTTCACGAGAACGCCCGTCGAGCGCATATAGAGCGTCGCGGACCTCTTGGGCCCTCAGCTGCGTCTCGATGATGACGTCTGGCGTGTCGACCGGAGTGCGCTCCAGCAGCTCATCGCTCAGCGTGTCTGCGAGAGCGAGCTGAGCGATCCCACGTCGACGATAGTTGCGCAGCACATTGCGGGCGACGCCGAAGCACCACATCCGCGCATCCTCCTCGACCGTGGGTACCTTGGCGGCGTGCTCCCACAGCGTGAGCAAGATCTTGCCTAGAAGATCGGCGGCGTCTTCGGGGGTGAGGGTGCGGCGCTGCAGGTAGTGCAGCAGGTCTTCGCCGTTGTCGTCGACGACGATCTCGATCCAGTCGCGCAGTTCTGGTGGCGTGGGACGTCGGCTCATCACCGCAGCTGTCCCCTGCAGTCCGACGTCGAGCCAGCCGAACCGCTCTGCTGTTGTAGTTCAGGTGGGATCTCTGCCCAGATCACCCGGCTCGTTGCGAGTATGAACGTGTGAGAGTCGCGGAGTTCCTGGTTGTCCACCTCCCAGTCGTCGTTGGGCCCGGGGGCAAACGGATTGGCCATTGCTTCGTCGTAGATGCGCTGACCAATGCCGTCCCAGTCGTGGTTCTCGACAAACTCGGTGAGTTCCTCGTCAGCTTCGGTTCGGGTTGCTGGGTCGCCGAAGAAGAACCCGTATCGACAACTCACCTGGACGCCGGTGTCGGTCGTGTAGTTGATCGGGATGTTCACGACATCCACCTGCATGCCGTTCACCCACAGGCTGAGAGGAACCACCACCGCGGCACCAGCCAGCGTCAGCGCACCGACAACAAGCGTCGGAATGATGACCCGACGACGCCGCCAGAACGGCCTCCGGTTGCTGCGGATCTCCCGTTCGGCTTCCACAGACATGCCGCGGACGAGTTCCCGAACCCTGGGATCGCTCGGCGTCGCGGGGTCTGCCGCTGCGAGCTCATCGCTGATATCCATGCCCGCTCCCTTCGCGCCGCCCACACAAAGTACATGTCCCACGGACGCCAAAGCGTCTCACTGAACTCGGCGAACGATGCGGGCACGCGGGTCGCAGGCTCATAACGATCTCCTCGTGCGAGGCCCGACCGCCCCGAGACTAGGTCCATGCGACGACTCGCCTCTTCGATCGCGGCAGCCGCGGATCCTCGCGCTCACTGACTGGGTACGCATCGACGGCACCGAACAGTGCGGCGGCAATCGGCGCGCCGACGTCGTCATCGAACTGTCGGTCTCGCGAGCACAGATCGAACCAGCTCAAAGCGTCGCCCGAGGCCATGTCCTGCTCGCGCCTGACGGCCCGGAATACTTTCCCCCCTCTTCCTCGTGCAGGGTGAGCAAGACCTCGTCGCCGCCGGGCACATGCTCGCCGCCTCGCGCGTGTTCCCGAACGCGAATTCGCCATCATCCCGGCAGCCACCTCTTTCCGATGGACTCCCCCGGCATCCTCGACCCGATCCTCGTCGCGTTCCTGCGCGGGCGAGCTACCCAGCGACGGGTGAGGCCGGAATTCGACTTGAGTGCGCGGGACTGTGCGATGAGACCCGGCTCACCTGGGGATTGGAGTGTGAGATCAAATCTGGACTTTATGTTCGTGTATATCGGCGGCACAGGTCTATTGATAATAGGATAAATGTACTAGACTCGACCTATGGAACCCACCTCGCCGACGCTCGAACGCGTCGGTGGCGAGTTCGTTCTCAGAGAGCTGTTCTGGGATGCCGAGTCGGCGCAGTTCGAAATGAATCGCCGCGCGGCGCGGCAGTGCGAGTATCTCGCTGACGTGCTCGACTTTGCGCGCGCCCACCCGGAGCTGTATGTGAACGTGGACTTCGACCCGCGCCTCGCCGGAGAAGTACCACCTCTCGGTGGGGATGCCGTGCTCGCAGAGCGGTGTGCGGTTCTGGAGGCGTCTTCGCGGCTGCGGCTGACCGAGGGCGAAGTGCGGTCGTCTGCGGCCGTGGCACAGCGGGCGCGCGCCGAGCTCCCCCACGTGTGGCAGGCGGCGCGCGATGGGCTCATTTCGATCGCACACGTGAAGGCTGTGCTTGCCCAGCTTCCACTCTTCGAAGGTGTCCCCGATGTGATCGGCGGCTTCGATGAGCTGATGTGCGATATCGCACGGGCTGCCACTGTCGCGGCCACTCGCCGACAGGCTCGCCTGGTCGCCGACCGGATGACCGGGTCCACGCGGACCCAGCGGCACGCAGCCGCCTTCGCTCGTCGCACGGTGTACGTCGAGGACGTAGCCGACGGCATGTCGTGGGTGTACGCGATGGTCACGACAGATCGTGCACACGCGTTCGATCGCGAACTCTCGCTCACGGCGAAGCAGATGTCCGCGGACCAGCGCGACGGTCGCACGACAGGCCAGATCCGCGCCGATCTGTTCGCCGACCTGTTGCGCGGCCGCGACGTCACCAGAGTGAAGGCGAAGGTGCTGGTGACCGTTCCGCTCGACCGGCTCGCTCCTGAGGCGCGTGCGAGCGTACGGGACGTCCGTGCGCGCACGCCGATGGCGGGCCTGGATCTGAACAGCGACTGCCTGATCCCCGGGGTCGGGCCGATCGACGATGCCAGTGCCCGGCAGTTGCTGCTCGAGGCCGGGGCCTTCACGCGGGTCGTCACAGACCCGGTCACCGGCGTGATCTTGGACATGGACCGCAGAGCCCGCAAAGCCACTCGTGCCCAACGGGAGTGGCTGGCATTGGTGCACGGCACCTGCGCACGCGACGGCTGCGACCGCCTCGCGATCGATGGCGACATCGATCACCACTGCGCGTATCACGGCCCTGGACGCGGCCAGACCGACATCGCGAACCTCGATCCCCTGTGCGACCCTGATCACGCCGTCAAAGACACCACGCTGCTCCGACATCAGAGGCGAGAGGACGGGAGTATCGAGGTCGAGTTTCCGAGCGGGCATCGCACCACGAACCCGTTCGCGGGTCTGCGCGAGCGGGTCCGTGCGCTTCTCGACCAGATTGCGGAACCGCCGGAGGACCCGCCCTTCTGACATCCGGTACGGCGCGATCGAATCGAACCGCGATAGTCGGGTGCACGCGTTCGCGGCCCACGAGACTCGATGTCGAAGGAGGAACCGTGATCGCGATTCTCAACCGGGTCATCGAGCTCGTCGAGCTCGACCTGTCGGACGACGTCGACCTCACCTCTGTCGCGGGAAGCCTGGGCACCACCGAGTACCACGTGCGTCGGATGTTCTCGTCGCTCGCGGGCATGCCGTTGTCCGAGTACGTGCGACGTCGCCGGATGACGGTCGCCGCCGCCGACCTGCTCGGAGACGGTGAGCTGCTCGAGATCGCCGTTCGTCACGGCTACGGCTCGACGGAGGCGTTCAGTCGTGCGTTCCGGACGGTGCACGGCGTCAGCCCCGCTGACGTGCGCCGCGATGGCGGTCCCCTTCGCTCACAAACGCAGCTCAGGTTCCGCCTGACCGTAGAAGGGAACTCACCCATGGACACCCGCATCGCCGACCGACCGGCATTCCGGCTCGCCGGCCACGCCGCGCGAGTGCCCCTCATCCACGAGGGCGTCAACCCGCACATCCAGGCGCACATCGCCGCTCTGCCCGCCGGCGAGCACGAACGGCTGAAGCAGCTGAGCAGCATCGAGCCGGCGGGACTTCTGCAAGTGAGCGCCGACGTCGACCCCGACTACACAGAGGGCAGCGAGCTGACCTATCTGCACGGCGTCGCGGTCAGCGAGGACGCGTCAGTGCCCGGCGATCTCGACGTCATCGAGGTCCCGGCCGGCACGTGGGCGGTGTTCCGCACGGAAGGGCCCTACCCCACCGCACTCCAGGCGACCTGGGCGGCGACGGCGAGCGACTGGTTCCCGTCGAACCCCTGGCGGCTGCGGCCGGGACCGTCGATCGTGTCGGTGCTCGACCGCTCCTCCGACTTCCGCACCGCGACCTGCGAGCTGTGGCTGCCGGTCGAACGCGAATAGGGCCTGCCGCTCGCCCGGTCAGAGGGACGCCGCGAGGATCGACTGGACGAACTCCTCCACCGCATCGTCATCCGGAAGGGCGCCGGATCCACCGGCAGACAGCAGGTAGGCGCTTCCGGTGAGCGCCAATGCCAGAACCGGGACGTCCGCGTCCCTCCGGATCCACCCCACTTCACGCCCGGCGGCCAAGACGTCGGCGACCGCCGTCGTCGCGTCGCCGAGCAGCGGAATGCCGCGAGAACCGTCGCTCACCCTGCGTCGCACGCCGTCACGGCCGATCGCCAGGCTCACGAGCGCGAGCATCGTCGAGGTGAACACCTGCTCGATCACATCCGCGACCGCCGCCGGTGCGGACTCCGCCACGCGCGGCTCGATCTCGCGGATGCGGACGATCTCACCCACGACGAGCGCCGCGATGTAGGCATCGAAGTCCTCGAAGTGGCGATGCAGCACGCCTTTCGCTACGCCGGACGCCTCCGTCACCGACCGGCTCGTCAGTGCGCTCGCACCCTTCTCGGCGAGGATACGGCGGCCCGCCTCCAGCAGGAGTCCGCGGGCATCGTCGAGTGCGCGTCCGGTAGGCATCGACCCTCCAAATGGGCAACCGCCCATTAAAAGTGGGCATGCGGTCACTCTACCCTGCGATCGCGTCCGTCTGGCAGACTTCCGGGATGCCGCACACCGACGCGCTCGCTCTGGCCCGCTTGCGCCGTGTCGGTGAGGGCGGGCGACCTCGAACTGCGCTGGATCGACGACGAAGTGCTGGTGCATCTGGCGGAACTGGCGGGTCGAGGCATCCATGATCCCGACACGATGCCGTTCGAACACCCGTGGTCCCGCGGCACGGCGGAGGAGGTCGCGCGGAGCGTTCTCACGTTCCAGTGGGGCATCCGCAATCGCGTCTCCCCGGACGCGTTCGTCCTCGAGTTCGCGGTTCTCCGTGACGGCGTGCCGGCCGGTGTCCAGGGCCTGACGGCGAACGACTGGTCCGTACTGCGCCGAGTGAACACCGGCTCCTGGCTGGGGCGTGCCCACCAGGGGCGCGGGATCGGCACCCGCATGCGGATGCTCGCGCTGCACCTCGCGTTCGAGGGTCTGGGTGCCCGGGAGGCCACTTCCGGCGCTTTCGTCGACAACGGTCCGTCCAATGCGGTGTCGCGGCGTGTGGGCTACGAGTCCGACGGAGCGTTCTTCGTCGCCCGTGAGGGCGTCGCGGTGCTGCACAACCGCTTCGTGATGTCGCGCGAGCGCTGGGAGTCGCTCCGGCGTGATCACATCGCCGCGCTCGGCGCGCCGATCGAGATGCGCGGTGTCGACTCGTTCCGCACGTCGATCGAGTCGGTGCTCGCCGGCGACTGACCGCGCACGGCCGCGACCGCGGGAGCCTCAGCACCCGCGGTCGCAGGGTCGTTCACAGTCCGGCGGCGTCGTCCGTCGAGCTCGTGCTCCGGCGCGTGACCTGCTCGTTGACGTTCGGGTCGACGGCGGTCCGCGTGACGGACTCCGACCGACGCCGGCGCGCCAGCAGGACGATGCCGACCAGGAAGATGACGGCTCCGGCACCCATGAGGATGTAGCCGATCATGTCGAGATTCACCCACTCGACCTCCACGTTCACCGCGAACGCGAGGATCGCTCCGATGGCGAAGAGGGCGATGCCTGCTCCGATACTCATGCGAGGTGTCCTTTCCGGGGCGCGGCGATCAGCCTCCCCTGTCTCGGGACGAGTGGTCCCGTACGTACGCTCCCGCATCCCCGGTCGTCTGCGGGAGGGGGTTGACAGGTGACGGATGCTGCCGCAAGGCGTGGATCCACGTCATTCCGGCCTGCGGCCCGGTGAGCGGGCGGGCGCTGGCAGAGGCATCCGTTGCGGTGACTACTGTGGAAGGGTGCACAGTCTGTCCCGTCCTCGCGCGACGGGGCCGGGAGCATATGCGTGGGTGATCTGGACGGTGGGCGTCGCCGGATATGTCCTCGCGATCACGAACCGCTCCTCCTTGAGCGCCGTGGGCGTCGACGCCGCGGCACGCTTCGACGCCGACGCCGCCACCCTGTCGCTCTTCGCGGTGGTGCAGCTCGCGGTCTACGGCGGGATGCAGATCCCGATCGGGGTGCTGCTCGACCGTTACGGTGCACGGCCGATCATGACGGTCGGGATGCTGCTGATGGCGGTGGGCCAGCTCACCATGGCCCTCTCCCCCAGCGTGGGTGTCGCGATCGTCGCGCGCATGCTGCTGGGGGCGGGAGACGCCGCGATCTTCCCTGGAGTGCTGCGCCTCATCGCGACCTGGTTCCCGGCGCAGCGCGGCCCGATCATGGTGCAGCTCACCGGCATCGTGGGGCAGGCGGGGCAGCTCGTGGCGCTGATCCCGCTCGCCGCACTGCTGCACGCCACCACCTGGACGATCACGTTCGGAAGCATCGCCGGGCTCGGCGTGCTGTTCGCGATCCTCGTGTTCGTCCTCATCCGCAACCACCCGCCCGACCGCGACGACGACGTGTCGGTCGACACCGACACCGGAGCGATCCGCGTCGTGACGTCCTCGGTCGACACCGGTGTCGGCATCCGTGCGGCGTGGGCGCATCCGGGGACACGCCTGGCGTTCTGGTCGCATTTCACGACGCCGTTCGCCGGAACCGCATTCGTGCTGCTGTGGGGCATGCCGTTCCTGACTGCGGGAGAGGGCCTCAGCACGGCCGGAGCCGCGTCCATCATGTCGCTGTACGTCGTCGTCGGCATGGCGCTCGGCCCGATCATCGGCGAGCTGTCGCGACGCATCCCGCACCTGCGGTCACGAGCCCTGGTGCTTCCGACCGTCGCCGTGCAGGCGGTCGCCTGGCTCGCCGTCATCGCGTACCCCGGTCCCGCGCCGCTGTGGCTGCTGATCGCACTCGCGGTCGCCCTCGCCACCGGCGGACCGGCGTCGATGATCGCGTTCGACCACGCGCGCACCCACAACCCCTCGCATCGTCTCAGCACGGCGACGGGGGTGACGAACGCCGGCGGATTCCTCGCGGCGCTCGTCGCGATCCTCCTCATCGGCCTCGCGCTCGACCTGCAGGGCGCCGGCACGCCTGCGACCTACGATCTCGACGCCTTCCGGCTGGCGTTCCTCATGCAGGTGCCCCTGTGGGCGCTCGGGAGCGCGTTCATCGTCATCGAACGCAAGCGCACGCGCATCCGCCTGGGGATGGACCCGCCCCGGACGCCGCGGCGCCGGCGCGGCTGAGCCCGAGCGTCGGGCGGTCGCGGCATCCGCTCGATACTGTGTCCCTAGTCCGGGCCGGAAGAGCTGCCCGGACCGAAAGGATGCCCGTGTCCGATCCCCTCGTCATCGCTCCGGAGGTGCGCGACGCCGTCGCGACGGGCGATCCCGTGCTCGCCCTCGAGTCCACGATCTTCACGCACGGACTGCCGCGACCGCGCAATCTGGCGGTCGCTCTCGAAGCCGAGGCCCGCGTGCGCGCGCTGGGCGTCGTGCCGGCGACGATCGGCCTCGTCGACGGCCGCCCGACCGTGGGACTCACCCCTGACGAGATCGAGCGCCTCTCGTCCGACGACGGCGTCGTCAAGGCGAGCGTGCGCGATGTGCCCGTCGCCGCGGTCAAGGGACTGAGCGCGGGCACGACCGTCGCGGCCACAGCACATCTCGCCGCGAGGGCGGGCGTGCGGGTCTTCGCGACCGGTGGACTCGGCGGTGTGCACCGCGGCGCCGCGCAGACCTTCGACGAGTCTGCCGATCTGCCGACCCTCGCCGGGCTGCCGCTCGTGGTGGTGAGCGCGGGAGTCAAGTCGATCCTCGACATCGCGCTGACCCTCGAACGCCTCGAGACGCTGAACCTCACCGTGGTGGGCTATCGCACGACGGACTACCCCGGCTTCTACGTGGGCGATTCCGGCCACGACGTGGAGTACTCGGTGGACTCCCCCGCCGAGATCGCCGCGATCGCGCGCACCCGCGACGCCCTGGGCATCTCGTCGACCCTGCTGGTCGCCAATCCCGTCGCCGCGGATCGGCAGCTCGACCCGGCGCTGCATGACGACGTGCTCGCGCGGGCGCTCGCCGCGGCGGATGCCGAGCGGATCTCGGGGCATGACACGACGCCGTTCCTGCTCGACTTCTTCCAGCGCGAGACGGGCGGGCGCAGCCTCGACGTGAACGTCGCGGTGTATCGCGGCAACGTCGACCTCGGCGCACGCATCGCGCGGGCGCTCGCGGGCACCGCCTGATGCTGGTCGTGATCGGTGACCTCGTCGCCGACCTGATCGTCCTCGGCGGCGCGACGCTGGAGCGCGGGACCGACAACCCCGCCGAGGTCCGCCTCACGCGGGGCGGCAGCGCCGCGAACGTCGCCGCGGCGGCTGCGGTGCAGCATCCGTCCCGCTTCATCGGCCGCGTCGGCGACGACACGCTCGCCCGCGCCCTCGTCGGAGAGCTCGAGGCTGCCGGCGTCGACGCCAAGGTGCAGCGGCACGGCCGCACCGGCTCGATCGTGGTGCTCGTCGACGCCGTGGGCGAGCGCACCATGATCACCGACCGCGGCGCGGCGGCCGAGCTCGACGACATCGACCCCGCGTGGACGGCCGACGCCGACTGGGTGCACGCGCCGCTGTACGGCTTCGCGGCGGTGCGCTCCGCGCGTGCGGTGACGGATGCTGCCGCCCGGGCCGCTGCGCAGGGTGCGCGGGTCAGCGTCGATCTATCGAGCGTCGCGACGATGCGCGCGCTCGGCGGCGAAGGACTGCGGCGCGTGCTCGGGGAACTGAAGCCCGACGTCGTCTTCGCCAACGAGGACGAGGCGCGCACGGCGACCGAGCTCGGCGTCGAGCCGGACGCCGTCTACGTGGTCAAGCGCGGCGCGGCGCCCGTGCTCGTCACGGTCGACGGGAAGGCGACGGAGGTGCCCGTGGAGCGGGTGGACGATGTTCTCGACTCGACCGGTGCGGGCGACGCCTTCGCCGCGGGATTCATCGTGGCGGCGCTGGAGGGTGCCGGCCCGCGCGAGAGCGCCCGGGCGGGCAGCGTGCTCGCGATGAGTGCGCTGCGTCGCCCGGGCGCCCTGTGAATCGCCGTCAGGCGGTCTGCAGACGCTCCAGCACGCGCTCGATGTCGTCGATGAACGAGTTGTAGCCGGCGATCGTCGCGGCGACCTGCTCGTCGGTGAAGTCGCTGCGGTCCTGGCGGATGGTGAGCACGGTTGCGTCGCCGGACTCCTCGAGGTCGAAGAGCACGGGCAGCCCCGCGTCGTCGCCGGGCTGGTCGGTCAGCGTCATCGCGAGGTGCGACGGCGGCTCGACGGTCTTGTACTCCCCCGCCCAGTCGATCCGGTTGCCGTCGGGCAGCAGCATCACGGCGCGGAAGGCGCCGCCAGGACGCACGTCCATCGTCAGGCTGTCCTGCGGCACGTCGACGGCCGCGGTGCCGAACCACACGGCGAAGTGCTCGGGCTTGGTCAGGGTCTCGAAGACCAGCTCCCGAGGCGCCTGCAGGGTGCGGGTGATGGTGAAGTACTCAGTCATTGTCGTTCTCCTTCTCGATGGGTGCGGCGGGGCCGCCGGTCGGTGTCGTGCGCGGCGCCCCGAGCTGCTGCAGGGCGTTGAGGTACTGATCGAGGGCGCCGAGACTGTCTTCCCAGAACTGCGCGTAACCGCCGATCCAGACGGATGCTGCGGCCAGCGGTCGCGCGTCCAGCCGGGCGGGCCGGTACTGGGCGTTGCGGCCCCGCGTGACGAGCCCTGCCCCCTCGAGGACGCGCAGGTGCTTCGACACGGCGGCGAATGTCATGTCGAACGGCTCGGCGAGCTCCCCCACCGTCGCCTCGCTCTCGCTCAGTCGTGCGAGCATGGCGCGACGCGTCGGGTCGGCGAGCGCCGCGAACGTGCGGCTCAGTGCATCGGTCATCTCGTCTCCTGTATTCAACCAATAGGTATAGTACTCATCGGTTGAATATCGTGTCAAGGACTTTGTCCGAGATGCGCGCTACCGTGACCGCATGCCCCGCGTCGTCTTCTACACCGCCACCACGCTCAACGGCTTCCTCGCCGACGACCACGACTCTCTCGAGTGGCTTTTCGCCGCTCCCGGCGGCGAGGGCGGCGACGAGGACTTCCAGCGCTTCCTGTCGGGCATCGGCGTGCTCGTCCAGGGCTCGTCGACGTACCGGTGGGTGCTCGAGCATGAAGATCTGGTCGCGCACCCCGAGAAGTGGCCGTCCTACTACGGCGACCGTCCCACCTGGGTCTTCACGAGCAAGGACCAGCCCGTCGTGCCCGGCGTCGACATCCGGTTCGCCTCCGGCGACGTCCGCGAGGTGTGGCCGCAGATCCGCGACGCGGCGGGCGACCGCGACGTGTGGATCGTGGGCGGTGGCGATCTCGCGGGCCAGTTCGCGGATGCGGGACTCCTCGACGAGATCCGGGTCTCGATCGCGCCCGCCACGCTGCCCTCGGGCAAGCCGCTCCTCCCCCGCAGCCTCGGCGCCGATCGGCTCGAGCTGAAGGCCGCACGGCAGGCGGGCGCGTTCGCCGAGCTGACCTATGCCGTGACCGGTGGCTCGGCGTGAGCGTTTACCAGCTGGTCGGGGCAATCTCGGCCCACTGACCGAACTTCGGCTCGCGGCCGTCGCCCGATGACGTCCCGGTCAGGCGTCGCCGGACCCAGGGGCCGACATGCTCGCGGTAGTAAGCCGCGCCGCGGGGGCCCATCGGGGGCAGCGGCGGCTGCGACCACCAGTCCGGTACCGGCTCGACGCCGAGCGCGCTCAGCACACGGGCGGCGACGCGGTGGTGTCCGCGCGAGTTCATGTGCAGGCGGTCCTCCGACCAGTACGGGGGTGTCGCGAGCTCCTCGTCGAACCAGTTGTACGCCTGCACGACGTCGGTGCGCGCGGCCAGGCGCGCCTCCACGGCGTACGACAGAAGGTCGCCGCGCCGCTGGATCACGCGTTTGAGCGGCAGCTGCGCCGTCGGGTTCGCCCCCGACAGCACGATGAGCTGCACGCCCTCCTCGTCGCAGCGACGGAGCACGGTCTCGAAGGCTGCCAGCACGTGCGCGACGCTGGTCCGCGGGCGCAGCATGTCGTTGCCCCCGCCGTTGAACGACAGGTGCGTCGGCCTCAGCGCGAGCGCCGGCTCGAGCTGCTGCTCGACGATCGGCCACACGAGCTTGCCGCGGATCGCGAGGTTGGCGTACTCGACCGGCTGATCGACGGCGTCCGCCCAGCCTTGAGCGACGAGGTCGGCCCAGCCGCGCACGTGTCCATCGGGGAGCTCGTCGCCCACACCCTCGGTGAAGGAGTCGCCGATCGCGACGTATCGAACGGATGCCACGGGCTCCAGCCTACGACCGGCTCGGCGCGGCGCGGGCGCGGCGTCGTCAGCGGTCGTCGAGCGCGACGCCGCGCCGGTCGACGAGCCCCCAGGCGACGGTCGCGGCGATGGCGAAGAACACCGCGAACACGACGAACAGCACCGGCGCGCCGCCGGCGACGAGCAGCGGCGGCACGACGAGCGGCGCCACGATCGACGCGATGCGCCCGACGCCGGCGGCCCAGCCTGAGCCGGTGGCGCGCAGCGACGTCGGATACATCTCGGGAGTCACCGCATAGAGCGCACCCCACGCGCCCAGGTTGAAGAACGACAGCGCCATGCCGGCCGCGATGACCGCGCCGGCTCCAGCGGCGGTGCCGAAGAAGATCGCCGACACCGCCGAACCGACGAGGAATACGGAGAGCGTCGCCCGGCGTCCCCACACCTCGATGAGCCACGCCGCCACGGCATAACCGGGAAGCTGCGCGAGCGTGATGATCAGGGTGAAGCCGAAAGAGCGCACGAGGTCGTACCCCTGCGCCACGAGGATCGACGGGATCCAGATGAATGCGCCGTAGTACGAGAAGTTGACGCAGAACCACACCAGCCAGAGGCACGCGGTGCGGACCCGGAACTCGGCCGACCACAGCGCGCCCAGCCGCTCCCCCAGCGAGGTCGCGGCGGGTGGCGGCACCGTCGGCCGCCCGACGGCAGGGACTGCCGGCACGCCGCCTGCGTCTTCGAACGTGCGCACGACGGACTCCGCCTGGCTGAAGCGTCCCCGCCGCTCCAGCCAGCGCGCCGATTCGGGCAGGCCCCACCGCACGATGAGCGCGTACGCCGCGGGGATGGCGCCCAAGGCGAACGCCCAGCGCCAGCCGTCGTCGGAGGTCGGGATCACGAAGTAGCCGATGAGGGCCGCGAGCGTCCAGCCGACCGCCCAGAAGGCTTCGAGGATCACGATGAGGCGTCCTCGCATGCGCGCGGGAGCGAACTCGCTCACGTACGTGCTCGCGACCGGCAGCTCGGCGCCGAGCCCCAGCCCCACGAGGAATCGCAGCACGAGGAGCGCCGCGAGCCCGCCGACGAGCGCGCTCGCGCCCGTCGCGAGGCCGTACACGAGGAGCGTGAGGGCGAACACCTGCCGGCGTCCGAACCGGTCGGCGAGCAGCCCGCCCACGCTCGCGCCGATCGCCATTCCCACGAAGCCGACCGAGGCGATCCAGCTCGCCTCGGTCGGTGTCAGGCTCCACTGCGCAGCCAGCGCGGCGATGATGAACGAGATGAGCCCGACGTCCATCGCGTCCAGCGCCCATCCGATCCCCGATCCGGTGAGCACGCGCAGGTGCTTGCGGGTGAAGGGCAGATGGTCGAGGCGCTCCGAGAGCGTCGACGACGCGCGGGTTCCGGCATCCGTCATAGCGTCATGCTACGGATGCCGCGACCTTCGCGGGGCTCACGACAGCATGTCGCGCACCCGCGGCACGACCTCGGTGCCGAACAGCTCGATCGAGCGCATCATCTTCTCGTGTGAGAGGGTGCCGGTCGAGAACTTCATGTCGAAGCGGGAGGCGCCGAGGGTCTGCACGGTGTCGGCGATCTTGCGGGCGACGGTCTCGGGCGAGCCGACGTACAGCGCCCCCTCCGGGCCGACGTCGTGCTGGAAGCGGAGCCGGTTGTAGGTCGGCCAGCCGCGCTCGCGCCCGATGGAGTTGTTCATCGCCTCGAACCCCTCGTACGCCTCGTCCCACGCCTGCTGATCGGTCTCGGCGACGTGGCCCGGCGAGTGGACCCCCACCGGGAGCTGCTGCTGCCCGAAGGTGTCGAGCGAGCGGCGGTACAGCTCGGCGAAGGGCGCGAAGCGCCCGGCCGGCCCTCCGATGATCGCGAGCATGAGCCCGTAGCCGTAGCGCGCGGCGCGCACCGCAGACTCGGGGGTCCCGCCCACGCCGACCCAGGCGCGCAGTCCGTTCTCGGTCTTGGGGAAGACGTCGGCCTCGTCGAGGGACGCGCGGAGCGTCCCGCTCCACGTGACGGGCTTCTCCGTCAGCAGCTGCGAGAAGAGGTCGAGCTTCTCGTCGAACAGCGCCTCGTAGTCGCGCAGGTCGTAGCCGAACAGCGGGAACGACTCGATGAACGATCCGCGGCCGAGGATGACCTCGGCACGACCGTTCGAGACCGCATCGAGCGTCGCGAAGCGCTCGAAGACGCGCACCGGATCGTCGCTCGAGAGCACCGTGACCGCCGTGCCCAGGTGGATGCGCTCGGTGCGTGCAGCCGCGGCGGCGAGCACGATCTCAGGGCTCGACACCGCGAACTCCCTGCGGTGGTGCTCCCCCACCCCGAAGAACGACAGGCCGACGCGGTCGGCCAGCACCGCCTGCTCGACCACGTTGCGGATCGTCTGCGCGTCACTGATGAGCTCACCGGACGCGTCGCGCGTCACGTCGCCGAAGGTGTCGAGTCCGAGCTCGATGGTGGCGGGGTCGACAGAGGTCATGTGTTCGTCTCCTTCTATGCGCTTGCATGAACCCGGTGAGCAGCCACCGCATTCCCGACACAGCCACGCCCCGCGAGCGTAGCGTGGAGGCATGATCCCGTTCGCGGATCGCCGGTCCGCCGGGCGCGAGCTCGCCGCAGAGCTCGAACGATGGCGGGGAACGGATGCCGTGGTCCTCGGCATCCCGCGAGGCGGCGTCGTCGTCGCCGCAGCGGTCGCCGAGGTGCTCGGGCTCCCGCTCGACGCGGTCGTCGTGCGCAAGCTCGGCGCGTCGGGGCACGAGGAGTACGCCGTGGGTGCGATCGCCGACGGGGTGCGCATCGTCACGCCCGGCGCGATGCGGTGGGCGGGCATGTCGTCGCGCGATCTCGAACGCGTCGAGGCAGCCGAGCGCGACGAGCTGGCACGGCGGACGGATGCCTTCGGCTCGTCGTCCGTGGAGCTGTCGGGGCGCACCGCGATCGTGGTGGACGACGGCGTGGCGACCGGCGCGACCGCGATCGCGGCGTGCCGTGCTCTGCGCGCCCGCGCCCCGGAGCAGATCGTCCTCGCCGTGCCCGTGGCACCGGAGCGGTGGGAGCCACCGGCCGACGCGGTCGATGCGTTCGTGTGCCCGAACCGGGAAGCCGACTTCTGGGCGGTGGGTCAGTACTACGACGACTTCCGTCAGACGACCGACGCCGAGGTCGTGGCACTGCTGCGCTCCGCTTCGACAGGCTCAGCGACCGACGAGGTCGCCGGTCCCTGAGCCCGTCGAAGGGTCAGCGCGAGAGGGCGGAGCGCAGCGTGTCGAGTCCGACACCGCCGAGGTCGAGCGCGCGCTTATGGAACTGCTTGATCGAGAAGGCATCGCCCTCGCGCTCGGCGACCTCGTCGCGCAGCTGCTCCCAGATGCGCTGGCCGACCTTGTACGACGGCGCCTGGCCCGGCCAGCCGAGGTACCGGTTGACCTCGAACTTCACGAACTCGTCGGGCATGTTGACGTTGCGCAGCATGAACTCGAGTGCGAAGTCGGCGTCCCACGGCCCCTGGCCATCGGGACGCGGCTTCTCGAGGTGCACGCCGATATCGAGCACGACGCGGGCGGCGCGCATGCGCTGGCCGTCGAGCATGCCGAGGCGGTCGGCGGGGTCCGACAGGTAGCCCAGCTGCTCCATGAGGCGCTCCGCGTAGAGCGCCCAGCCCTCGGCGTGGCCCGACGTGCCGCCGAGGAGCCGGCGGTAGGTGTTGAGCTGCGCGCGGTTGTACACCGCCTGCGCGATCTGGAGGTGGTGGCCCGGAACACCCTCGTGGTAGACCGTCGTGAGTTCGCGCCAGGTGTCGAAGTCCTCGACGCCCTCGGGCACCGACCACCACATGCGGCCGGGACGCGAGAAGTCGTCGGTCGGGCCGGTGTAGTAGATCCCGCCTTCCTTGGTGGGCGCGATCATGCACTCGAGCGTGCGGATCGGCTCGGCGATGTCGAAGTGGGTCGCGCCGAGCTCGGCGACGGCGCGGTCGCTGGTCTCCTGCATCCACTTCTGCAGCGCCTCGGTGCCGTACAGCTTGCGGCTCGGGTCCTGCTCGAGGAACGCCACGGCCTCCTCGACGGTGGCGCCTGCCTTGATCTCGTTCGCGATCGCCTCCTGCTCGGCGACCATGCGCGCGAGCTCCTCGACGCCCCACTCGTAGGTCTCGTCGAGGTCGATCGTGGCCCCGAGGAAGCGGCGCGAGTGCAGCGCGTACAGCTCCCGGCCCACGGCATCCTTCTCCGTGGCGACGGGGGCGAGCTCATTCGTGAGGAACGCCGCGAGCTCGTCGTATGCGACCCGGGCGGCGTTGGCATTGTCGGCGAGGTCGCGTGCGAGGGAGGCGGGGAGCTGGCCCTCTTCCGGTGCGGCGTCGGCGGCGAAGCTCGCGAAGAATCCGTTCTCCGCGGTGTAGCGGGCGATCTGCGTGGCCACCTCCGTGACCTGCCGGCGAGCCGGCACCACGCCCTGTGAGATGCCCTCGCGAAGCGTCTCGACGTAGCCGTCGATCGCCCCGGGCACGGCGCCCAGGCGCGCGGCGACGACGGACCAGTCGTCCGTCGTGGCGGTGGGCATCAGGTCGAACACGGCGCGGATGTTCTGGGCGTGCGAGTCGATGACGTTGAGGTCGCGCAGGTGCCACTTCGCGTCGTGCAGGTCGAGCTCGAGCTGGATCTGCTGGCTCAGGTCGTCCTTCGTGACGGCGTCGATGTCGTCGACCGCGTCCGCGGCCTGAAGTGCGGTCAGAGTCTTGCGTCCCTCGTCGACCAGGCGCTCCTGGCCCGCCGGGCTGTAGTCGCCGAATCGATCGTTGTACTCGTCGCGGCCGATGTACGTGGCGATCCGGGGTTCCAGCTCGGCGAGGGTGTCGACCCACGCATCAGCGATCTTGTCGATCTGCGTGGGCGTGCGGGTTTCGTCTGTCATAGCAACGAGCCTAGGCATGGCACGCGGTGCCGACAAACGAGGATCCCGGTGCCGGGACCGGCCGACGCGAGCCGGCCGATCAGTGACCGGCGACGTCCCAGTTGTCGCCGCGACCGATCTGCACGTCGAGAGGCACAGACAGTTGCGCCGCGTCTCCCATGCGGGTGCGCACGATCTGCTCGGCGGCCTCCCACTCCCCGGGCGCCACTTCGATCACGAGCTCGTCGTGGATCTGCAGCAGCACGCGCGACCTCAGCTGCTGAGCGGTGAAATCGTCATGGATGTGGAAGAGCGCGATCTTCATGATGTCGGCCGCGCTGCCTTGGATCGGCGCGTTGAGCGCGGCTCGTTCGGCGTTCTCGCGCAGGACGCGGTTGGGGCTGGCGAGGTCGGGGAACGGGCGCCTGCGGCCGAAGATCGTCTCGGTGTAGCCGTCGATCCGCGCCTGCTCGACGGACGAGCGCAGATAGTCGCGGACCGCGCCGAAGCGCGCGAAGTACTCCATCATGAGCTGCTTCGCCTCGGCCTGCTCGATGCGCAGCTGCTTCGACAGGCCGAACGCCGAGAGTCCGTAGACGAGGCCGTACGACATCGCCTTGACCTTCGTGCGCATCGCGGGCGTCACGTCTTCCGGGGCGACGCCGAAGACGCGCGAGCCGACGAAGCGGTGCGTGTCTTCGCCGGAGTTGAAGGCCTCAATGAGCCCGGGGTCCTCGGAGAGGTGCGCCATGATGCGCATCTCGATCTGCGAGTAGTCGGCCGTCAGCAGGGTCTCGTAGCCCTCGCCGACGGTGAACGCAGAACGGATGCGGCGGCTCTCCTCCGTGCGGATCGGGATGTTCTGCAGGTTCGGGTCGGTGCTCGACAGGCGCCCGGTCTGGCTGCCGGTCTGCACATAGGTCGTGTGGATGCGGCCGTCGGCGCCGCTGGTGCGGTCGCCCCCGATGGCGCTGTCGAGCGACTCGATGATCTGCCGGAGCTTCGTCGCCTCGCGGTGCTGGAGCAGCAGGTCGAGGAACGGGTGCGGGTTGGTCTCCTGCAGATCGGCCAGGACCGCAGCATCCGTCGAGTAGCCCGTCTTGGTCTTGCGCGTCTTCGGCAGCTGCAGCTCTTCGAACAGCACCTCCTGCAGCTGCTTCGGCGAGCCGAGGTTCACCTCGCGGCCGATCGCCGCGTACGCCTCCTGCGCGAGCGCATCTGCGCGGGCACCGAGCTCGCCCGAGAACTGCGACAGCGTCGCGTGCGACACGGCGACGCCCGCGAGCTCCATGTCGGCAAGGGTGTGCAGCGTCGGCAGCTCGATGTCGGTGAGGACCGCGCCCACGCTCTCAGGAAGCTCGGCGCGCACGGCGGCCGCGACGCGCATCAGATACCAGGACAGCTGGCCGGTCGTCGCCCCCTCCGTCTCGGGCACGAGCTGCGTCGGGTCGGATTCGGGGAGCTTCTCGTCGAGGTAGCGGTCGACGAGGTCGGCGAGCGTCTTGTCGGGGAAGCTGGGGCGCAGCAGCCAGCCGGCGAGGATCACGTCGAAAGCGAGCCCGCCGAGGCGTACTCCCGCCCGCTGCAGCGCCTTCACCTGCGGCTTGGCGTCGGCGAAGACCTTCGGCGCGTCGGAGGCGAGCCACGGCCCGATGGCCGCCGCGAGCTCGGGAGTCCAGGACGCCTCGGCCGCGGCACTCGTCGTCGCGACGCCGATGCGAGCCGGAAGTCCGCCCTCGACCGTGATCGTCACGCCGAGCTCGCCGGTCGCGTCCGTCAGCCAGGCGGCGAGCTCCGCGGGAGCGAGCTCCTCCGCGACCGGCGCGAGCTCGGCCGCGGCCGACGTGACCGCGGCCATCTGCTGCTCGATGCCGGCCAGCTCGGCGACGCGCGGGATGAGCGTCTTGAACTCGAGGCGCGAGAAGATGTCGCGCACCGCCTGCGCGTCCATCGGCTGCACCTCGAGGTCGTCGGGACCGAGAGGCAGGTCGACGTCGGTCAGCAGCCGGTTGAGGCGGCGGTTCCGGCGCACGTCGTCGAGGTGATCGCGCAGGTTGCCGCCCACGACGCCCTTGATGGAGTCGGCGCCCTCGAGGAGCGCGTCGAGCGAGCCGAACTGGGTCAGCCACTTCACGGCCGTCTTCTCGCCGACCTTCGGCACCCCCGGCAGGTTGTCGCTCGTCTCGCCCACGAGGGCGGCGATGTCGGGGTACTGCTCGGGAGGCACGCCGTAGCGGTCGATCACCGCCTGGCGGTCGTAGCGCTTCAGCTGCGAAACGCCCTGGACGTTCGGGTAGAGCAGCGTGATGTCGTCGTTCACGAGCTGGATGGTGTCGCGGTCGCCCGAGCACACGAGCACCTGGAACCCCCGGGCGGCGCCCTGCGACGCGAGGGTCGCGAGGATGTCGTCGGCCTCGATGTCCTCCTGCTGGAGCACGCGGATGCTCATGGCGGCGAGGCAGTCCTGCAGGAGCGGGATCTGCCCCTTGAACTCGGACGGCGTCTCGGAGCGGTTCGCCTTGTACTCGGTGTACTCGCGGGTGCGGAAGGACTGCCGGGAGGTGTCGAACGCCACGGCCAGGTGCGTCGGCTTCTCCGCCTTGATCAGGTTGATCAGCATCGCGAGGAACCCGTAGATCCCGTTGGTGTGCTGCCCATCCTTCGTCGAGAAGTTGTCGACGGGAAGGGCGTAGAAGGCCCGATATGCCAGCGAATGGCCGTCGACGACGAGGAGGGTAGGCTTTGCGGAGTCCGTCACCCTGCAAGCCTAGTCAGGGCCGGCGACACCCGATCTCCCGCCCCACGCACCCCGAAGGCGACGCATGCCCGAGCACTCCCCCTCCCCCGTCGACGGCCTCGCGTGGGCGGCGAACCGCGGCATGGGCGCGCTCGCGGAGAAGATGGGAATCGTCTTCACCGAGTTCTCAATCGAGCGCGCGGTGGCCACGATGCCGGTCGAGGGCAACACGCAGCCGGTCGGCCTGCTGCACGGCGGCGCGTACGTCGTGCTGGGCGAATCGCTCGGCTCGATGGCCGCGAACCTCTATGCCGGCCCGGGCCGCCTGGCCGTCGGCGTCGACATCAACGCGACGCACACGCGCTCGGCGACGTCGGGCCTCGTGACCGGCGTCTGCACGCCGATCCACCTCGGTCGCACGCTCGCCGTCCATGAGATCGTCGTCACCGACGAGGACGGCCGCCGCTGCTCGACCGTGCGCATCACGAACCACATCAAGGAGCTGCCGCCCGTCTGAACCCGGGCGGGAACGAGAGAAGCGGATGCCTCGGCTCGAGGCATCCGCTTCTCTTCGCGTTCGGGGGCTCAGCCCTTCTTGGGCGCGAGCTGCTCGATGATCGCCTTGGCGACGTCCTGCATCGTGAGGCGGCGGTCCATCGACGCCTTCTGGATCCAGCGGAAGGCCTCGGGCTCGGAGAGGCCCATCTTCTCGTTGAGGAGGCCCTTGGCGCGGTCGACGAGCTTGCGGGTCTCGAAGCGCTCGACCATGTCGGCGACCTCGGCCTCGAGTGTGATGATCTGCTCGTAGCGGGCCAGCGCGATCTCGATCGCGGGCAGCAGGTCGTTCGGAGTGAACGGCTTGACGACGTATGCGAGGGCACCGGCCTCGCTCGCGCGCTCGACGAGCTCCTTCTGGCTGAAGGCGGTGAGCAGGACGACCGGGGCGATGTGGTTCTTGCTGAGCTTCTCGGCGGCCGAGATGCCGTCCAGCTGCGGCATCTTGACGTCCATGATCACCAGGTCGGGGCGCAGCTCGGTGGCGAGGGCCACCGCGGTCTCTCCGTCTCCGGCTTCGCCGACGACGTCGAATCCGTTGTCGCGGAGGATCTCGACGATGTCGAGCCGGATGAGCGACTCGTCTTCGGCGACCACGACGCGGCGGGGGGTGGATGCCGTCGATGCGGCGGTCTGCTCCTGCTCAGTCACCATTGAATCCTACGGTATGGTCAATCGCGGACGCGCGGCACGGCGCGCGGGCCGGTGTGGCGGAATGGCAGACGCGACCGACTCAAACTCGGTTGCCCGAAAGGGCGTGTGGGTTCGACTCCCACCACCGGCACTCCCCCTGACATCGCTTTGAGCGGATGCCTCGATCCGAGGCATCCGCTCTTCTTGTTCTCCACCCTCGGAGAATCTTGGTATTCGCTGTTGCTAAGTACCAGTACCTAGTGTTACTGTCTACCAGTAGTCAACAACACTGAGTAGTCAGAAGGAGGTGCGCGATGGGCAAGCAGGAGACCGAGATGCTCAAGGGCACGCTGGAGGGCATCGTGCTCGCGATCCTCTCCGGCCGGCCCGCCTACGGGTACGAGATCACCTCGTGGCTGCGGGACCAGGGCTTCTCCGACATCGCCGAGGGCACGGTCTACGCCCTGCTGGTCAGGGTCGAGCAGCGCGGCCTCGTCGACGTCGAGAAGGTCCCGTCGGAGAAGGGACCGCCGCGCAAGGTGTACTCCCTCAACACGCAGGGCCGCGAGCAGCTCGCGGAGTTCTGGAGGACCTGGAGCTTCCTCGCAGAACGCATCGAACAGCTCCACCGCGAACACGCAGACAGCAACGCCAACCCCCAGGAAGAGGACTGATCATGGCCGCCAAGTGGTACGAAGTCGTCACCGGCTCGCTCGAGCAGAAGAAGCAGTACCGCCAGTACAAGGCGCGCATCGAGGCCCTGCCTGAGCCCTACCGCGCCGCCGCGAAGGCGCTGGACCGGTACTTCATGACCGTCGGCGGGATGACCGACGGCGTCACGATGATGCAGATGCTCGGCGACTCCGCCGACCTCTGGGAGCGCGCGGCCGCCGACGGCACGCCGGTGCGCGACATCGTCGGCGAGGACGCCTCCGCCTTCGCCGAGGAGTTCACCGCCGCCTACTCGGGCAAGCAGTGGATCGACAAGGAGCGCTCGCGCCTCAACAAGGCGATCGACGACGCAGAACGAGGAGAACAGAAATGACCACCGACACCGCCATCCGGGTCGAGGGGCTCGAGAAGTCCTACAAGGACCTGCACGTGCTGCGCGGCGTCGACTTCGACGTGGCGCGAGGGAGCATCTTCGCACTGCTCGGCTCGAACGGCGCCGGCAAGACCACGGTCGTCCGCATCCTGTCGACACTGCTGAAAGCGGATGCCGGCACCGCCGCGATCGCCGGGTTCGACGTCGCGGCGCAGTCCCAGAAGGTGCGCGAGACGATCAGCCTCACCGGGCAGTTCGCCGCCGTGGACGAGGTGCTGACCGGCCGCGAGAACCTCGTGCTCATCGCGCAGCTGCGCCACCTCAAGGATCCCGGCGCGATCGCCGACGGACTGCTCGCGCGGTTCTCGCTGACCGATGCCGGCTCCCGCAAGGTGTCGACGTACTCGGGCGGCATGCGCCGCCGGCTCGACATCGCGATGAGCCTCATCGGCGACCCGCCGGTGATCTTCCTCGACGAGCCCACGACCGGTCTCGACCCCGCGGCCCGCCTCGAGGTCTGGGACGCGGTGCGGGAGCTGACGCGGGGCGGCACGACCGTGCTGCTGACCACGCAGTACCTCGAGGAGGCCGAGCAGCTCGCCGACCGCATCGCGATCCTCCACAAGGGCCGCATCATCGTCGACGGCACGCTCAGCGAGCTCACGCAGCTGCTGCCGCCGGCGAAGGTCGAGTACATCGAGAAGCAGCCCAGCCTCGAGGACGTCTTCTTCGCCCTCACCGGCGAGGACGACACCGCAGAGCCCGGCGACGCCCAGGACGGCGCCGCCACGACACGGAAGGAAGGGCGATGACCACTCACGCCATCGGCGACACCGCCGTTCTCACCAGCCGGTCGCTGCGTCACATCCTGCGCAGCCCCGACACCATCATCACGACAGCGGTCACCCCGATCGCCCTGATGCTGCTGTTCGTCTACGTCTTCGGCGGAGCGATCAACACCGGCGCCGACCAGGGGTCGTACATCGACTACATGCTGCCGGGCATCCTGCTGATCACGATCGCCTCGGGCATCGCGTACACGGCCTACCGGCTGTTCCTCGACCTGCAGAGCGGCATCTTCGAGCGGTTCCAGTCGCTGCCGATCTCGCGGTCGGGGGTGCTCTGGGCCCATGTGCTGACGTCGCTGGTGTCGATCGTCGTCTCGCTGGCGCTCGTCATCGGCGTCGCGTTCCTGATGGGATTCCGAACGGGCGCGAGCTTCGGCGCCTGGTTGGGAGTGATCGGCATGCTGGTGCTGTTCACGCTGGCGCTCACGTGGCTCGCGGTGATCCCGGGCCTGACGGCGAAGACGGTGGACGGTGCGAGCGCCTTCTCGTACCCGCTCATCTTCCTGCCGTTCATCAGCTCGGCGTTCGTCCCGACCGAGAGCATGCCCGCTCCGGTGCAGTGGTTCGCCGAGAACCAGCCGGTCACCTCGATCGTCGACTCGATGCGCGCGCTGTTCGCCGGCCAGCCGGTCGGCACCGACATCTGGGTCGCGATGGCGTGGCTGGTCGGCATCCTCGTCGTCGCCTACATCGCGTCGATGGCGATCTACCGCAGGAAGATCAGCTGACGTCGGCACACCGGACCGCCGGAACACAGGGAAGAGCGGATGCCTCGGATCGAGGCATACGCGCTTATGGTGTGGACGTGACTAACCGGCCCAGAAATTGTTTGCGAGCGCCCTTGTCTTTAGATAGTCGAAAACCCCCAGGGAGATAGTT